>JAWVDC010000048.1:0-17342 GCA_033857715.1 Gaiellaceae bacterium | reverse complement strand
GCTCGCGCTCACGACTGCTCCAGCGGCGCGAGCGTCAGCCCGTGCTCGCCGAGTTGCTCCCAGTAGAGCTCCGCCTGCTCCTTCAACCCTGACCAGACGATCGCCTGTCCCGCGTGGTGGATCCGGTCGGCGAGCCGCAGCCCGCTTTCGTAGGAGACGCCCGGGATCACGCTCGACAGCGCGTAGGCGACGCCTTGAAACGTGTTGTGGTTGTCGTTGAGGACGATGACGTTCCACGGCCGGCCGAGGCCGGTGCCCTCGCCGCGGTCGAGCCGCTCGCGTGGCGGCGTAAGCGTGCTGCTCACGCGTGGCCGTTCACGGTCCAGCGATAGCGCGGCTTCACGGTGAGGGACGCGCTGACGAAGCAGTCGCGCTCTGCCTTCGCGAGCAGCCCCGCGAGATCCTCCGGATCGGGCTCGACGGCGATCTCGAGCTCCACCTCCACCTCGACGAACGCGTACCGCTCGTCGCTCTCCCGCTTCGTGACCATCCCGCGCGCGACCCCGGAGGTCCCGCCGACGGTCAGGCCGGCCCGTTTCGCGTGGTAGCCGAAGCTCGCGAGCGAGCAGCGAACGAGCGCGGCGAGCAGAAGATGCTCGGGCGTCCACTCCGGCGGTACGGGCAGCCGCACGCCGCTCTCGTCGAGGAACTCGCCGCCACTGGTGAGATCGACGGCGAAACGGAGCTCACGCGGCTTGACGGCCATGGCTCCATCGTCGCAGAGATCGGTGCCCCTCCAGCCAAATGTGATCCACGTCCCTGGCGGCTGCAAAGCTGCGCGTGGCGGCGTCCTCAGTCACCTCGATAGCCCTGGCTATCGAGGCTCCCTGCGTCCTTGCCTCGCTTGCTTTTCGCTCGCCAGGAACGCGGCAACATTCACTGGAGGGGCACCGTCCGGGTCGGCTCGTACGCTGCGGTTCGTCATCCGCCTGCGCACGCTCACCGAGAACGAGTGCTACGCCCGCTGTTACGGCGGGTGGGATCCGACGGTGACGGTCGTCAAGCTCGAGCCCCGCCGGCCGCGGTACGAGCTCGCGGTGACGGGCGAGGATTTGCGGCGCGACTTCGAGGCTCGCATCGACGCGCGGCCCGAAGACGCCGAACCCGAAGCTGCGTAGCGACGTCCCCGACGTACTCGGCCCGGATCTCCGGGTCGTCTTCGTCGGGATCAACCCCGGCCGCTTCTCCGCCGCGGCGCACGCGCACTTCGCGAACCCGCGCAACGACTTCTGGCGGCTCCTCCACGCGGCCGGCTTCACGTCGCGGCTGTACGAGCCGTCCGAGCAGTTCAAGCTGCTCGAGGAGGGAGTCGGCGTGACGAACGCCGCGCCGCGCACGACGCCGGGCTCGGGCGACCTCCGCCGCGCGGACTTCGCGGGCGCAGCCGAGCGGCTCGAGCAGATCGCGCGCGAGCTTCGTCCCGGCTGGTTCGGGTTCGTCGGGAAGGAGGCGTATCGCGGCACGTTCGGCGAGCGTCCCGAGCACGGGCTGCAAGAGCGGACGCTCGGCGAGACGCGCCTCTTCGTCCTCCCGTCGACGTCACCGGCGAACGCCGCGGTGCCGTGGGACGAGCGCCGGCGGTGGTTCCAGGAGCTCGCCGGGCGCGCGAGCGGGCTCCCGGTGCGGGAGAGCGTGCGCGCACTCGTGCGCGACAGCCGAGGGCGCGTGCTGCTCCTGCGCTACGGGGACGAGTACGGCGACTGGTGGGTCACGCCCGGCGGCCGGCGCGAGGAAGGGGAGAGCGACGAGCAAACGCTCCGCCGCGAGCTCGACGAGGAGGTCGGTCTCGTCGATTTCGAGCTCGGGCCGCTCCTCTGGGAGAACCGCGGCTGGACGCTCGGCGAGCCCGGCTACGGCGGCTTCACCTCGTGGGTCTATCTCGTGAGCGTCGGAGAGTTCGAGCCGCCTCACTTGACCGAGGCGAATGAAGTGCGCTGGTTCGCGCCGGAGGAGCTCGCGACGGTCTCGACGCGCCCGCTCGACCTCGAAGCGCGGATCAGCTCCGCCAGCGGTTCGTGATCGGCGTCCGCCGGTCGCGGCCGAATGCTTTCGGGCGCAGCCGCACGCCGGGCGGCGCCTGACGGCGCTTGTACTCCGCGCGGTCGATGAGCGCGACGGCGCGCGCGACGACGTCGGGATCGAAGCCGTCCGCCTTCAGCTCCTCGAGCGTCCGGTCGTCCTCGACGTACGCCTCGAGCACGCGGTCGAGCTCCGCATACGGCGGCAGCGAGTCCTCGTCGCGCTGCCCCTCGCGCAGCTCGGCGCTCGGCGCGCGCTCGATCGTAGAGACGGGGATGAACTCGCGCCCGGCCTCCTCGTTGAGGTGCCGCGAGAGCCGGAACACGTCCGTCTTGAACACGTCCTTGAGCAGCGCGAACCCGCCGGCCATGTCGCCGTACAGAGTCGCGTAGCCCACCGACAGCTCCGACTTGTTCCCGGTCGTGACGACGAGCCAGCCGAACTTGTTCGACAGCGCCATGACGAGCGTCCCCCGCACGCGCGCCTGGAGGTTCTCCTCCGCGAGATCCGGCTCCCGGCCCGCGAACGACTCGGCAAGGACATCCGTCGCCGCCTCGACGACCGGCTCGATCCCGAGCTCGCGGAAGTCGCAGCCGAGGTTCTCGGCCAGCTGCCGCGCGTCTCCGCGCGTCTCCGCCGAGGAGTATCGGGACGGCATCGAGACGAGGTGGACGCGCGCCGCGCCGAGCGCCTCGACCGCGAGCGCCGCCGTCAGAGCCGAGTCGATGCCGCCCGATACGGAGACGACGACCTCCCGGAAGCCGTTCTTCTCGACGTAGTCGCGCAGCCCGAGGACGAGCGCGCGGTGCATCTGCTCGAGGTCGTCGGCGAGCGGGGCGAGGTCGGCGGCCGCGGGCTCGTCGAGATCGACGACGAGGAGCGCCTCCTCGAAGCCGGGCGCCCGGGCAACGACCGAGCCGTCGTTCTCGATGAAGAGCGAGTGCCCGTCGAAGACGAGCTCGTCCTGGCCGCCCACGGTGTTGCAGAGCGCGACGCGCACGCCGCTCTCCCGCGCCCGCGCCGTGAAGATCTCCTCCCGCTCGCGCTCGCGGCCGACGTGGAACGGCGAGGCCGAGAGATTGACGACGAGATCGACGCCGGCTGCCGCGAGCTCGGTCGTCGGCGGCCCGGGGATCCACATGTCCTCGCAGATCGTGATCCCGACCCGGGCGCCCGCGACCTCGACGCGCGTCGCCGTCTCCCACGACGCGAAGTACCGCTTCTCGTCGAAGACGCCGTAGTTCGGGAGATGCCGCTTCCGCGCGTAGGTCTCGATCGCGCCGTCGCGACAGACGGCGCACGCGTTGTAGAGCGCGCCGTCGAAGAGCGGTGTGCCGACGAGCGCGACGATGCCCGTCACCTCTGCGGCGATCGCCTCGGTGGCCGCCTGCGCAGCGCGCACAAAGCCGGGGCGGAGGAGCAGGTCTTCGGGCGGATAGCCGGTGACCGCGAGTTCCGGCAGGACGATGAGATCGGCTCCGGCCTCGCGCGCCTCGCGTACACGCGCGAGGATCAGCGCGCGGTTCCCATCGAGGTCGCCGACGACGGGATCGATCTGCGCAAGCGCGATCCTCATTAGTTTTAGCCTATCAGTCGATAACTGCGGCGAACTGGCGAGGGCGCTTCGCCATCTCGCGCGGCATCCCGAGCTTGAGCACCGGCTCGAGTGCGCGCCACGCGCCGCGCAGGCTCATGTCGACCGTCATTGTCACGGTCGTCCCGTCCCCGTCCATCGCGAGGTCCATCACGAAGTGCATGGCGATTCGCGGCCCGTCGCCGTCGATGACGAGATGCTCGGGCCGGCGAAACTCGGTGTGAATGAGGAGCATCGCCCCGAAGCCGCGGTACACGGTGTCGAACTCGGTGCCCTGGCCGATCGGCCCGTCGCCGACGAGCTTGACAGAGGTGATGTCCTTCGACCAGTCGGCCTCGTTGCGGATGTCGGCGATGTAGTCGAAAACGCGCTCGCGCGGCACGTCGAGGTGGAAGGTGATCGTGTGGCTCGGCATGCGCCCGATCATGCCGAAGGTGAGTGGCGGAGACAAGTTAGCGTGCGCTAACCTAGTGAGCACTAACTTAGGGGGAGAGGAGTAGCGGTGAAGGCACGGGTTCTGGCGGCACTTGTCGCCGAGGAAAATCGCAAGTGGTGGACGCTCATGGCCGTCTCGTTCGGCCTGTTCATGATCATGCTCGACAACACGGTCGTGAACGTCGCGCTGCCGACGATGCGGATCGACCTCCACGTCGGCCAGTCCGGCCTCGAGTGGGTCGTCGTGGCGTACGCGCTCACGTTCGCGTCGCTCATGATCACCGGCGGCAAGCTCGCCGACATGTTCGGGCGGCGGAGGATCTTCACCACCGGCCTCGCCATCTTCACCCTCGCCTCGCTCGCCTGCGGCCTCTCCTCGACGATCGGATATCTCATCGCCGCGCGCGCACTCCAGGGCGTCGGCTCGGCGCTCATGAACCCGGCGACGCTCTCGATCGTCGTAGCGACGTTCCCGCCGAGGCAGCGCGGCCAGGCGATCGGGATCTGGGCCGGCGTCTCGGCGCTCGCCCTCGCGATCGGACCGCTCGTCGGCGGTGTCATCACCCAGCACATCAACTGGAACTGGATCTTCTTCATCAACGTCCCCATCGGCGTGATCGGAATCGTCGTCTCACAGCTCGTCATCCGGGAGTCGCGGGACACGTCGCGCGAGCAGAGCATCGACCTCCCGGGGCTCCTTACGTCGGCCGGCTTCCTCTTCACGCTCAGCTACGCGCTGATCGAGGGGAACTCGCACGGCTGGGCGTCGGCCGAGATCCTCAGCCTGTTCACCGCCGCGGTCGTGCTCCTCGTCGCGCTCATCGTGCTCGAGAGCCGGCAGCGATTGCCGATGCTCGATCTCTCGCTGTTCCGGATCGGAGCGTTCGCCGGCGCGAATCTCGTGGCCATGCTCGTCTCGCTCGCGATGTTCGGCGTCTTCTTCTTCGTGTCACTCTACGTCCAGAACATCCTCGGGTACTCGCCGACGCAGGCCGGCCTCATCTTCCTGCCGATGACGGTCCTGATCATCCTCATCGCCCCGGTCGCGGGCCGGTTCTCCGACCGGATCGGCTCGCGCTGGCTCATGGGCGGCGGAATGACGCTGCTCGGAGTCTCTCTGCTCTTCTACCAGCGGGCCGGGCTCCATTCGAACTTCTGGACGCTCCTGCCCGCGATGATCCTCGGCGGGTTCGGGATGGCGATGACGATGTCGCCGATGACGTCCGCCGCGATGGGTGCGGTGCCGGTCGACAAGGCCGGCGTCGGCTCCGGCGTCCTCAACAGCTTCCGCCAGGTCGGCGGCTCGCTCGGGATCGCGGTGATGGGTGCGATTCTCGCGTCGTACCTCCACCACAAGCCGGAGACGGTCGGCGCGGCGCAGGACTACGTCAACGGCCTTCATGCCGCTCTCGCCGTCAGCGCCGCGATCAGCTTCGGCGCCGCGATCGTCGCGGTCGTCCTCGTGCGGACGCGACCACAGGTCGAGCGGACGCACGTCGCCGAGGCGGTCGCGTGAGCGCGACCACTCCGGCACCGCGCATGGCGGCAGCGGGCCGTCGTGCGCATCTCCTCGAGACCGCGGCGCGCGTCTTCGTCGAAGGCAGCTACCGCGGCACGACGACCGCCGAGATCGCGCGCGCGGCCGGGATCTCCGAGCCGATCATCTACCGCCACTTCGCGTCGAAACGCGAGCTCTATCTCGCTGCGCTCGAGTACGTGTGGGAGAAGGCTCGGGCAGGGTGGGAGCAGACGATCGCCGACAGCGCCGACGCCTGCGCCGCGGTCGAGGCCATCGGCAAGGGCCAGCACTCCGTCCGCTCCGCGAAGCTCCAGCTCGCCGAGCTGTGGGTGCAGGCCCTGAGCGAGGCGTCGGAGGATCCGGAGCTCCGGAAGCATCTCCGTCGCCACATGCGGGAGGTGCACGACTTCGTCGCGGGGCTCATCCGCAACGGCCAGGCGGAGGGCACGATCGTCGCCGAGCGCGATGCCGACGCCGAGGCGTGGATCATGCTCGCCGGCGGGATCCTCGGGATGGTGGGCCGCCGCGTCGGGCTGCTCGACGACGAAGAGCTCCAGGCGATCCGGACCGCGCGCCTCTCCTGGCTCCGCGCGTAACGGTCTAACCGTGCCGCCGACATGGCGGGCGCGGCACCGACCCCGAGAGGAAAGCACAGCGACAGGGCACGCAAGCGAAGCGAGGCCTGCCCCGAGCGAAGCGGTCGAGGGGGAGCAAGAGAAAAAGAAAGGCCCCGGCTGCGGCTCCGGGGCCTTTTAGTGAGGCGCGCCGTATTCCGGCGGATTCGAAAGGCGGGTCTGCGGCGTCCCCGTCCCCCGTCAGTGCCGGAATTCCTGGTGCGCCCCCTGCGAACCTTCGCCTGGCGTCCGGCGCCGGCTTGCAAGGTGGCCCCACTATAAGCGACCGAGCCCGCCTCGTCAAGTAAATCGGTCAAGTGATTTACATCGCACTCAGTTCACTAGTTTTCCCCATAGACATGGGGAAAACGTTCGTGTCCTGTGGGGACATCTTGCGCTTCGATGAAGTATGCGCTTGACTACGGGGAGGATGAAAGCGAAGCAGACGCAGAGAACCCGTCAAGCGCCGACCGAGGCCCCCCGCCTCGGCGAGCGGCTGCGGCAGCTGCGCTCCGCGGCCGGGCTCACGCAGAGCGACCTCGCGGGCGACCGCTTCTCGAAGGAATACGTCTCGCAGATCGAGCGCGGCAAGACGCGGCCGACGCGCGAGACGATCGAATGGCTCGCGGCCCGGCTCGGAGTCGACGCAGGGTTCCTCGCGAGCGGTGTCGCGGCCGACCAGCGCGGCCGGCTCGAAGGCGGGCTTGCGCGGGCCGAGGCGCTGTACGAGGCGGGCGAAGACGCCGAAGCGGCGAGCGCGTTCGAGTTGCTCGTTCCCGCGGCGCGCGCGACCGGCAGTGCCGAGCTCCAGGTTCGCGCGCTCGTCGGAAGCGCGCTCGCGAAGATGCGCCTCAGCGACCATCGCGCGGCGCTCGAGCTCCTCACCGAGGCGCGGGCGCTCACCGAGTCCGGGTCCTTCTCGGACGTCGAGCGAGCAGACGTGCTGCTCCGGCTCGGAGGCTGCCGCTATCAGCTGAACAGCACCCAGTCCGCGATCGCCCTCTTCGATGAGGCGCTCGCGCTGGCCGAGCGCTCGGGGCTCCCGTGCGACACGCTGAAGGCCGACATCTTCTCCTGGCGCTCCCGCTGCTGGCGCCGCCAGCGCGATTACGAGGCCGCCCGCGACGACGTCGAGCGCGCGCTCGAGCTCGCGCAGGGAGTGGACGACCTCCGCACGATCGGCGTCGCGTATTTCCAGGCCTCGCTCGTCGCAGACCGTCAGGGCCACTGGGTGATCGCGCGGACCTACGCCGAGCGGGCAAGAGCCGCGTACTCGCAGCTTGCGGACCGCGTCCACGTCGGTGAGCTCACGAACAACCTCGGCGGCCTCAACTTCCTCCTCGGCAGAACCGAAGATGCGATCAGCCTGCTCAAGGAAGCGTTCGCGATCGCGCTGGAGACGGGACGCGACGCCGATGCGGGGCAAGCAGTCTCATCGCTCGCACAGGTTCATCTTCGTACCGGCGACGCGGTGCAGGCCGAAGAGCACGCCCGGCACGCTCTCCGCTTCCTTGACGGACGCGTCGACTACGTCGACGAAGTGGGGAACGCGCAACTTGTGCTCGGGCGGGCATTGCTGGAGCAGGGCAGACTCGACGAGGCGGAGGCGGCGTTCGCCGACGCCGAGATGAGCTTCACGGATCTCGGCTCCGCCAGTCACAAGGCCGCAGCATGGGTCGCTCGCGGAGATCTCGCCGCCCGGCGCGGCAATCACAAGGCGGCTGCGGACCTGTATCGCACTGCAGCTGAGGCGTTACAGGACGTCCGTTTCTAGGTATATGAGGGGAGGTGCAATGACGAAGCTTCGGTTTTACTCGGTTCTACTCATTGCGGCGTTCGGGGCGTACGTCTTGCTCGCCGCTACGCTCTTCGATCCATCGGGCATGAACGACGGGGGCGGCTTCTAACCCACGGGTTAGGGAACGTCGCCGCCGGTAGAGCCCATCCGCTCGATCACGACCTGCGGAACGCGAGCTGCGGGGCTCAGCCGCAGGCACATGCGGACGACCTCGGCGCAGTCCTCGGGACGGATCATCTCGTCCTGCTTCAGACCTGACCACTGCGCCATCGGCGTGTCCACGAAGCCGGGGCAGATGGCGATCGCTCGCACGCCGGCCGCGTCGAGCTCCGCGTTGAGGGAGCGCGTCAGGGCGATCACCGCAGCTTTCGTCGCGCCGTAGGTCGCGAGGCCCGGCGTAGGGAGCGTCCCGGCGATCGAAGCGAGGTTGACGATCCACCCGCGTGTCTCGCGCAGCAGCGGGATCGCAGCCTGGGTGACGAGGAAGAGGCCGCGGAGGTTGATGTCGAGCTGCAGGTCGAGCTTCTTCAGGTCGAGATCCTCCACCAGCCCGCCGATCCCGACTCCGGCCGAGTTGACGAGGACGTCGAGGCGGCCGAAGCGCGCCTGATGCTCGGAGACGGCGCGCGCGCAGTCGTCGGGATCGGCGACGTTCGCGGCGATCGCGAGCGCCCCGAGCTCGTCCGCCGCGGCCTCGATCTTCTCCTTCGTTCGCGACACGAGCGTCAGCTCATATCCCTCGTCGCGCAGGAGCCGCGCGATCGCGAGCCCGATGCCCGACGAGCCTCCCGTGACCAGTGCCGCCCGCTCCGCCATTCCGAGGCCTACAGTAAACGGCGTGGCGACGCCCAGTCCGATGAGCAGCCTGGCGAGCCTCTCGGCGAGTTGCGGCTGCGCGGAGAAGTACTCCGCGTCGCGCCTCGAGGAGCTGCTCAAGGGCTTCCTTCCCGCCGGGACGGAGGACTTGCTCGTCGGCCTCGACCCCGCTGACGACGCGGCCGTCTACCGCCTCGACGACGACCGCGCGCTCGTGTTCACGCTCGACTTCTTCCCGCCTCTCGTCGACGACCCCGCGCTGTTCGGGTGCATTGCGGCGACAAACGCGCTCAACGACGTCTTCGCGATGGGCGGTGTGCCGCTGCTCGCGCTCTCGATCGCCGCGTTCCCGGAGGAGCTCGAGACGGAGGTCGTCGCAGCAGTCTTCGCGGGCGCCGACGAGCTGGTGCGCGCCGCCGGCGCGATTCTCGCCGGCGGTCACACGATTCGCGACGTCGAGCCGAAGTACGGCCTTGCCGTCGTCGGCACCGTCCATCCCGACGGCGTGTGGCTCAAGAGCGGCGCCCGGCCCGGCGACGCCGTCTTCCTCACGAAGCCGCTCGGCACCGGCTTGGTCCTCGCGAGCAAACAGGACACGACTGAGGCAGCGCGCTGGATGACGACGCTCAACGCGGCCGCCGCCGACGCGCTTCGCGGCTTCGCGCCGAACGCGGTGACGGACGTTACGGGCTTCGGGCTTTTCGGTCACGCGCACGAAACCGCCGAGCGAAGCGGCGTGCGTCTCGTCCTCGACGCTGAGGCGTTCCCCGCGCTGGCGGGAGCCCTCGACGCCGCTCGCGCGGGCACGCGCACCGGCGGCGACCCTCGCAACCGCGAGTTCGCCCCGGTCGACGCGGACGGCGTGGGGGAGGAGCTGCTCGCGCTCGGTTACGACGCGCAAACCGCCGGCGGTCTGCTCGTCACGCTTCCGGCGGACAAGGCGCTCTCGCTCGAGGCGGAGTTCCGCCGCCGCGACCTCTTCCTCGCGCGCATCGGCTCGGTGGAGGAGGGCAACGGTGTCGCTGTCGTTTAGCCCGGTGACGTTCCGGCGAGTGGCGCGCGTCGCGGTCGGGACGCTCGTCCTGATCGTCGCGAGCGGCGCGACGGTGCGCCTGACGGGCTCCGGTCTCGGCTGCCCGGCGGTGACCGTCGACCT
Organism: Gaiellaceae bacterium; assembly: GCA_033857715.1. GTDB lineage: Bacteria > Actinomycetota > Thermoleophilia > Gaiellales > Gaiellaceae > Palsa-739. The sequence continues at coordinate 7,391 of JAWVDC010000048.1, read as the reverse complement.
CTCCTCGTGCGTCAAGGCGTACGGGGCGCGCGACTACCACGCGGACATCGAGTTCTTCAACCGCGGCGCCTCGGGACTGACGGTGCTCGTCGTGCTCATGCTGGCCGTGACCGCGTGGCGGACGAAGGCTCTCGGCCGGCGCGCGAAGCTGCTCGCCTCGGGCGCGTTCGTCGCGACGCTCGGACAGGGGCCGCTCGGAGCGCTCACCGTCCACTACGACCTCAATCCGTATCTCGTCATCTCCCACCTCTTGCTCGCGCTCGCGGCGCTCGCTTTGGGAGTGCTCACGCTCCTCGAGGCCGACCGGGCAGTCGAGGGCGGCGACGCGCCGTTGCCGCCCCTCGCGCGCTCGGGCGGAGCTGCGCTGCTCGCAGCCGTGACGGTGCTCGTCGTCTCGGGGACGTTCTCGACCGCGGCGGGGAGGTTCCCCGGCAGCTCGGGCAAGACCGTGGTGCACCGCCTGTGGGACTTCCACTCGGCGGTGTACTGGCACGTTCGCGCGGTGGCCGTCTTCGGCGTCCTCTTCCTCGCGCTCGCCGCGTGGGCGTGGCAGCGGCGCGAGCGCTACCCGTGGCTCGTTCGCGGCTGCCTCTTGGTCCTCGCCGTTCTCATCGCCCAGATGGCAATGGGCGAGGTCCAGTACCGGACATACGGGACGGTGCCGTGGGGCCTGGTCGCCGTTCACGTGACGCTTGCCGCGGCGCTGTTCGCGGTCACGGTCGGCTTGGCCGCGCGGCTCTGGCGGCCGGTCGCCGCGCGGGTCGCCAACTAGACTCCGCCGGATGTCGGAGCTGATCGTCTCCTCGCGGCCGAGCCTGCGGCGCCCTGTTCTCCTCGCGGGCTTCCGTGGCTGGAACGACGGCGGCCAGGGCGCGTCGCTCGCCGCGGCTTATCTCGCGCAGCAGTGGGGCGCCGAGGAGTTCGCGACGATCGAGCCGGAGGATTTCTACGATTTCCAGCAGGTTCGTCCGCAGGTCTCCCTCGAGGACGGCCTCACGCGGAAGCTCGACTGGCCGTCGAACTCGTTCCTTCATGCACCGATTCCCGGCCTCGACCGTGACGTTGTGATCCTGCTCGGCGTCGAGCCGAACCTCCGCTGGAAGACGTACACAAGCCTCATCGTCGAGCTCGCGGAGGACCTCGGGATCGAGCTTGTCGCGACCTTCGGCTCCCTGCTCGCAGACGTCCCGCACACGCGCCCGGCGCCGGTGAGCGCGGCCGCGAGCGACCCTGCGCTCGTCGAGGAGATGGGCATCGAGCCGTCCCGGTACGAGGGGCCGACGGGCATCGTCGGCGTTCTCCTCGACGGCTTCCGCCAGGACGGGATCCCGGCCGTTTGCCTCTGGGCCGCGGTGCCGCACTACGTGTCGCTCGCGCCGAGCCCGCGCGCAGCGCTCGCGCTCTGCCGCCGCTTCGGCGAGATCCTCGGCGTCGACATCGACCTCGAGGAGCTCGAGGAGGCCACCGAGGAGTACAGCCAGCAGGTGACCGAGGCGGTCTCCTCCGACGCCGAGACGTCGGCGTACGTCGAGGAGCTCGAGCGGCGCGTCGACATGATGGAGGTGGAGGAGGACGACCTGCCGTCGGGGGACACGCTCGCGGCCGAGTTGACCCGTTTTCTCCGCGAGCGCGAGCAAAACGGCGAGGACGGCAGCGGCGAGAGCGCCGGGGGCCCCGCGTCCTAGCGCACGATTTTCTCCTGGAAATCGCCCACGCGCCGATTATTGATTTAGCATTTGACGAACGACCGCGCTGCGAGGGCAAGGAGAGACGTGCGGAAACTGATATCCCGGCTGGGACTCGGCCGCGAGGAAGGCCAGGTCCTTCCGATGTTCGCCGCCGGGCTGGTTGCCATGCTGATGATGACCGGAATCGTCATCGACGGCGGGAACCTGTTCCAGAACAAGCAATCGGTGCAAAACGCCGCCGACGCCGCCGCTCTCGCCGCCGCGATGGGTATCTCCTCCGGTGGTACCTGCGGCGCGTGCGGGACGTACGCCGGAATGTACGCCGGGTACAACGGGATCAGCGGCCCCAACGGCGACGTCACGACGCAGACGGCCGCCTCCCTCCCCGCGTGCACCGGCACGTTCAGCCCCACGAATCCACCGACCGCCGTCCCGGGTTGCTACGTCTATCCGTACAACGGGGATCCGAGAAGGGTCGAGGTCTGGCTTACTCGCAAGACGTCGAACTTCTTCGGGGACTTGCTCGGCATCGGAACCTCCACCGAGTCAGCGCGCGCGGTAGCTCTCGCGACCCCGAGCGGCCCGAGCAATGGCCCGGGCATCTACATCTATTCGTCCGGGGACGTGATTCTCAAGGGCGGCCCGCCCGTGCAGGAACCGGTTATCGCCCAGAGGAACTTGGCCATCCAGGGAACGGCGAGCGTCGACTCGATCGCCCGACTCGTCGCGGTCGGCCTCAGTGGGACGGGCACGGTTACGCGTACCGGGGGTGGAACGCTCGGCGATGGTCCGTTAACGAGCCTGGCAGCGGACTTGCCCCTCGGGTGGACCAACTCGATGTCCGTAGGGAGCACGTTGGGCTTCCAGACGCCCGGGACCGTCTTCGTCGCTCCTCCGTCCGCGAGTTGCACTGTTACTCAGCCGGCGCCGCCTTGCGAGTGGATCCGGTACGGCAAACCTCAAAACAACAACGCAACACTGCAGAATCTCACGCGCGGTTATGGAGGCTTCAACGCGTTGCCTGACACGGCACACTCCAAGGGCCCACCGCCCGACTCCGTCGACCCGCGCGTCGCCGAGTTCTGGGCACCCCTTGGCTGCGGCGCGTTTTGTAACGCGGGGTGGTTCTTCGCCAATACCCGGCACACGGGCGTGTACGCGTTCACGCCTCCCACTTTCGACCTGTACACCGCGTTCGCCGACGCCGCGCTCGGGCCGGGTAAACCCTGTGATGTCGGATCGGTGCCCGCCGGTTTCTTCGGTGCCGGCAGCAATCCGCAAAATCCGGGGAACACGACGACGGGCCTCACCCCGAATGGCGCCACCGGCTACATCTGCAAAGCGCTTGACGGCGCCGGCAACGTCATCGGCGAGATCGCGTGGGGCGGATCGGCCGGTACCACGCTCGGCGCCGAGACCGTGCCGGCGAAAGAGTTGAAAGTGATCGGCACCGTCTTCCTCAATGCCGATCTCACGGTTGCAAACAACGCGGTCTACCAGGTGAGCTCCGCCGGAGCCTCCATCTGGACTACGGGTGGCCTAAACCTGACCAACACGCTGCTCGCCAACTGCGGGACGGCCCTCGCGCCGGTCGCGTGCGGCGTCAATAACTGGGATCCAACGAGGGGTCTGCTCGGAATCGTCGCTCACAAGGTCAACAACGCCTCAAACAACGACATCAAGTTCAGTGGCGGCGCGTCATTTCAGGGTGCCATGTACAGCGACGGTGCCATCGATCTGACCGGCACGGGCACGTTCCAAGGCATCTTGGACGGCGCAGTGGTCACAGTGAACGGGACGGCGATCTCCCCAAGCCCGACGATCAGAGATCTCCCACTCGACTTTCCGGGTAGCGGGGGAGGCCCCGTCACCCTCGTCGAGTAGCTCCGCTCAAGCGCTCTCGGGCTCGGGCTCGGGCTCGGGCTCGGGCTTCGGCTCGCCCGTTTCGTTCTCGTTCGTCTGCTGCTGCGCCTCGACCTTCGCGGCTCCGGACTTCTTGTTGCGCCGCCGCCGGCGTCTGTTTCGGTTCGAGCTCTGCTTCGGCGCGGGGAGGTTCTCGGACAGCCCGAGTGCGACTTCTTGGATCGTGCCGAGCTTCTCGCGTGCGTCGTCGATGAGCTTTGTTGCGCGCGGCGTGTAGCCCTCCGCGGAGGCGAGCAGCGCGGCGCCGACCTGCAGCGGCAGCTCGAGCGCGGCCTTGACGAGCTTCGCGGCGTTCTCCTCGTGGCGGTGGCCGCGCGAGTTCGCGAGCGCGCCGAGGAGCCGCTTGGCCTCCGGGTACTCCGACGACGCGCGGCGGTCTTGCACCTTGCGCGTCGCGCGGGCGAGCTTCCACGTCCAGCGCGCGAGGATCTGCTCCGGCGCGTCGGGCTTCTCCTCGGCGATCGCACGCAGAAGCGCGCGGATCCCGGCGAGGCGCTCCTTCTCCCACGTCGGCGCCTGCGTCACGAGCGTGACGAGATCGTCGAAGTCGGCGCGTTCGACCCGCATCGACACGCGGTCTTGCAGCGCCATCATCCGCAGCCGCCGGTTGGGGTTCTCGGCGGCGGCCGTCGTGAGGAACTGCTCGAGCGCCGTCTTGCTGGCGTTGCGATCGGTGAGCTTCTGGACGAAGTTCGCGCGCTCGTCAAAACGGATCTGCCGGCCGGCGATCGTCGCCCAGTAGCGCTGCTCGTCCTCGTCGAGGAACTTCGGGTCGACGCGCTGCCACTCTCGCTGGATGACGGCGATGCGCCGGCGGACGTCGGGTGTGACCGGGACGAGCCACGTTGCCGGCGTGAGGCGGCGGCGCGCGCGGCGCTGTGAGCGGCGGCGCGGAGCCGGCGTGACACGCGCGCCCTCGCGGTAGAAGTCGGCGTCGAGGAGCGAGTGGAGCGAGACGACACGCTCGTTGTGCGTCGCGCCCTTCGGGACGAAGTCCACGATGATGCCCGCCTCTTTGCGCGGGTGCATGCGCATCACGCGCCCGATCCGCTGCTGGTACACGCGCTTCGACGCGGTCGGCGCGAGGTGCATGCACACCGTTGCGCGCGGCGAGTTCCAGCCTTCGGCGAGCAGCTGCGCGTTGATCAACACGTTGATCTCGCCGCGCTCGTACGCCGCGAGCGTCTCGGCGAGGCGCACCGGCGGCGTCCTTCCGGACACCGCCTCCGCCTTCAGGCCGGCGGCGCGGAACTCCGTCGCGAGGTTGTACGCGTGGTCGACTCCGGCGGCGTAGACGATGCCCGGTGTGTTGTCGAAGCGGTCGCGGTAGAGGCTCGCGGCGGCCATGTTCAGCGCCTGGTGGTCGAGCGTCTTCGCGAGGATCTCCTGGTCGAAATCGCCGCCGACGATCGGCACCGAGTTGACCGCGGCGACGGGAGGAACGCGGAGGTCACGAAGCGGCGCGATGAGGCCGCGGCGCGCGGCGTCCTGCAGCGGCAGGTCGTCGACGGAGGCGGGGAAGACGTCGGAGACCTGCTTCGCGATCAGCTGCTCCGTCGCGGTCATCCCGATGTAGATGGGCTCCGGGAAGGAGCGGATCGCGGCGGAGGTCTTCTCCCCGAGCGCCGTGTGCGCCTCGTCGCAGATGACGAGCTGGTACGCGTCGCGGTCGATGTCGTCGACGTGGCGCGCGAACCATGCGTACGTCTGGATCGTGAGCGGCGCGTTCTTCGGGCGCTTCCCGCCCTTCAGGATCACCTCGGTGAAACGGTCGGCGTAGCCCTCGGTCGTGAGGTCTCCCGTGAACTGGGAGACGAGCAGGCGGCGGTGGGTGAGGATCAACACGCCGAGCGTGCGGGCCGCCTCGACGAAGCCGGCGGCGGCGATCGTCTTGCCCGACGCCGTCGGGTGCCGGAAGCGATAGCGCCTCGATGCGCCGGGATCGTCCTTCGGCTGCGGCTCGTCCGGCTCTGCGTCCTCGTCGGCGTCGGCGTCCGCATCAAGAGTCGCGTCGTCCTCTTCGTCCTCTTCTTCCGCAGTCTCCTCCGCGTGGCCGTTCCCGTTCGCGGCCGGCTCGTCGTAGCGCTGGCTGACGGCGATGAGCTCGGTGAGCATCCCGGCGAGCGCGTCGATCTGGTGCTTGCGGAGCGCGGTGCCCCCGGCGGTGCGCGGCTCCGGCTCGGCGAGGATCCGCTCGAGGCCGAGCATCAGCCCATAGCGCACCTTCCACTTCGAGGACGGAGCCTTCGCGCCGCCGTCCATCTCCGCGATGGCGTCGTCGAGGGCGCGTCGGCGCGCTGTGCCTTCCGCGAGAACGCGCGCGGGATCCTCACCGTTACGAAGGAACGGCTCGCCCGCCCAGGCTTCTGCGCGGGCAGCGGCGGCGACTAGGGGGTCGTCCGCCGACGGGTAGTGGGTCGGCTCCGGAATCGCTTCTTGCATATGCGCAGCACGCCTCGGTGCTGCAGGTCTTTCAAGAGGTACGCGCTCGGTCTACTTCACGAGCGGCGTCGATCGAAGAATACCCCGCGATTCGGAAAACCGCACCTAAAGCGCGAGGCCGCCGAAGAGCGCGAACGGAGACGGTGTCTGCGGCATCGCCTCGAGGACGACCTCGCCGCCCACCTCGACTTCTCCGTGGAGCCGTTTTGCGAGCACCTCCGCGTCCTCATGGCTCGCGGTGCCGACGATGAGGTACGTGAAATGGCGAAGCGGCTTGTAGCCCTCCGCTTCGAGTCGCTCTGCGAGATCGCGAGCTTGCTGCCGAGAGCCGCATTCGACGCGCACCTCCCACGGCGCAAAGCCTTCGTCGAGCGTCTCTTCCTCCCACGTCTCACCCGCCGGCTCGTCGTCCCAGCGCTCCTCGGTGTCGAGCCAGTGCTCGATCTTGCTCGTCTTCGCCTCGATGTCGTTCGCGCGGAGCTCGGACTCGACGACGGCGCGCGCCTTCTCGGCGTCTGCCTGGGAGCCGGCGTAGACGAAGATCGTCTCGCCGTCGCGGGAGACCGAGAGGCGGCGCTGCTTCAGGTCCGTGGCGAGCTCGCGGGCTTCGGCGCCGAGGTCGCCCGCGAGGCGGTCGAGCAGGCCGCCGGCCTCGGACTCCTCCACCTCGATCGTGATGCGCCAGTCGTCGCTTGCCATGTCTGTTCGAGCCTAGTCTCCCGGGGATGGACTGGCGCGAACGATACGAGCAGGCTGCCGGGCGGTACGCGGCGGGGGAGGGGCGCGATCTGGACGAACGGCAGCTCGTGCAGCTCGGTAACGCGGCGTGGGCGGCGGGGTTGTGCCTCCTTATGGACGGCGACGAGGCAGGCTCGCGGGAGTGGCTCGTGCGCGCGGCGGAGCGCTACCGGGAGAGCTGGGACGCCGGCGACGCGACGGTCGCGTGGGGACGGCCGATCGCGGTGATGAAGGCGCGCCTCATCGCCGGCGAGGACGCGAGCGCAGCGGCTCGGTGGGCGCTCGAGATCGGTTCGGCGGACGCGGAGTCGCCGATCGGGCGCTACGCGGGGACGATTGCGCTGCTTGTGCTTGGGCGGAACGAGGAGGCAGGCGAGCTCGCCGCGACGCTCGACGAGCCGTTCCCCGCAGACGTCGCCGCTGCTCTACGCGCGCTCGCAGCCGGTGACAGCCAGGCCGCTGCTGCGGGCATCGAGGACGTGCGGCAGTCGTACGAAGGGCGCGACGGCTACCTCGAGGACTTGCCCGTGCCCGACACGGCCTTGGCGCTCGACGCGCTGTCCAAGATCGCTCGCGACGGCCCGTAATCGGCTCGCACGA
>JAWVDC010000047.1:0-13374 GCA_033857715.1 Gaiellaceae bacterium | reverse complement strand
TCGATCAACATGGGACCGGTCCTCTGCGACACGTTCCAGATCACGGGCGGCACGCTCCTGAACAAGCCATTCATCGACTTCCCGCCGGGCACGCCGATGAACACGACGACGGTGACGAACACCGGCGTTGCGCCGTCCGGCTGGTCCGGCTAGTCGCCCGCGGAAGCGTGCCCGGCAGGCCGTCGAGAAGTCGACGGCAATAACCCTCAAGGACTGCCCCGCGGCTGCCGATACCCCTCTCGATGACAACTGCATCGTTCATTGATGTCCTGCTCGAGAAGATGCTCGAGCTCGACGCCTCCGACCTTCACCTCACCGTCGGGACGCAGCCCGCCTTCCGTATACGCGGCCGGCTCACGCCTGCGGACGACACCCAGCTGCTTGACTCGGAGGCCACGCGGCAGGCGATCTACTCGATTCTCACGTCCGAGCAGCAGAAGCAGCTCGAGCTCGACCGCCAGATCGACTTTGCCTACTCGCTGCCGGGCGTCGCGCGCTTCCGCGTCAACGCCTTCTTCCAGCGCGGCTCGGTCGGGGCGGCGTTCCGTCTCGTCCCGGGCAAGATCCGCTCACTCGACGACCTCGGCCTCCCCGCGGTGCTCCACACCTTGGCGGAGCGGCCGCGCGGCCTCGTCCTCGTGACCGGGCCGACCGGCTCCGGTAAGTCGACGACGCTCGCCGCGATCGTCGACGAGATCAACCGGACGCGCCACGACCACATCATGACGATCGAGGATCCGATCGAGTTCCTCCACCGCCACCAGCAGTGCATCGTCAACCAGCGCGAGATCGGCACCGACGCACGGTCGTTCGCCGAGGGACTCCGCGCAGCGCTCCGCCAGGACCCCGACGTCCTGCTCGTGGGCGAGATGCGCGACCTCGAGACGATCTCGACGGCGCTCACCGCGGCCGAGACCGGCCACCTCGTCTTCGGCACGCTGCACACGCAGACGGCGTCGTCGACGATCGACCGCGTCATCGACGTCTTCCCGCCGTCGCAGCAGCAGCAGGTGCGGATCATGATCGCGAACTCGCTGCAGGGAGTCGTCACGCAGACGCTCCTCCCGACGGCCGACGGTTCCGGCCGCGTCGCGGCGCTCGAGATCCTCCTGCCGGACGACGCTGTTCGTAACCTCGTCCGCCAGGCGAAGGTCGAGCAGCTCTACACCGTCATGCAGACGAGCTCGTCGCGCGGAATGCAGACGATGGAGCAGGCTCTCGCCGACCTCGTGCTCCGCCAGGTGGTCTCGTACGAAGAGGCGCTTGCGCGGACGACACGCGTTGAACAGCTCATCGGGATCCTCGAGCGCGCCGGCGTCGTCGTCGGTGCCGGCGGTCTCCCGATCTCAGCTCCGGCCCTCAGCAATGCCACTCCCAACGGCAGCACCGCGCTGCGGGTGGCGTCTTCATGAACGCCAAGTCGCTCATGAAGAAGGACCTCAGCTTCCGCCGCAAGCCGAAGGCGGAGCGCGCCGAGGGCGAGCCGAAGGCCGAGCGCACGGGCCCGAAGATGCCGTCGTTCTCGAGCCTCTCCACGCTGAAGCTCTCGCGTCCGGTCGCACCGAAGGCGTCGCACAAGCATGGGAAGGTCGACCGCGTCGTCGGCCTGAAGATCGGCGGCTCGCAGATCGCCGCCGCGTGCATCGCCAACAACGGCAGTGCAAAGCTCGAGCAGATCGCACGCATGCCGCTCGCCAAGGGCATCGTCATTGGCGGCGAGCTTCGTGACACGGAGGCTCTCGCGGACGCACTGCGGACGTTCTTCGAGACCAACGACCTGCCGCGCAAGGGCGTGCGGCTCGGCGTCGCGAGCAGCCGCATCGGCGTCCGGTGCATCGAGCTCCCGGCGATCGACGACGAGGACCAGTTCCTCAACGCCGTCCGTTTCCGCGCCCAGGAAGCGCTCCCGATCCCGCTCGACGAGGCGGTGCTCGACTACCGCGTGCTCGGTGAGAGGGAAGAGGAGGGCGGCCATCGCCTGCGGCGCGTCCTGCTCGTCGTCGCGCATCGCGACCTCGTCGAGCGCTACCTCGAGGCTTGCCGTCTCGCCGGACTGACGCTGTCCGGGATCGATCTCGAGGCATTCGCGCTGCTCCGTGCCATCGCTCCGCCTTCCGATCGCGACCAGTCGGCGCTCGTAGCCGTCTCGATCGGGCACGAGCGCACGACTCTCGCCGTCTCCGATGGCCGCGCCTGCGAGTTCTCGCGCGTCCTCGCATGGGGAGGATCGGAGCTCAATGCCGGTCTCTCCCGCGCACTCGAGATGGAGGAGTCCGAGGTCGAGCCGCTCAAGCACAGCCTCTCGCTCGACGGCACCGCCACTCCGGACGGCTTCACCTCCGAGCAGTGCGCTGCCGCGGTCGAGGTGCTGCATCGCGGCGTCGATTCGCTCGTTCGCGAGCTCGTCTCTTCGCTGACGTACTACCAGTCGCAGCCGGGCAGTCACGCCATCGGCGAGATCGTCCTCACCGGCGGCGGCTCCGAACTTGCCGGCCTGCCGCAGGAGCTCTCGCGTCAGCTCGGCGTTCCGGTTCGCGTCGGTGATCCGTTCGGCCGGCTCGACGTCGGTGACTCGGTGGACCACACCGACATCGGCTCGCTCGCAATCGCTGTCGGACTCGGGATCGAGGACTAAGCGATGCGTGCCGTAAACCTTCTCCCCCGCGAGACGAGCACCCGCACGCTCGACGTCAACTCGGAGCTCTCCGCGGCTATCGCGTTCACCGCAGTCATCCTCGTGGCCGTCCTCGGCGGGTTCTTCCTCGAGCGGTCGCACGTCACCGCGGAAAAGCAGCGGCTCGCGTCGATCCAGGCCACGTTCGACAAGGAGACCGCCGAGGCGAACGCCAAGCACACGCAGCTGCAGAACCCGGATGTCCTCTCGCAGGAGCAGCTGTGGCATGTCGCGCTCGACTCGGCGCTCTCGACTCGGATGCGGTGGGACGTCCTGCTCGCGCAGCTCGAGTACGTGACGCCTGACCGGATTCGCCTCACGAACGTCACGTTCGGCTCGCCGCCCGCAGCCACGTCGGCGCCGGGCTCGTCGGTGACGTCGAGCTTGGTCGGCCAGACGGTCGCGACGGTGCAGATCTCCGGGAACGCCTACACGCTCCAGGACATCGCGGTCTACCTCTCGACGCTGAGCCGCGTCCCGAAGCTCTCGCAGGTCAGGCTCGTCACCTCGACGAGGACCAAGGGTTCGGACTGGGGGACCTTCCAGCTCAAGGCCCAGGTGATTCTGCCCACGGCTCCGGCTCCGCCGGTAGCCACCACGGACACGACGACCGATTCCGGAGGCCCGGCATGACCATGCGCCAACGTCGTCTCGCGGCCTTCGCCGCCTTCAACCTCCTGCTGATCGTCGGCGGCTGGATGATGCTCGTCTCCCCGCAGCGGCACGACGCGGCAGCGGCATCGGCCCAGGCGGAGCAGATGCAGACCAAGCTCACTGCGCTCGAGATCAGCGCGAAGAGTCCGAGCAGGCCGCCTGCGGTCCACACGTCCGGGCTCTACGGGCTCGACACGGCACTTCCCGCGCAGCTGGACGAGCCCGACCTGCTCTTCGAGCTCGACCGCATGGCCGCGGCGTCCGGGGTGCAGATCCTCGGCATCACGCCGCAGCCGGCGCAGGCGGCCCCGGCCAACTACACGATCCTGCCGCTGAACCTTCAGCTGAACGGCAAGTACGCCCATCTCACCCAGTTCCTGCGGACGCTTCGCCAGCTCGTCGGCAAGCACAACGGACAGCTCGTAGCCAACGGCCCGCTCTTCGCCGTCACCGGGCTGGCGTTCACGCCGGCGACTCCGGGAGCGTCGAACTTGAGCGTCCAGCTACCTACCTCGGACTCCCCGTCTCTCGTGCCACTGGCAGAGAGCACCGACCACGGGGTCAACGCGACCGTCACGCTCGCGGCCTTCTATTACGGCTACGTCGAGGGCGCACTGGCGCCGTCCGTCGCGACCGACACAACGACCACCGACACGACCACCTCGGGAGGCTAGGAGCGATATGGCGCCTAAAGCCGCAAACGACGCAGCAAAGAAGAAGGCTGCGAAGCAGAAGAAGCTCCTCGTCCTGCTCGGGCTCGCGCTCGTGGGCGCCGTGGTGTTCGCCGTCACGACGCTGATGAGCCTCGGCAGCTCGCCGGCCGCCTCCACCACGCCGGCCGGGGCAACGCCCGGGGCCACGGCGACGGGCACGCCGATCGCGGCGACTATCACGCCCGGCGTCGCCGAGGAGCCGTCCGGCGCGTTGCAGGCGTTCAGCGGGCTCGGCCGCAGGGATCCGTTCTACGACCGCGGCCCGGACGACAGCAAGAACGCCTCCAACCCGACCGCGCCCCAGAGCACTCCCACCTCGACGCCGACGCAAAGCCCGACGATCAAGGACAACAGTCCGACGCCGACGCCCACGAGCGCGCTGAAGGGCGCCGTCATCTCGATCAACGGGAAGCCCGTCTCCGTCAAGCTCGGAGCGAAGTTCGGCCACGCCGCCGGCTCGAGCGATTCGCTGTTCCGGCTCGTCAGGGTCTCTGCGACGAGGGCGGTCATCGGCATCCTCGGCACGTCGATGCAGTACACGCTCAACCTGCATCAGAAGTTCACGCTCTCCGCGCCGGGAGTCGGAGGGTCGTTCACGTTCATCCTCGAGCGGGTTGAGTCGGTAACCACGACCACGACGGCCAGGCACTAGCGCATGGCCTCGTTCGTCTACACCGCGATCAATGCCCGCGGCCTCGAGGTCGAGGGCGTCGTCGCCGCCAACGACCTCGTCTCGGCCCGCGACCAGCTCCAGCGCCGCGGCCTGCTCGCGGACAAGATCTCCGAGGTCGACACCGGCGCGTCGCTCGGCGAGAAGCGCATCTCGCTCGGGCGCGGCGTGAAGCCGAAGTCGCTCCAGATCTTCTCCCGCCAGTTCGCCACGATGATCGAAGCCGGCCTCAGCGTCGTGCAGGCGCTCGTCGTGCTCGAGGATCAGACGAGCGACGTGATGCTCGCCGAGGTCGTGACGCAGCTGCGGTACGACGTCGAGGCGGGGCTCATTCTCTCGGAGGCGATGGCGCGGCACCCGAAGGTTTTCTCGCGCCTCTATATCGCGATGGTCGAAGCGGGTGAGGCGGCCGGAATTCTCGACATCGTCCTCGACCGCGTCGCCGTCCAGATCGAGAAGCAGGAGGCGATCCGCCGCCGCGTCAAGGGCGCGATGATCTATCCGATCCTCGTCTTCACCTTTGCCGTCCTCGTCCTCTCGGCGATGCTCCTCTTCCTCATCCCGATCTTCGTGAAGATCTTCGCCCAGCTCCACGGGCAGCTTCCGATCCTGACCAAGATCGTCGTCGCGGTGTCCGACATCTTCCGCGGCTACTGGTTCCTCATCTTCCCGCTGATCATCGCCGCGCCGTTCGTCTTCCGCTGGTGGAAGGGCACGGACGCCGGGCGGAAGAAGTGGGATGCCTTCCTGCTGCGCGTGCCGATGCGGATCGGCGAGACGGCGCGGAAGGTCACGATGGCGCGCTTCTCACGGACCCTCGCGACGCTCGTCGCGGCCGGCGTCGACATCATCAAGGCGCTCGAGATCACCGGGAGCGCGGCGGGCAACTGGGTCGTCGAGTCGGCGCTCGTCAACGTCCGCGAAAGCATTCACGCCGGCGAAGGGCTCTCGCAGCCGCTCGCCGAGAACGACGTCTTCCCGCCGATGGTCGCGCAGATGATGCGGATCGGCGAGGAGTCCGGCGAGCTGCAGAAGATGCTCGACAAGATCGCCGACTTCTACGAGGACGAGGTCGACGCGGCCATCGCCTCGCTCACGACGATCATCGAGCCCGCGATGATGATCTTCGTCGGCGCGATCGTCGGCGTCATCGTCATCTCGCTCTACCTGCCGATGTTCAAGATGTACCAGCTCATCGCGCACTAACTGACTGACGAGCGCCGCTAGCCGCCTGTCGTAGTCGTCGCCGCGGTCGTCGTCGTCGTGGCGCTCGTAGTCGTGGTCGGCACGGTCGTAGTGGTCAGCGTGGTGGTCGTCGTCGTGGTCTCGTGGTGCCCGTGACCTTTGCCGTTCCCGGGGCCGGTCGTAATCGTCGTGATGACGGTCGTAGTCGTCTTGTGGTCGGTCTTCGTCGAGGTCGAGTGCGTCTCCGGCTTCGTCGGGCAATTGTTGTCGGGGCGCGCGTTCCGCCACGTGAGCGCGAACTGGTAGCGGCCACACCAGCGGTGATACGGGGGCGCGCCCGGATCGGCGAACTGCACGACCGGCTCGCCGGTCAGCGCGATGGACATGTACGTGTGCCAGATCATGGCGGGGAACGACCCGCCGGTCACCGCGGGGATCCCGTGCACCGTGCCGAGCGGCGTCTCGCCCTTCGGCTGCCCGACCCAGACGACGGTCGCGAGTTGCGGCACCCAGCCGGCGAACCACGCGTCCGTGGAGTTGTCGGTCGTCCCGGTCTTGCCCGCTACGGGCCGGCCGGGGAGCGCGGCCGCGGTTCCGGTACCCGACTGGACATTCGCCTCGAGGATCTGCGTCACGACGCTCGCGACCTTCGGGTCGAGCACCCGATGGCCGCTCGGCCGCACGGCATTCTCCGTGTGTCCGTCGGGGAAAGCGACCTTGTCGAGGATCGTCGGCGTCCGCGCGATTCCGCCCGCGGCGAGGGTCGCGTACGCGCTCGCGAGGTCGAGCGGGCTGATCCCGTTGACGCCGAGGCCGATCGAGGGCACGGCTTCGAGCTTCGTGTCGATCCCCATGCTCTGCGCGAGATCGGCGATCGGCTGCGGGCCGAGGTCGAGCGTCATGCGGGCGTAGACGGTGTTGTCGGATTCGATCGTCGCCTGCGAGATGGGGATGCGGCCGGAGTACGTGTGCTCGTACGTCGCGACCTGCCAGTTGTTCGGGCCGGTGAACGGCGCCGAGAGGTACTGGGTCGCGAACGGGTTGATCCCGCGGATGACCGCCTCGGTGAGGACGAACATCTTGAACGTCGAGCCCGCCTGCCTCTGCGCATCGGCCGGGATGTCGAACGAGATCTGTTGCCCGGTCTGCGCGGCGGCCATGGCGCGGATGTCGCCCGTGTCCGGGTCGATCGAGACGACCGCGCCCGCCGGGTCGCCGTTCGCGTTGAGCGTGCCGAGGACGGACTCGCTCGCCGCGATCTGCTTCCTCGCATCGAGGGTGGTGTAGACCTTCAAGCCACCTTGGCGCACCCGCGAGGCGCCGTACTCGCGTACGAGTTGCGCCGTGATGTAGTCGGCGAGGTATGTCCCGGCCGAGGAGCTCTGCGACCTCGCCGGCTTGACGCCGAGCGGGCTCTTGATGGCCTTGCGATAGCGCGACTCGGAGATGTCGCCGGCCGAGAGCATGGCCTGCAGCACCTCGTTTCGGCGCCGTCGCGCGGCGTCGGGATTGACGATCGGGTCGTACGCGGACGGCGCCTGGGGGAGGCCCGCGATGACCGCGGCCTGGTCGAGTGTGAGCTTGCTCGCCGGCTCGCTGAAGTACGTGTGCGCCGCCGCCTGGATCCCGTACGCCTGCTGCCCGAAGTAGATGTCGTTGAGGTACTCCGCGAGAACGCGGTCCTTGCTCCACTTGCGGTCGAGCTCGATCGCGAGGCACGCCTCTGTAAGCTTGCGCGTCAGGGACTGCTGCGGCGTGAGATAGAGGTTGCGGACGAGCTGCTGCTCGATCGTCGAGCCGCCCTGAACGGCGCCCCCGGCGAAGACGTCGGCCTTGAGCGAGCGGATGATCCCGATGAAATCGATCCCCTCGTTCGAGTAGAAGCGCTGATCCTCGGTGTCGATGATCGCCTTCTGCATCAGGGGGCTGATCTTCGTCAGCGGGACGGGGAGCCGGTTGCTCGTCGCGCCGAGCGTGCCCAGCTGTGTTCCGTTGCTGTAGTAGAGGACGCTCGCCTGTGCGGGGCCGTGCGCGGAGAGCCCATCGAGGCTGCACGGGTACCAGAAGAGCGGCCCGGCGACAGTGGCGCCGACCGCGTACAGGCCGATGAGAACGATGACGGCCGCCGCCGTGTACCGCCCGGCCCGTTGCCAGTCGATCCGCCCTCTCCGCGTTGCCCGTTTTGCCATCTTCTGGGCGGTAAACGCCGGAGCGCCCCGGCCGGCTACGGCCTTGCGGCTAGTTGTTCGAGAGAGCCAACAGCCGGTTGTGGAGCTTGGCGGTCGTCGAGCGCGTGGATCGACCGTTCGTCGCGAACCGGCAGCCGCTGAGCTTCACGATGACGCGCTCGTGCGTGCCTCCGGCGTAGGCGAAGAACAGCGCCATCTCGCTGCCGTCGTCCTTGACGCAGAAAATCCCACGCGGCGGGGGCTGGAGTCTGTTGAAGGCATTGGTGAGACTCGTGACCGTCGTGTAGTTCTTGATCAGGCGGTGACGCCAGAGTCCGTAGGGGTCGGCCCAGTTGTTCTTGTAGTAGCGGCACAGACGCATCATCTGCGCGCCCGGGCGCACGAAGTGCGTGCTCGTGCCGTTGAGAGACGTGAACTTCGGCGCGTGCGATGGGCACGTCGGCACGCGGAAGAACTCCTTTGCGTTGCCGGTGGCCGCGAAACCGGCCGTCAGAGCGGCGAGGATGATGGCGAGCGCGGCGAGCTTCATGCTCGACATACGGCACCGACCGTGACGAATGTCACCGGCCGAGCAGGCGGGACAGGAAGCCCTTCTTCGCGGCAGGCGCGGCAACGGGCTCCGGCGCGGCCGGCACCGGAGCGGGCTCGTCCTCGGGCGGCAGCATCGACTTCGGGACGTTGCCCCGCTCGCGCTGCGCGCGGATCGCGTCGTTCATCGCGTCGCGTTGCGACTCCTCGGTCACGTCCGCAAGGTACGCCGCGCGGAGCGCGCCTCCTTTAGATGCTTGATGCCACGATCTCGCGTGTCCGGGCCGCGATCTGGCACGCCTGGGCCGCGCGGGACTCGTCTGCGGCCGGCGGAGCCGGCCTCCGCGAGTCCGGCGCTTCGCCGCGTCGACCGCTTCCCGCTGCCACCAGCAGCGAGAAGCGCTCGCCGCAGCGCCCCAGACGCACCAGCTCACGGCCCGAACAGACGACCTCATGGCATCAACCATCTAGGCTCCCACAGCGATGTGCTTCGACGACGATTCCGCGCCACCGATCCCGCCGCTTTCCGGCGCCGCCGTCACGCACGAGGATCTCGTGCTCGACGCGCCCGACGGCAATCGCTTCGCCGCCTTCCTCGCCATTCCCGACCAGGAACTCAACGCGGGCGTCGTGATCCTGCCGGACGTCCGCGGCCTGTACCGCTTCTACGAGGAGCTCGCGCTCCGCTTCGCCGAGCGCGGCATCGTGGCGCTCGCCTTCGACTACTTCGGGCGCACCGCCGGAGTGGAGAAGCGCCCGAACGACTGGGACTACATGCCGCTCGTGCAGCAGCTGACGATGGAGCAGGTGCAGACGGACGTCGGCACATGCGTCGCGCACCTCAGCTCGATGGGCACCGGCCCGATCTTCACGGTGGGTTTCTGCTTCGGCGGGAGCGGCTCGTGGGCCGCCGCGGCGTCGGGCCACGGCATCGCCGGAGCCGTCGGCTTCTACGGACGCCCCGGCCGGATGATCGACCTCGTCCCGAAGCTCGACGTCCCGATCCTCGCGCTTCAGGCCGGCGCGGACCAGGGCATCCCGCACGAGGACAACCTCGAGTTCGAGCGCGTGCTGCACGAGAACGGCAAGGACTACGAGCTCGTCGAGTTCGAAGGCGCCCCGCACAGCTTCTTCGACCGCAAGCAGGAGGAGTTCCAGGCGGCCTCAGACGCCGCCTGGCAGCGCACGCTCGATTTCATCGCCACACATTCGTAGGGTCATGTGGCCCCGCAGGTGGCGGGCCCTCGAAGATGACGAGTGTCCACTTCATGCCGGCGGGGGCGTCGACCTCGATCCGAGCGCGGGGCTCGCTGACCCCGTCGGAGGTCGTCTTCAAGGTCGCCTTGCGCTTGGAGTTGAGGCAGGGGGCGGACATCCCGAGCTCGGGCCTGTTGAGCCAGACCCCGAACGTGCCCTTCCCTACGCACGTGGCCGCGACGTAAAGGAAACCGTGCCCCAACGCGAACGTGCCGAGCGACTCGGGGCCGACTCCGGTGTGCCGGAGGGGTAGGTGCTTCAGGGGCGGCTGCGCCTGCGTCACCGTCACCGTCACCGTCTTCGTGACCGTGACCGTCCTTGTGACGCCGCACGCGCTGGAGCTGAGCGCGGCAAGCGTGATGAAGACAGCTCCCCCGATTCTCCGCGTCACCCTCGGGAGTTTGCCAATTCGCCGTCCGGCGAGAAGGAACCCGTGGCCGAGCTCGTCGTCGACTTCGTGCTCGAGCGCCTGCGCGAGTGGGGCGTGCACCGGATCTACGGCTACCCGGGCGACGGGATCAACGGTTTCCTCGGAGCGCTCGACCGCGCAGACGGCGACCCGGAGTTCATCCAGGCCCGCCACGAGGAGATGGCCGCGTTCATGGCCTGCGGCCACGCGAAGTTCACCGACGAGATCGGCGTCTGCATGGCCACGTCTGGCCCAGGCGCGATCCACCTCCTCAACGGCCTCTACGACGCGAAGCTCGACCACGTCCCGGTCCTCGCGATCGTCGGCCAGCAGAACCAGATGGCGCTCGGCGCGAGCTACCAGCAGGAAGTCGACCTGCAGACGCTCTTCAACGACGTCTCCACCTACGTCGAGACGTGCGCGGTCGCAGGGCAGGCGCGCCACCTGATCGACCGCGGGATCCGCACGGCGCTCGACCAGCACGGCGTTGCGACCCTCATATTCCCCGCCGACGTGCAGGAGGAGAAGGCCGTCACCTCGCCGCCGCGCGTGCACGGCAGTGTGTATTCGAGTGTGGGCTACTCGCGACCACGGATTTTGCCGAAGGAGTCCGACCTCGACCGCGCCGCCGCGATCCTCAACGAAAGCAGCAAGGTCGCGATGCTCATCGGCCAGGGCGCGATGGCTGCCGCCGACCAGGTCGTCGAGACGGCGGAGGTTCTCGGAGCCGGCGTCGCGAAGGCGCTACTCGGCAAGGCCGTGCTCCCCGACGACCTTCCGTGGGTGACGGGGCCGATCGGCCTCCTCGGCTCGAAGCCGAGCGACGAGATGATGCAGAGCTGCGACTGCCTCCTCATGGTGGGCACGAGCTTCCCGTACGCGGAGTGGCTGCCGAAGGAGGGCCAGGCCCGCTGCATCGAGATCGACCACGACGCGCGAATGATCGGGATCCGCTACCCGACCGACGTGCAGCTCGTGGGCGACGCGAAGGAGACGCTGAAGGCGCTCCTGCCGCTGCTCGAGCGGAAGGACGACCGCAGCTGGCGGGAGGAGATCGAGAAGAACGTCGCCGAGTGGTGGCGCATCCTCGACGACGTCTCGCACCAGGAAATCGAGCCGATGAACCCGTCACGCGTCCTGTGGGAGCTGAGCGATGCGCTTCCCGACGGGGCGATCGTCTGCGCCGACTCGGGCTCGTCGACGAGCTGGTACGCGCGCCACCTCAAGCTGCGCAAGGGGATGAAGGCGTCCCTCTCCGGCAACCTCGCCACCATGGGGCCGGGAACGCCGTACGCGATCGCCGCGAAGTTCGCGTACCCGGAGCGCGCGGTCGTCGCGATCGTCGGCGACGGGGCGTTCCAGATGAACGGAATGAACGAGCTCATCACCGTCAAGCGTTACTGGGAGACGCATCTACAGCGCGACAGCGCGCCGCTCGTCTTCTGCGTCTTCAACAACCAGGACTTGAACATGGTCACGTGGGAGCAGCGCGTCATGACGGGCGATCCACGCAACCCGGCGACGCAGCAGATTCCCGACTTCCCGTACGCGCGCTACGCGGAGCTTGTCGGCTTCAAGGGGATCCGCTGTGAGAGCGCCGACGACGTCGCGCGCGCGTGGCGGGAGGCGCTCGGCCACACCGCGACGCCGGTCGTGCTCGAGGTCGTCGTCAGCCGCGAGTTCCCGCCGCTGCCGCCGCACATCCGGCTCGACATGGCACGGAAGATGACGAGGGCGCTCGCCCATGGCGACGAGGACAGCGTCGGGATGATGGTCGCCACGGCCAAGGGCAAGCTCGCGGAGCTCAAGGAATCGTTGCGACCGTAGAAGCCGCCGTCGAGACGCTGACCGTCTCGACGCACGAGATCCCCGTCGACGGGCCCGACGGCAAGGAGGCGGACGGGACCCTCGAGTGGCGCTCGACCACCGTCGTGGCGGTCGAAGTCCACGGCGGCGGCGAGACCGGGCTCGGCTGGACGTACGGCCCGCGTGCCGTCGCGACGCTGATCGAGGACCTGCTCGCCGAGGTCGTTCGCGGCACCGATCCGCTCGCACTGCGAGAGACGTGGGTCGAGATGGGACGAGCGCTGCGCAACGCCGGGCGGCCCGGCGTCGGCGCGATGGCGGTCGCAGCGGTCGACATCGCGCTGTGGGATCTCCGCGCGCGGCTCCTCGGGCTGCCGCTCGTCGACGCGATCGGCCGCACGCGCGAGTCCGTGCCGATCTACGGCTCCGGCGGCTTCTGCAACTACCCGCTCGACCGGTTGCGCGAGCAGCTTGGCGGCTGGGTCGCAGACGGGATTCCGGCCGTGAAGCTCAAGGTGGGTCGAAACCCCGACGACGATCCGGACCGCCTCGACGCGGTGCGCGAGGAGATCGGCGACGACGCGCTGCTCATGGTCGACGCGAACGGCGCGTTCTCACGACAGGAAGCCCTCAAGTGGGCCGAGCGTTACGGGCGCGACTGGAACGTCGTCTGGTTCGAGGAGCCGGTCTCCTCCGCCGACCTCACCGGTCTCTGCCTCGTCCGTGAGGAGAGCCCTGCCCCTATGGACATCGCCGCCGGCGAGTACGTGTACGTCCTCCGCGACGGCCTCAACCTCATCGAGGCTGGAGCGGTCGACTGCCTCCAACTCGACGTGACGCGCTGCGGGGGCATCACCGGGATGCTCGAAGTCGCCGCCGCGGCGCACGCGCATAACCTCGAGGTCTCGGCGCACTGCGCGCCGCAGCTTTCGGCCCACGTCATGTGCGCGATCCGGGGCGGGCGGCACATCGAGTGGTTCCACGACCACGTCCGCGCCGACCGCGAGCTCTTCGACGGCGTGCTCGAGCCGGAAGCCGGCGAGTTGCGTCCGGACCGCTCTCGGCCCGGACACGGACTCGAGTTGAGAGAGTCATGAGCATCGTCATCCCGAAGCGCATCGACACCCGCTTCCGTGGCGGCATGGCCGCGGTGGAGGAGATCGACCGCCGCTCGCTCGCGGCTGAGCTGCGGGCGGCGATCGAGGGAGAGGTGCGCTTCGACACCGGCAGCCGCGCGCTCTACGCGACCGACGCGTCGAACTACCGGATGCCGCCGATCGGAGTGGTCG
>JAWVDC010000046.1:0-8019 GCA_033857715.1 Gaiellaceae bacterium | reverse complement strand
TTCGCGCTTCCGTACGTCGTGGAGACGCGCACGGCGGGGCCCGTCCAGCCCTTGTCCAGCGAGTAGCGCCGCAAGAACGTCGCGTACCCCTTGCCGGGGATGACGGTCTGCCACCCGACGTAGACGTCGCCGGGACCTGCAGCCGCGACCTCGGTCAGGTGCTCGGACCGGCTCGAGGCGACGCGGACCGGAGAAGACCAATGCTTGCCGCCGTCCGTCGACCAGGAGAACCATCCGGTATCGCGCGATCCGACCTGGCTGTCCCACCCCGCGTAGAGCGTCCCATCCGGGCCCAGGGCGAGCGAGCCGTCGATCCACCATTCCTTCACCCCGAGCGTGTACGCCTGGGACCCGACAAGGACTGGTTTCGACCAGTTGCTGCCGCCGTCCGTCGACCGGATGAAGTACTCGTGCCCCGGTGAGACCGCGCGCGTGTCCGGGTCGGTCGGGTGTTGCAGGTAGAGGACGCCGAGCGCGCCGCTCGGTTCCACGACGATCGGCGCGCTGTAGACGCCGCCGAGCGGATACCCCGGGCTGATCGCGTGGAGTGGGGTCCAGGTCTTGCCGCCGTCCGCCGACTTCTCGAACACCGCGTTGAAGTCGCCTCCGTCGAAGTAGCAGCTACCTGCCGGCGGGCACGCGATCCTCTCCTCGTCCCTTCGTGGGCCGTAATCCCAGGTCACGTAGAGGGCTCCGCCCGACCCGGCGGCGATGGACGGGCGGTCGCCGAAGGCCGGCGTCGGCGAGGCGGGGAGGGGCAGCTTGGAGACACGGTCGAACGACGCTCCATGGTCGTGTGACACGGCGACCGCGGTTTCGATCGGCGCCGCGCCGCCGAACAGGTCCTCGCTCGGGCCCATCATGTACGCCGCGTAGACGGTTCCGTCTGGTGCCACGGCGATCGCCGGATCCCAGACGTGTAGCCCGTTGCGACGCGATCCCCGGACGACTGTCGACGGTTCGAAGGTCTTGCCGCCGTCGACCGATCGGGCGAAGCCGATGCCGTTGCAGCCGATCCAGGCCTCGTAGACGTAGTCGCCGTCGACGGCCTGTACGACCTCGGCGTTGCGCGGCCCCGCGCAGTGACTCACCCTCATCGCGCGCACGTCTGCGGTTCCGCTCCCGCTTCCGCACGCCGCGCCGACGAGGCCGAGCAGCCCGCCGAGCAGGGCGAGGGTCGTGACATGGAGCCGCGTGCTCATCCCGGGATCGTCTCACCCGGAGCGGACCAACGCCGGGGCGACGCTCGCCACTTGTCCGTTGTCTTCCTCGCGGGCTCTCACGTCGTGCAGGAGCCCGCCGGCGTCTAGGCCAGCGTCGAGAGCGCGTTGTTCATGTTCGAACGACGGCGGGTGGGCTCAACGCCGGCAACCACGCGCTGAGCGCGCTGACGAGCTCTGCGGTGTCGACGGGCTTGGAAATGTACTCGGACGCACCCGCGGAGATGCAACGTTCCCGCTCGCCGCTCACGACCTTGGCCGTGATCGCAATGATCGGCAGGGTGGCGAAACGGGGCTGGCCGCGGATGGCCTGCATTGTCTCGTAGCCGTTCATGAAGGGCATCATGATGTCCATCAGGACGATGTCGATTTCTGGCCGCTGCGCGAGGAGCGTCAGCCCTTCGGCGCCGCTCTGGGCGCTGAGGACGGTCATCTGGCCTCGTTCGAGCAGGGCGGTGAGAGCGAAGACGTTACGGAAGTCGTCATCGACCACGAGCACGGTTGTCCCGGCGGCAGCTCCCGCGTAGAAGCCGTCGTGCAGAGCGTTTCGAGGCGGTGCATCCATGAGGCTCGTCGGAGAGTTGGCGTGGGAGTGCGCGGCGTCCGCGGCGATTGCCTTGACGGCGGCGGCCGTGTCAGCCTGCGGTGCACCGCCGGCCCCGGCACCGTTCGTCGCGGCGGGTGTCGGGATGCGAGCGGAACGTTCATGCAAGTGCGAGGACAAAGGGCGGTCGCCGTGGCGTCTCGGATGGGCTGCGGTTTCTGCCGCCGAGTGGGTTTCGAGCGGCAGGTAGACCGTGAACGTGCTGCCGACCCCGGGGCTGCTCGTGATCGTGATCTCCCCCCCGAGCAGGTTGACGAGGGTGCGGCTGATTGACAGGCCCAGGCCGGTGCCGCCGTGCTTGCGGCTCGCGGTTCCGTCCACCTGCGCGAAGGCCTCGAACACCGCCTGCTGAAGCTCCTCCTTAATTCCGATACCGCTGTCTGTGACGCTGATCGCAATCACCGCGCCAGCGTCGGCGAGCCGGGCAGAGCTCTGGCTCCAGCCTCCGTCGCTCAGCTCCAATGCCAGTGACACCTCGCCATGCTCGGTGAACTTGAAGGCGTTCGAGAGCAGGTTCTTGAGCACCTGGCGGAGCCGGTGCGGGTCGGTCGCGATCGCCTCCGGCAGGGACTGATCGAGAGACACGGTGAAGCCGAGACCCTTCGAGTCCGCTTCGGGGCGGAACGTTTCGCGCATGCTGTCGCACAAAGAGCGCAGTGGCAGCTCGCTGATCTCGAAGTTGACCGTGTTCGATTCGACCTTCGCCAGGTCGAGGATGTCGTTGAGCAGCTTCAACAGATCGTCACCCGACGAGCGAATGACAGTCGCGAACTGCACCTGCCGCTCTGTGAGGTTCCCGTCCGAGTTGTCGGCGAGTTGCTCGGCGAGCACGAGCAGACTGTTGAGCGGGGTTCGCAGCTCGTGCGACATGTTCGCGATGAACTCGGACTTGTACTTCGATGAGACCGCGAGTTCCCGCGCCTTCTCCTCGACGAGGCGCTTGCCCTCCTCGACTTCCCGGTACTTGTTCTCGACGTCGCTGTTTCTCTCGGCCAAGAGCGCCGCCTGCTCGGCCAGCTCGTCGTTGGATTGCGCGAGCTCACGCTGGCGGGATTGGAGCTCGTGCGCCTGCGATTGCGATTGCTGAAGGAGCTTCTCGGTGATCGAGTTCGCCTCGACCGTGTTGAGGACGAGGCCGATGCTCTCGGTGAGCTCGTCGAGAAACGCCTGGTGGGTCGCGCTGAAGGGAGCAAACGAGGCCAGCTCGATCACGGCGCGAACCGACCCCTCGAAGAGAATCGGCAAGACGATGATGTTGAAGGGGTTCGCCTCGCCGAGGCCTGAGTTGATCTGGATGTAGTCGGAGGGGACGGCAGTGAGAAGGATCCGCTCTTTCTCGAGCGCGCACTGGCCCACGAGCCCTTCTCCGATCCGGAACGAGCTGGCGATGTTCTTGCGCTCCTTGAAGCCGTACCCAGCCTGGAACTCCAGCACCGCGTCGCCGTTGTCACCGTGGTCGACGAGCGAGTAGAAGACCCCGTGCTGTGCCGAGGACGAGCCGGGCGAGCTCTGAAAGAATCATCTTCGAGACAGTCGGTAGGTCCCGCTGCCCCTGGAGCATCCGGGTGAAGCGCTCGAGATTCGTCTTCAGCCAGTCCTGCTCGGTGTTCTGGCGCATGGTCTCGCGGAGGTTGCCGATCATCTCGTTCAGCTTGTCCTTCAGGATCGCGACCTCGCCGCTGGCGGGCACGCTCACCTGCCGGCTCAAGTCGCCCTCCGTCACGGCCGTTGCGACTTCCGCGATCGCGCGCACCTGGGTGGTCAGATTCGCTGCGAGCTGATTGACGTCGTCGGTCAGGTCCTTCCATACCCCGGCCACCTCCTCCGACTGCGCCTGGCCGCCGAGCTTCCCCTCGACCCCGACCTCGCGTGTGACACGTGTCACCTCGCCTGCGAAGCGGTTCAGCTGATCGACCATCGCATTGACGGTGTTCTTCAGCTCGAGAAACTCGCCTCGCACGTCGGCGGTGATCTTCTTACTCAGGTCGCCGTTCGCGACCGCGGTCGTCACCTCCGCGATGTTGCGCACCTGACCGGTGAGGTTCCCGGCCATGAGGTTGACGTTGTCCGTCAGCTCTTTCCAGACCCCGCCGACCTGAATCGTGTGAGCAGCCTCCTGCCCGAGCTTGCCTTCCGTCCCGACTTCGCGCGCGACGCGCGTCACCTCCGAGACCAAACCATTCAACTGGTCGACCATGCCGTTGATCGTGTTCTTGAGCTCCAACATCTCGCCCTGCACCTCGGCGGCGACCTTCTTGCTCAGGTCGCCGGCGGCGACGGCGCCGATCACGCGCTGCATCTCGTTACTCGGGCGGACGAGATCCTCGATCAGGCTGTTGACCGATTCGATCGAGCCTTCCCAGACATGCTCGGTTCCGCGAAACGACGCGCGCTGGGAAAGCTTTCCTTCCTTCCCGACCACGCGACTGACCCTTTCGAGCTCGATCCCGAGCGCCTGATTGGCGCCGATGATCCCGTTCAGCGTGTCGGCGACCTTTCCGGCCATCCCCGTCCAATGGAACGGCATGCGAGCCGCAAAGTCACCGGCCTCGACCTCGCGCAGGACGCCGAGCAGAACTTCGGGGTCGAGTACATCAACAGCGTCGGTGACGTCGGTCAGCAGCATTGTCCCTCCCGGGAACCTCATGGAAAAGGTGGGTGGAGCGACGGCAACCGCAAGCGCGGGCGACCGTCGAGCTCTAGTCCGTACAGCGGATCGATGGCCTAACGCCGCGTAGATCGCTTGCCCTGGTAACGACCGATGCCGTCCCGAGCTTTAGCTCGAACGGGTCGCGGGCTCCGACCAGGGCCGGGGCTACGCTCGCCACCCGTGTCCAGCCTCGCCTCCGTCTTCCCGCTCGTCAGCGCTCGCGCGCTCGCGCGGCCGTTCACGTACGCGGTCCCGGACGGAGTGGGGAAGGGCGCCGTCGTCGAGATCCGCTTCGCGA
The DNA here is from genome assembly GCA_033857715.1 of Gaiellaceae bacterium. Lineage (GTDB taxonomy): Bacteria > Actinomycetota > Thermoleophilia > Gaiellales > Gaiellaceae > Palsa-739. The sequence goes on along the minus strand of JAWVDC010000046.1, from coordinate 3,247 downwards.
ACGCGCGCCGCCGGGGCGTTGTCGTCGACGTCGATGTCGAGGCGCCGGAGGGGGTCGAGCCCGCCGCGATCGAGCGCGTCCTCGAGGAGCTTCCGCCGGCGCTCGTAGATCTCGCGCTCTGGCTCGCCGACTACTACGGATCGACGCCGGCGCGGGCGCTCGGTCTCGTGGCGCCCGAGTATCCGGCGCGCCGCGGTGAGCGCCGCGACCCGGGAGCCGCGGCCGAGCTCCCCGCCGGGCCGACGCCCACGCAGCTGTCGGAGACCCAAGAAGCGGCGCTCGCGCGCATCGCGGAGCTCGTCGCGAGCGGCGGCGGGAACGTCCTCCTCGCAGGCGCGACCGGCAGCGGCAAGACCGAGGTGTACATCCGCGCGTGCGAGGCGGCGCTCGCGGCGGGGCGCGGCGCGATCGTGCTCGTCCCCGAGATCGCGCTGACGCCGCAGACGGTCGGCCGCTTCCGCGCGCGCTTCGACGACGACGTTGCGCTTCTCCACTCGGGGCTCTCCGAGGCCGAGCGCCGGGACGAGCGCGAGCGCATCCTCGCGGGGGACGCGCGCGTCGTCGTCGGTGCCCGCTCGGCGGTCTTCGCTCCGCTCGCGCGACTCGGCGTCATCTGCGTCGACGAGGAGCACGACTCGTCGTACAAGCAGGAGTCCGACCCCCGGTACGACGCGCGTACAGTGGCCGCGAAGCGCGCCGCGCTCGAGGGAGCCGTCGCGGTCTACGGCTCGGCGACGCCACGGCCCGAGTCGTGGCAGGCGCTCGAGCGGGTCGAGCTCGGTGGGCGGATCGGTGCGCCGATGCCGTCCGTCCGTGTCGTCGACCTGCGAGAGGAGAAGGCGTACCCGCTCTCGGCGCCGCTCCTCGCAGAGCTCGGTCGTCTCGCGACGAACGGGGGCAAGGCGATCCTCCTCCTCAACCGCCGCGGCGTCGCGCCCGCGCTGCACTGCCGGGCCTGCGGTGCGACCCGTCGTTGCATGAACTGCGACGTCGCGCTCACGCTCCACGGGGACGGCACCCTCCGCTGCCACCACTGCGGCGCGCGCGAGCCGGCCGGCGACACATGCCCCGCGTGCGGCTCCGCCGAGCTCGCCCGGATCGGCGCGGGGACGCAGAAGCTCGAGCGCGAGCTCGAGAAGCACGTGCCGGAGCTCGAGCGGATCCGCCTCGACGCCGACGCGGTCTCGAAGCCGGGCGAGCTCCGCGCCGCGCTCGAACGGTTCGCGGCAGCCGAGCGCGCCGTCCTCGTCGGGACGCAGATGGTCGCGAAAGGACACCACTTCTCGGGGGTCGAGCTCGCGGCGGTCGTCGACGCCGACACCGGCCTCGCGCTGCCCGACTTCCGCGCCGAGGAGCGGACGTTCCAGCTCCTCACCCAGCTCGCCGGACGGAGCGGGAGGGACGCACCCGGACGCGTGATCGTCCAGACGTTCCAGCCCGACTCTCGCGCCGTGCAGTATGCGACGCGGCACGACGTCGCGGGCTTTCTCGCCGGGGAGCTCGCGCGCCGCCAGGCGCTCGGCTACCCGCCGTTCCGACACCTCGTGCGGATCGTCGTATCCGGCCCGACCGACACCGATCCGATGCGCGCGCTCGAGGAGCTCAAGGCCGGCCTCGCGGACTTCGACCTCCTCGGCCCGGCGCCGCTCCTCCGGCTCCGGAACCGCCATCGCGCCCAGCTCATCGGCAAGACCGACCGCCCGCGCGCGCTCGCGACCCGCGCCGCGTCACTCCTCGCCGCGGCTGCTCCCGCGATGCGCCGCGCCGGCCTCACGGTTGTCGTGGATGTCGACCCGCAAAGCGTCTAAGGTCGCGCCATGAAGGACTTCAAGGACTTCCTCCTCCGCGGGAACCTCGTCGACATGGCGGTTGGCATCGTTATCGGTATTGCGTTCGCCAACGTCGTCACGGCTTTCGTGGGCGACATCATCACGCCGATCATCAGCGCCATCGGCGGCAATCAGAACTTCAGCACCCTCTCGTTCACGATCAACGGCAGTGAGTTCCACTACGGCAACTTCCTCAACTACCTCATCACGTTCGTCATCGTCGCGGCCGTGCTCTTCTTCCTCGTCATCAAGCCGGTCAACGCACTCATGGCGCGCCGGAAGACGGAGCCTGCGGTCGACGAGACGGTCAAGGCGTGCTCGCATTGCCTCAGCTCGATCCCGGTCGCCGCGAGCGTGTGCTCGTTCTGCACGCGTGACGTCGCCTAGTACATTTCGCCGCCGGATGGGGGAGATCGAAGGGGAGATCAGAGACGAGCAGCTGGACGGCGAGCGCGAAGCTCGGCGCCGGTTCGCCCTTGGGCAGATCCGCCAGTACCCCGACGCGGCGCTGAAGATGGTCGCCCGCCCGGTGGAGGAGTTCGACGACGACCTCCTCCGGTTGGTCGAGCGGATGAAGCAGCTCATGGTCGACGCGAACGGGATCGGCCTCGCAGCGACGCAGGTCGGCGTCTTGCAGCGGCTGTTCGTCTTCCAGAAGGCGGAGGACGACGTCGTCGCGCTCGTCAATCCCGAGATCGTCGAGCGGAGCGACGAGACGTCGGTTGACGACGAGGGCTGCCTCTCGATCCAGGGTGTGCTTCTCCCGGTAGAGCGGCCCGACACGATCGTCATCACCGGCCAGGACGAGACCGGCGCCGCGGTGCGGTACGAGCTCGAGGAGCCGTACGCGCGCGTCGCGCAACACGAGTCCGACCATCTCGACGGCGTCCTCATCCTCGACCGGACAACGCCCGAGGCGCGGCGCGAGGCGCTCGCAGCGTTGCGGCCGCGCATCGTCCTCAACTAACTGTGGCGAGGCGGATCGCGGTCGCCGCGACCGCGCCGTTCGGCGCCGACGTTCTCGAGCGGCTTGCGGCGGAGTTCGAGGTCGTCCAGCTGCTGACGCGGCCGGACAAGCCGGCGGGGCGCGGCCGTCGCGTTGCGGCGCCGCCGGCGAAGGAGGTGGCGGAGCGGCTCGGGATTCCCGTCGAGCAGCCGGCGAAGCTCGACGCCTCGGTTGGGGTCGCCGCGGATGCGGTCGTCGTTTGCGCGTACGGGCTCCTCATTCCGCCTTCGCTGCTCGAGCGCGGGCTGTGGCTCAATGTCCATCCGTCGTTGTTACCGCGCTGGCGCGGAGCGGCGCCGGTCGAGCGCGCGATCATGGCCGGCGACGCGGAGACCGGCGTGACGATCCACGAGACGGTCGAGGCGCTCGACGCGGGCCCCATCGCAGCGCAGCGCGCGTTCCCGATCGGCCC
>JAWVDC010000045.1:0-21918 GCA_033857715.1 Gaiellaceae bacterium | reverse complement strand
CACCTTCTGCCGCTCCGCTCCTGGCATGGTCGTCCGCGTGCGGCCAGCTCCTGGGACTCACGTCAAGCCGGGTACCGCCGTCACGCTCGTCGACGGCGGCGGACCGATCGGCTCACCGGTCGGCTCGTACGGGAACGAGCCCTTTCGCGCGCCGAACTTCATCGGGCGGCCGGCCTCGGCGGCAATTGGCTGGGCGAACCAGCACGGCCTGTGCTGGTCGATTCCTCACCTACCGCCGGTCAGCTCGTCCACTGCGAGCGACCTCTATTCCGCGTATCGCGTCACGGCACAAGACCCGGCACCGGGACGCTTCGGAACCAACGGCAGTGAGACGGGCCGCGGCGTCAATCCGATCGCGCTGAGGCTGACCGTCACACCTCGACGATGACCGGCAGGATCATTGGGCGTCGGCGCGCGCTCTTGTAGACGACGTTCCCGAGCGCCTCGTGCAGGTGCTCCTGGAGGAGCTTGATCTCCGTCACGTCGTCGGCGAGGAGATCGCGGAGAACCCGGTTCGCCTCCTCGCGTAGCTCCTCGAGCAGCGGCTCGGCCTGCTCGCCGAAGCCGCGCGCGATGAGCTCCGGTGGGGCGGTCAGGCCGCCCTCGTCGTCGACCGCGATGGTCGCGACGACGATGAGGACGCCGTCCTCGGCCAGCCGCCGCCGGTCGCGGAGCGCGACGTCGTGGACGTCCCCCACTCCGAGCCCGTCGACGAACGTCATGCCGGCCGGGACGACGTCGACGATCTTCGGGACGCCGTCGCGGAGCTCGACCACGCTGCCATTCTCGGCCATGATGATCCTGTCCTCCGGCACGCCGCCCTCGCGCGCGAGTTGCGCGTGCGCCGCGAGCATGCGGAACTCGCCGTGCATCGGCATGACCGCCTTCGGCCGCGTGAGGCCGATGATGGTGCGCAGCTCCTCCGCCTTGCCGTGGCCGGAGACGTGCACGGGCGCGTTGTCCTCGTGCAGCACCTCCGCGCCCATCTTGGCGAGGCGGTTGATCGCGTCATGGACGCGCAGCTCGTTCCCCGGGATCGGCTTCGCCGAGATGATGACCGTGTCGCCGCGCTCGACCTGGACCGCCTGATGGTTGTTGTACGCGATGCGTGTCATGGCCGACATCGGCTCGCCCTGGCTGCCGGTGCAGAGAATGAGCTGCTGGTCGCGCGGCAGCTCGGCGAGCTCCTTCGGGCTGCGGATCGCGTCCTCGGGGACGTCCATGTAGCCGAGATTGCGCGCGATGTTCGCGTTCTTCCGCATCGAGCGGCCAACGAAGGCGACCTTGCGGCCGCAGCCGACGCCGACGTCCGCGGCCTGCTGCATGCGATGGACGTTCGAGGCGAAGGACGAGATGAGGATCCTGCCGGTGCGGCTCGGGAAGATCTGGCGGAACGCCTCGCCGACGACACGCTCCGACTGCGTCACGCCCGCGCGCTCCGCGTTCGTCGAGTCGCCGAGGAGGAGGTCGACGCCGAGGCTCCCGAGCTCGGCGAGGCGGCCGACGTCGGTGCGCTGGCCGTCGACCGGCGTGTGGTCGAGCTTGTAGTCACCGGTGTGCACGCAGCGACCGCCCGGAGTCTCGAGGACGACGGCGGCGGCGTCGGGGATCGAGTGCGCCATTCGCACCATCTCGAGCCGGAACGGGCCGACCTGCACCGGGTCGTCTCCCGGCATGAGCTCGCGCAGCTCCGCCGCTTGCCCGAGGCCGTGCTCGTCGAGCTTCGACTTGACGAGCGCGAGTGTGAGGCGCGTCGCGAGCACGAGCGGGACGCGCACCTCGCGCATGAGGTACGGGAGCGAGCCGACGTGATCCTCGTGGCCGTGCGTGAGGACGACCGCGCGCACCATTTCCTCGCGGTCGCGCAGATAGGAAAAGTCGGGCAGGACGAGGTCGACGCCGAGATGCTCGTCGCGCGGGAAAGCGAGGCCGGCGTCGACGACGACGATCGAGCCCTCCGCCTCGTAGACGGTCATGTTCTTCCCGACCTCGCCGAGGCCGCCGAGCGGGATGATCCGGCAGACGCCCATCGCGCGGAGTCTAGTGAGGCATGTCCTGTGGCGACCCGTCCAGTTGTCTGACAACGAGACGTGGCTCGAAAGGACGAACGCTCAGCGGCGAGCCGCTTCGGTAAGCGGCGCGTGTCCCGAGGGGTCACGTCCAGTTGTCTGACATTTGGACGTGTCCGGAGTGGACGGTGCTGCGGAGCGACTCGCGCTAGGCGGAGGTCGGGACGAGGAGCCCGGAGCGCTCGAGGCACGAGCGGACCTGCGCGAGCTCGTCCTTCGACGGCTCGACCATCGGGAGCCGGTGGCCGCCGACGCCATGGCCCATGAGGTTGAGGGCCGCTTTGATCGGGATCGGGTTCGTCTGGATCTTCAGCAGGTCGTACGACGGCTGCATCTCGGCGTCGAGCGCGAGCGCGCCCTCGTCGTCGCCCTGGCCGTGGAGGCGGATCATCTCGGCGATCTGGCGGCCCCAGAGGTGCGCAGTGACCGAGACGACGCCGCGGGCGCCCACGTCGAGGAAGGCGAGCGTGTTCGGGTCGTCTCCGGAGTAGAGCGTGAGCCGCGTCTGCTCGGCGATGAACCGCGCCTCGTCGAGATTGTCGTGCGCCTGTTTGACCGCCACGACCGTGTCGATGTCCGCGAGCCGCTGGATCGTGATCGGCTCGATGTTCACGACGACGCGTCCGGGGATGTTGTACGCGATGATTGGCAGGTCGGACGCGGCCGCGATCGCCTCGAAATGCTTGACGATGGCCCGCTGCGGCGGCTTGTTGTAGTACGGCGTGACGACGAGCACCGCGTCCACGCCGAGCGTCGCTGCCTGCTGCGTGAGATGCACGGAGTGCGCCGTGTCGTACGTGCCGGTGCCGGCGATCACGCTCGCCCGTTCGCCGACGGTCTCGCGCGCGACCGCGAACAGGAGGAGCTTCTCCTTGTCGCTCAGCGTCGGCGACTCGCCCGTCGTGCCGCAGACGACGAGTCCGTCGGAGCCGTTGTCGACGAGGAACGTCGCGAGCTCCCGGAACCGGTCGACGTCGACCGAGCCGTTCGCCTTGAACGGCGTGACCATCGCCGTGAGGACTGAGCCGAGCATCTCCGCAGTTTACGAGAGCGCCGCGTCCAACTCCTGCAAGGCGAAGAAGACTCCTTCGGAGAAGGTCGGATACGGCTGAATGGTGTCGAGCAGGGTTTCGAGCGGGACTGCCGCGCGAATGGCGAGCGTCAGCTGGCCGAGCCACTCTGCCGCCTGGGGCCCGACGGCCACCGCTCCGACGAGCACGTCCTGCCGCCGGTCGGCGAAGAGGCGGAGGAAACCGGGGCGCGCCGGCTTCTCGTACGTGGAGAGCCGCGGGACGGAATCGAGGTCGATGCGCGCCGTCACGAGAGCGTCGCCGTCCGTCCTCCCCACCGTCGCGACCTCCGGGTCGGTGAAAACGCCGGCGGGGATGGCCCGGTAGTCGGCGCGCACGCGCTGCCCGCAGAGATCCGCCGCCGCGATGCGCGCCTGGTACTTCCCGACGTGCGTGAACTGCGCGATGCCGTTGACGTCGCCGATGGCCCACACCTCGTCGGCCGCGCGGAGGCGGTCGTCGACCGTGATCCCGCGCGGCGTCGTCTCGACGCCGAGCTGCTCGAGACCGAGTCCTTCGACGTTCGGGCGCCGCCCGGTCGCCACGAGCAGCCGCCGCGTCTCGATCTCCTCTCCGTCCGAGAGATGGACGCGGATCCCGGCCTCGACCTTCTCGACCCCGGCGCCGAGCCGCACGTCGATCCCTTCCTCGCGAAATGCGTCCACGAGCAGGGCGCCTGCGTCGGGATGGATCCGCCCGAGAAGCGTCTCGCCGCGCTCGACGATCGTCACCTTCGCACCCATGCGCGCGTAGAACTGCGCGAGCTCGGCGCCGACCGGCCCGCCGCCGAGCACGACGAGGCTCTCGGGGACCTGATGCGTGCGTGTCGCTTCGCGGTTCGTCCAGTACTCGACCGTGTCGATTCCCTCGACGGGCGGAATCGCGGGCCTCGAGCCGGTGGCGACGACGAGCTTGTCGTACCGAATCTCCTCGCCGTCGACCGCTACGACGCCGGGGCGCGCGACTCGCCCCTCGCCGCGCACGAGGCGGCAGTTCCAGTCCTCGAGATACCGGAGCTGACCGGAGTCGTCCCAGTCGCTCGTCATCCAGTCGCGCCACTCCCAGACACCGGCCGGATCGGGCGTCTCCGGCGCGAGGCCGGGCGCGCGGTCGAGCGACGCCGCGAGCTCGGTCGCGCGCAGCATCGTCTTCGTCGGCATGCACGCGAAGTACGAGCACTCCCCGCCGACGAGCCGGCTCTCGACGAGCGTGACCTCGGCGTCGGAGTCGTGGCGACGGAGCGCACCGATGAAGTGCTCGCCTGTCGAACCTCCGCCGAGAACTAAGACCTTCATGTGAGTGGCTGGATCAGGGACATCGGGTAACCATATGCTCGGCGAGATGGATCGGACGGCGATCGTGGGGACCTTCGAGCGCGCGCGAAATCGCACGCTCGACCTGCTCGCGCCCTGCTCCGATGAGCAGCTGTGCGTTCAGGTCTCGTCGTTGCAGTCGCCGCTCGTCTGGGACTTCGCGCACATCGGCCATTTCGAGGAGTTGTGGCTCCTACGCACGGTCGGCGGCGCGGAGCCGCTGCACGACGAGCACGACGACGTGTACGACGCCTTTGCGCACGAACGGAGCGAGCGCGGCGAGTTGCCGTACCTGCCGCCCGCCGCCGCCCGTGCGTTCGTCGACGACGTTCGCGTCCGCTCGCTGGGGCTCCTCGATCGACTGGCACCGAACGGCGATCCGCTGCTCCAGGATGGGTTCGTCTTCGGCCTCGTCGTGCAGCACGAGTTGCAGCACATCGAGACGATGGCGCAGACGATGCAGCTCGGCGGGCTTCCCGCTCAGATCGATCCGCCGCCGGACGTCAGGGCGAGCTGCGAGGTCGCGCTTGACGGAGGCCGTGCCGTTCTCGGCGCCGGCGCGGATGAGCCGTGGGCGTACGACAACGAACGGCCCGCGCACGAGGTCGAGCTCGCTCCGTTCCGGATCGACCGGGCTCTGACGACGACCTCCGATTACCTCGCCTTCATGGGCGACGGCGGATACACGGAGCGGTCCCTCTGGAGCGACGACGGCTGGGCATGGCGCGAGAGCGAAGGCGCCACTGCACCGCTCTACTGGGAGCGCGCCGGCGACGAGTGGGTGCGGAATCGTTTCGGCGCCCGCGAGGCTGTGCCGGGCGACGAGCCGGTGATGCACGTCTGCTTCTGGGAAGCCGAGGCATTCGCGCGCTGGGCGGGCAAGCGGTTGCCGACCGAAGCCGAATGGGAGCACGCCGCCCGCACGGTCGACCTCGAGCACGCCACCGGTGCGGTCTGGCAGTGGACGTCGTCGCTCTTCGAGGGCTATCCCGGCTTCGAGCCCTTCCCCTACCGCGAGTATTCGGAGGTGTTCTTCGGCGAGGAGTACCGCGTGCTGCGCGGCGGTTCGTTCATGACCGACCCGGTCGTCGCGCGGCTGAGCTTCCGCAACTGGGACTACCCGCAACGGCGCCAGATCTTCTCGGGAATTCGGTGTGCACGTGACGGATAGCACCACGCAGCCGCGGATCCGGATCGACGTGCTCGTCGACGACGCCGATCGCCGCGCCGAGTTCTACGACGCGACGTTCTGGAGCCTCCGCGCGACCCCGCGGGAGCTACCCGCGTCCTGGCTCTACGACGAGCGCGGCTCGCTCCTGTTCGACGAGATCACGCGCCTGCCCGAGTACTACCCGACGAACGCGGAGCGCGAGATCCTCGCGGCGCGAGCGGCCGAGATTGCCGAGCTTACGAAGGGACGGACGCTCGTCGAGCTGGGCGCCGGAACGTCGGAAAAGACGCTGCTCCTTCTCGATGCGCTGTCGGCCGCGGGGACGCTCGAGCGGTTCGTGCCTCTCGACGTGAGCGACGACATACTCCGTCTAAGCGCGGAGGCGATCGCCGACCGCTATCCGACGATCTCGGTGCATGGCATCGTCGGCGACTTCGAGCGCGACCTCTCCGCGACGCCGCCCGGTGAGAGCCGTGTCATCGCTTTCCTCGGCAGCACGATCGGCAATCTCTACCCGGAGCGGCGTGCCGCGCTGCTCCGTGCGATCGCCGCGGCGCTGGCGCCCGGCGACTCCTTCCTGCTCGGTATCGACCTCGTGAAGGATCCGGCCGTCATCGAGCGCGCATACAACGACTCTGCGGGGGTGACGGAGCAGTTCGTGCGAAACGGGCTCACGGCAGCGAATCGCGACCTCGGGGCCGACTTCGTTCAGGAGCGGTTCGTGTTCGACGCCTTTTGGGATCCCGAGCGCGAGTGGATGGACATCGGGTTCAACGCGGTCGAGGCGCATACCGTCCACATCGCCGAGCTCGAGGTCGAGCTCGACCTCACGGAGGGAGAGCGTCTAAGGCTCGAGATCAGTACGAAGTTCAGGCGCGACGGCATCGAGGCCGAGCTCGCGAACGCCGGTTTGGGCGTGACGGGCTGGTGGACGGACGAAGCTTCCCGCTTCGCGCTCGTGCTCGCGACCGGCTAGAGGATCGCGTCGAGCCCGACGGTGAGCCCCGGCGGAAGGTCCGCGAGCTTCGACAGCGCGAGCAGCACGCCGTCCGCGAACGATTCGCGGCCGGTCGTGTCGTGGCGCAGAGTGAGCAGCTGGCCTTCGCCGCCGAAGATCACTTCCTGGTGCGCGACGAGGCCGGGCAGCCGCACTGAGTGGATCGCGGTGCCGTCGCCGATGAGCGCGGCCGTCGCCTTCGCGGTGCCGGACGGCGCGTCCTTCTTCGCCTCGTTGTGGAGCTCGACGATCTCGGCGCGCGGAAAGTGCTCGGCCGCGTCGTGCGCGAAGCGCATCATCAAGACGGCGCCGATCGAGAAGTTCGGGGCGACGAACAAGCGCAGGCCCTTCTCCTCTGCGAGCGCTCCGAGCTCCCCCGGATCCCAGCCCGTCGTGCCGACGACGCACGAGACGCCCTGCTCGAGTGCGGCACGGACGTTCTCGGGCGCGGCGTCGGGCGTTGTGAAGTCGACGGCGGCGTCGCAACCGCTCGCGTCGGGCTCGTCGCCGAGCTCGATCGCGCGCACCTCATGGCCGGCCGCGGCGAGCCGTGCGGCAACCGCAGAGCCCGTCTTCCCCGCGGCGCCGAAGAACGCGATCCTCACGCGGCCGCACTCTCCACTAGCGCTGCGCTCGCACGGCCGACGGCGGCGCGGAACTTGTCCTCGCCCGGCCCGACGCCCGACGCAGCGAGCCGCTCCGACGGGAGGAGCACGCTGGCGAGCTGCGCGAGCTCGTCCGGGTCGACCGCGTCGATCTCCGCCATGACGCGGTCGAGCGTCATCAGCTCGGTGTCGGTCACGAGCGACTTCCCCAGCCGGCTCATGCGGTTCGAGGTCGACTCGAGGGAGAGAACGATGCGCCCCTTGAGGCTCTCCTTCGCGCGCTCGAGCTCGCCCTTGCGCAGCCGACCGGCGGCGATCTCCCCGATCTGCTCGATGCAGATCTCGACGCACGAGGCGAGGTTCTCCTCGCGCGTGCCGACGTAGACGCCGATGACGCCGGTGTCGGTGTACTGCGCGGCGAAGCTGTAGACCGAGTACGCCATGCCGCGCTTCTCGCGGATCTCCTGGAAGAGCCGCGACGACGCCGAGCCGCCGAGGATCGAGTCGAGGAGCGAGGCGGCGAAGCGGCGGCGGTCCGAGCGTGAGATGCCGGTCGCGCCGAGGCAGACGTGGTACTGCTCCGTGTCCTTGCGCTGGAAGCGGAGCTCCGGCTCGGGTAGCCGCGCGAGGGGCCGGCGGACGCGGGTTCCGGGGCGCGCGGGCGCTCCCGCCCGGCGCTCGCTCCGCTGGAGCAGCGCGACGAGGCGGTCGTGCTCGAGGTTCCCCGCCGCGGCGACGACGACGTTGCCAGGCGCGTAGGCCGTGCGGTGATACGCCGAGAGCGCGCGGCGGCTGACGGTCGAGATGACTTCCGCCGTGCCGATCACCGGTCGGCCGAGCGGATGGTCGCCGAACACCGCCTGCGAGAAGAGGTCGTGGACGAGCTCCTGCGGCGTGTCCTCGTACATTGCGATCTCCTCGAGCACGACCTCACGCTCCTGGTCGACCTCCGCAAACGCCGGTGCGAAGACCATGTCCGCCATGACGTCGAGCGCGGTCTCGACGTGGTGGTCGGGGACGCGCGCGAAGACGACGGTGTTCTCGCGCGAGGTCGCGGCGTTGAGCTCGGCGCCCATCGCGTCGAACGTCTCCGCGATCGTCTGCGCGTCGAAGCGCCGCGAGCCCTTGAACAGCAGGTGCTCGATGAAGTGGGAGACGCCCGCGCGGTCGTCACGCTCGTCACGCGAGCCGACGTCAATCCAGAAGCCGAGCGAGACTGAGCGGACGCCGGAGACCCGCTCCGACACGACGCGCTCGCCGCTGTCGAGCTCGCTCAATGTCACCTTCTGCACGCGCGGATCGTAGGCGAACGGACGCGGCTGCTCGAGACACGTCCGGTACCTGCTACCGGACGTGTCCGCGGGGGAGGTGGCCGTTACGACGTGACGTGCTCGCTCCGCGGCTTGCTTATGCGCCGCGCGCCAGGCGTCATGGCCGAAACCGACATGGCCGGTACCTGGTTCCGGACTAGTACCGAAGGGACGTCTAGGTGCCGGCGATGACGAGGCGGCCTTCGCCGGCGCGCTTCGCCTCGTACAGAGCCTCGTCGGCGAGGCGGAAGAGCGTCTGCGCATCCTCCGCGTCGGGGGGGCACAAGGCGAAGCCGAAGCTCGCGGTGAGACCGTCGAGCGCGGGATTGTCCGTCCCGCCGAGATCGGCGAGCATCGACTGGACGCGATCGACGACGAGGCGTGCGCCGTCCTCCGCCGTCTCGGCGAGAAGCAGCGCGAACTCGTCCCCGCCGATGCGGAACGCGGCGTCTGGCCGGCGGAGCGCGCGCGTGAGGATGCCGGAGAAGACGACGAGCGCCTCGTCTCCGGCGGCGTGGCCGAAGCGGTCGTTGCGGTGCTTGAACTCGTCGAGGTCGCAGATGACGAGGCCGACCGTCCGGCCGTACCGCGTCGCGCGCGCAACCTCGCCGTCGAGCTGCTGCACGAATGCGCGGCGGTTGAGGAGGCGCGTCAAAGGGTCGTGGTCGGCGAGGAACCGGAGCTCGCTGAGATGCTTGCCCGAGACGAGCGCGGCGGCCGCGTCGTTCGCAAAGATCCGCAGGGCCTGCAGGCGATCTGCCGACGGGACGAGTCGGTCGCGGGGGTTGTCGACCCAGATGACGCCGAGAATTGCGCCGTCGCCGTCGCGCAACGGCACGAGCAGCCAGTGCCGGTTCCACGCCCACGGGCCACGTCCGTTCAGCTGCGAGGGATACACGTCGACGTCTCTCGCCAGCCGCGAGTGAGCCTGGGTGTGCGTCAGCAGGAAGCAGCCCTCGCGCTCGAACTCCGCGTCGAGGAGCGGCTCGATCTGGCTGACGGTCACACGCGGACGCGCGAGCATCTCGTCTAGACGCCATCCCGCCACCGCCCGGGGCACGAGTGCCCCGCTGTCCGGGTCGACGAGCGCGGCGCAAACGTTGTCGAAGTCGAGAGCCGTGCGGATGCCGCCGCACACGCGCCGGAGAATCTCGTCGGTCGACGTCTCGCCGGTGATCCGCGACGACACGTCGAGAAGCTCCTCGAGCGCGCGCTGGTGCCGGTGGACGTCGCGGGTCTCATTGGCTTCCTCGACGGCGAGCGCGGCATGGTCGGCGAGGGCGACGAGGAGATCGAGCTCGTCGTCGGAGGGGACCCGGCCGGAGAGCGGCTCGTCGACGGAGATCATGCCGAGGAGGTTCCCGTCGTTGTCCCGCATCGCCACGAGCAGCGCGTCCTCGGGATCCCACGCATCCGGATGAGCCTCGCGCTCGCCCGCCGGCGTGTAGCTCGGGCCGAGCGAGTCCCAGTCGACTGCGCCGCTCGGCACGTAGTACGCGCCGCGCCGCGCGAAGCGGTCGTTGAGTAGGACCGAGAGGTGAGCTCCGTCCCGGGTGTTGCCGAGGAGAGCGTCCCGCGCAGCCTCGTTGCCGTGGACCGCGGTGACCTCGAAGTCGTCCCAGGCCGGGCGGTACAGGCTGACCGCGACCGTGCGGACGCTGAGGGTCTCGGAGATCGTCCGGGCGACTGCGTTGAGCAGCGCGGGGAGATCTTCACGTGCGCGGAGTAGGCGGGTGACCTCGAGGAGGCCCCGAAGCGGTGAGATGCTTGTTTTCGTCACGTTATTCGCCGTCCGATGTGTTCATCGGCATCAAACGGCGTCGGGTAAAGCAAACGGCCGGGGTTTCCCCCGGCCGTTACGCATGCTTTACGCGTTACTCGTCGTCGCGGCGCGGGCGCCGTTCGCGGCCTCCACCACGGCTGCCGCCCCGGCCGCGGTCGCCGCCGCGGGGCCGCTCCTCCTCCGGAGGACGAGGCGGGGCATCCTTCGCCCGCTCGACGAGTTCCTCGGGAGTGACCATGCCGCCGTTCTCGTGCTTCGCGACGAGCTTGAGGCCGATCCGGCCGCGGGCCTTGTCGACCTCCTGGACGACGACGTCGACCACGTCACCGCGAGCCATTACGTCCTCGATATGCGCGACCCGACCCGGGCCGACATTCGAGACGTGGAGCAGGCCGTCGGTGCCCTTCTTCAGCTCGACGAACGCGCCGAACTGTGTCGTCTTCACGACCTTGCCGGTGAAGGCGTCGCCAACCTCCGGCTCCTTCGTGATCGACTCGACCGCCGCAATCGCAGCAGCAGCCTTCTCGCCGTCGGTCGCGTAGATGAGGATCGTGCCGTCCTCCTCGATGTCGATCTGCACCTCGTAGTCGGCCTCGAGGCCGCGGATCGTCTCGCCGCCCTTGCCGATGACCATGCCGATCTTCTCCTGGTCGATCTTGATCGACGTGATGCGCGGCGCGTTCGAGGCGAGCTCGGCACGCGATTCCGGAATGACCGCGAGCATCGTGTCGAGGATCTCGTTCCGGGCCTGCTTCGCCTGGCTCAGCGCGTTGCTCATGATCTCCGACGTCACGCCGGTGATCTTGATGTCCATCTGGAGCGCGGTGATCCCGTCACGGGTGCCGGCGACCTTGAAGTCCATGTCGCCGAGGTGGTCCTCCGCTCCCTGGATGTCGGTGAGTATGACGTAGTCGTCGCCCTCCTTCACGAGGCCCATCGCGATGCCGGAGACCGGCGCCTTGATCGGCACGCCGGCGTCCATGAGGGACAGCGTTGATCCGCAGACCGAGCCCATCGACGACGAGCCGTTCGACTCGAGCGTCTCGGAGACGATCCGGATCGTGTACGGGAAGTCCTCGGTCGACGGGATCATCGCCTCGAGCGCGCGCTGTGCAAGCGCACCGTGGCCGATGTCACGCCGCTTCGGGCCCCGCATGAAGCCCGTCTCCCCCACCGAGTACGGCGGGAAGTTGTAGTGGTGCATGAAGCGGCGATCCTTCTCGAGCGAGAGGTCGTCGATGCGCTGGCCTTCTTTGGCGGTGCCGAGCGTGATCGACGAGAGGACCTGCGTCTGGCCGCGCTGGAACAGGCCGGAGCCGTGCGCGCGCGGGTTGACGCCGACCTCGACCTCGATCGGCCGGATCTCGTCGGTGCCGCGACCGTCAGGGCGACGCTTGTCGACCGCGATCTTCTTGCGGACGATGTCCTTGTAGATCGCCTCGGCGGCCTTCTTGATGTACCCCTTCGTCACCGAGTCCTTCACCGGCGTCTCACCGTCTACCGCCGAGCCGACGGGGAACGGCAGCTCGACGCTCGCCACGATGTGGTCGAAGAGGAGCTGGCGCTTGGCCGACTTGAGCTCCTTCGAGTCCTGTTCAGCGTCGGTGAGGGCCTTGAGGTCCTCGCCGAACTGCTCCCGCACCGGGCCTTCGACGGCGGCGAGCCGCTGCTTCTCGAGCAGCATGTTGAGGCTCATCCGCACCTGGATCTGGCGCTGGATGTCGCTCTCGGTCGACTCCATCGAGATCGCCGGCGCGAGCTCGGAGCCGAGCTCCTCGACGATCGCTCCGGACGCGACGAGACCGTCACGCTGGATGCGCTCCCAGATCGCGTGGCCGTGCGACGACTCGAGCTCGGTGGAGAGCTCCGTGTCGAGCCACTTCGCCTTGCCGGCCTGGTTGCGGAGATCCTCCTGCGCCTCGCAGAGGCGGCGGATCTCACCGTGCGCGATATCGAGCGCCTCGAGGAGAAGGTCCTCGGGCACCTCGTCGGCTCCGGCCTCGACCATCGTGAGGCCGTCCTTCGTGCCGACGACGATGAGGTCGAGCGACGTCTCCTCCCAGTTCTGCTGGAGCGTCGGGTTGACGACGAGCTCGCCATCGATGAGACCGATCCGCACCGCCCCGACGGGGCCGAAGAACGGGAGCGGCGACAGCATGAGGGCCGCCGACGCGCCGTTGATGCAGAGGATGTCGTGCGGGACGACCATGTCTGCCGACAGGACGGTGCAGATGACCTGCACCTCGTTGCGGAAGCCCTTCGGCCACAACGGCCGGATCGGGCGGTCGATCATGCGCGCCGTGAGGGTGGCACGCTCGCTGGCGCGTCCCTCGCGCTTGAAGAAGCCGCCCGGAATCTTGCCGGCGGCGTACGAGCGCTCTTCGACGTCGATCGTCAGGGGGAAGAAGTCCGTGCCTTCCTTGGCATCGGCGCGTCCCACTGCGGTGGCGAGAACCATCGTCTCGCCGGAGCGAACGACGACAGCGCCGTCCGCCTGCTTCGCGAGCTTGCCGGTTTCGAAGCTGATCTCATGCTGTCCAACCTGGACGGAGACCTGCGCCCGGCGTTCGGTCGCGATACTCATAAGTTGTCCTCCACTGTGCTTTTTTTGTGGAGGGCGGGAGCTCGAGCCAGACCGTTCACGCGGGCTCGCTCGAACTTCCACCCTCCTCTGATTTCTGGAGCTAACGGCGCAGGCCGAGCTCCTTGATGAGGGCGCGGTAGCCCTCGAGGTCCTTTTTCTGCAAGTAGTTCAAGAAGCGGCGGCGGCGTCCTACGAGCTTGAGCAGCCCGCGCCGCGAGTAGTGGTCGTGCTTGTGCGTGCGCAGATGCTCGGTCAGCTCGTTGATCCGCTGCGTGAGCATCGCGATCTGCACCTGCGGCGACCCCGTGTCGGTGTCGTTCCGCCCGTGCTTCGAGATCAGTTCCTGTTTCGCTTCCTTGGTCAGGGCCACGTGGCCTCTCCTCTCTCGTTGCCTCCCGGGGCTCCGCCCGCGCCGCCAAGGACGTCACGCGAGCCGGGCCTGGGTCGCGGGTAGGGTAGCGGAAACCGCATGGGAAGCGCGATTCCGCAGGGAAGGCTGGCCGAGATCGTGCGCGATGCGCGGTCGCGTACGGGCGTGCCTGCGGTCGCCGCAGGGCTTTCGGCGGAGGGTTCGTTGGAGCTCGTCGATGCCGACACCCCGTTTCGGATCGCTTCGATCTCGAAGTGGTTTACCGCGTCGCTCGCGTCGGCGGCAGGCGTTCTCGACGCCGAGACGCGGCGCTTGCTGTCACATACCGCAGACCTGCGCCCCGAAGTCGCGGAACCGCTACCGGAGGTCTGTCGCGGCCTGTGGTCGTACGCGAACTCGGGTTACTGGGCGGTCGGTGAGCGTGTTGCGGCCGTAACAGACACCTCTTTCGCCGAAGCGATGCGCGACCGGATCCTCGAGCCGCTCGGCCTGAGGGCGACGTCATTCCACGAGCCCGACGGCGCCGCATGTGGCCATGTCCAGGAGGGCGTGAACGGACAGCGCCCCGTCCAGTCGTCCCCCTACCCTGCCTCGCGCTTCCCGTCCGGTGGCCTCTGGTCCACGGTCGAAGACCTGCTCCGGTTCGCCGAAGATCAGTTCGACGACCCGTACGGGGTGCAAGAGCCTCAGGCTGATGCGCTGGGCGCGGAGTACTGCCTCGGCTGCTGGCGGCGCGAGCTCGACGGCGGGAGGATCGCGTTCGACCACGAGGGCTCCGTCGCCAGCTTCCAGTCGCTGCTGCTCATTGTCCCCGAGGAGCGATTCGCACTTGCGGTGCTCACGAACAGCTGGCGCGGCAGCGGCGCGATCCGTCGCGTCATACGCGACCTCGGCCTCAACCCGGCGAGTAACAGCGCGTCACTACGTTCGACAGGTCTGATCGAGCCAGGGAAGTACGCGCTCGACAGCGTCTCGGCCGAGGTGCGCGACGGTTGGATCACAGAGCAGGAGACCGATCCGATCATGGGCGCGGCGGCACACCGCAAGTACCGGATCTCGTTCGACGCCGCGCTCATGAGCCACCGCGTCGACTTCCCGCGGCCGGGCGTCGCGCGCATCGGCTGGAACGCACTCGAGCGGGTCGGCGCGTGACCCTGCCGGCGGGAGTCGCTGCCGGCCATCCGGCGACCGCTGCGGCGGGGCTCGAGATCCTCGCCGCGGGCGGGAACGCGTTCGATGCGGCCGTGGCCGCGTCGCTCGCGTCGTGCGTCGCCGAGACCGTGATGACGGGGCTACTCGGCGGCGGGCACGCGATCGTGTGGGACGCGGAGCGCGCGACTGCGCGGAATCTCGACTTCTTCTGCGCCGTGCCCGGCCTCGGCGGCGACGGTCGCGTGGCCAAGCTCGTCGACGTCGACATCCCGTTCGGCGTCGAGTCGGTGCCGTACGTCGTCGGGCCGGGCTCGTGCGCGGTGCCGGGCGTGATCGCCGGCCTCGACGCCCTGCGGCACGAGTTCGCCTCGCTGCCGTGGACAGAGCTGGTCGAGCCGGCGCTCCGCCTCGCCCGCGACGGCGTCCCGCTGCCGCCGGCGCACGCTTCGTGCCTCGCGTTCCTCGCTCCGGTCCTCACCCTCGATCTCGGAGAGCGGATCTACTCCCCCGGCGGGCGCGTGCTCGAGGCGGGCGATCTCCTCGAGCAGCCCGGGATCGCGACCGCCCTGGAGTCGCTCGCGGACGAAGGCGCGGCGAGTGGGTACATCGGCACGATCGGCCGGTCGCTCCTGGCGCTTTCCGACGAGCGCGACGGGTTGATCACCGCGGGGGACCTCATCGCGTACCGGCCGGTCTGGAGCGAGCCGGTCGAAGTCGAGCGTGAAGGGTTGACGTGGCTCACGCGCGGCGGCCTGTCGCGCGTGCCGGAAGCGCTGCCTCGCCTTCCTCACCTCGGACGGCTCTCGCCGGCCGAGCGGCTCGTCGCGCTCGTGCGCGCGCTCGGGGACTCGGGCGAGAGCGGCCAGCACACGACGAACCTCGTCGCCGTCGACCGCGCGGGGAACGTCTGCGTGCTCACGACGAGCCTCGGGCTCGGCTCCGGGGACTACCTCCCCGGCCTCGACCTCCACCTCAACAGCATGCTCGGGGAAGCCGACCTCGTCGTCGGCGGGATTCCGCCGGCGGGCGAGCGGGTGCAGAGCATGATGGCGCCGACGCTCGTGCTCGAGGACGGAGCGCCGGTGCTGGCGGTCGGCTCGGCGGGCGGAGGCCGCCTGCGGACGGCGCTCTTGACCGCCGCGCTCGGCGTGCTCGACGAAGGGCTCGCGCCGCAGGAGGCGGTCGACCGTCCGCGCGCCCACCCGGTCGGCACGGTCGTGAACGCCGAGCCGGGCGTCGACGAGGACGGGCTCGCCGCGCTCGAGGCGGCCGGGTACCGGGTCCAGAGCTGGCCTGGGCTCAACCACTATTTCGGCGGCGTGAGTCTCGTCGCACCCGCCGGCGCAGCCGGGGATCCGCGCCGCAGCGGGGCCGCGCTCCCGCTCTAGCTGGGCCGGGTGGCCTCGCGCGCCTGCGCCACGTCGGCGCCGATCTGCTCGACGAGCGCTTCCACCGACTCGAACCGCATCTGCCCGCGCAGCCAGCTCCAGATCTCGACGACGAGCCGCTGGTCGTAGAGGTCGTCGTCGAAGTCGAGCAGGTGCGCCTCGACGCTCCGCTCGACACCGCCGAACTGCGGGTTCGTTCCGATGGAGATGGCCGCGAGACGGTCGCGCGTCCAGCCGGCATAGACGCCGTCGGGCGGCACGAGCAGCCCCGGCGGGACGTCGAGGTTCGCGGTAGGGAAGCCGAGCTCGCGCCCCCGGTGGTTGCCATGGACGACGATCCCCTCCACCTCAGCGGGCCGTCCGAGAAGTCGTGCCGCGCGTTCGGGCTCGCCGGCGTGGAGATACTCGCGGATGCGGCTCGAGGAGACGTCCCCGAATACCGGCACGCGCCGGATGTCGAAGCCGAGCGTCTCGAGCATCGTCAGGTCGCCTTGCCGGTCGCGCCCGAAGCGGAAGGTCTCCCCCGCGGCGACGAGCTCGGCCCCCATCCCGCGCAGGATGAGCTCTGCGAACTCGGTCGGCTCGAGGTTCGCCAGCGTCTCGTCGAAGGCGAGGACGACGACGTCGTCGACGCCGGCTTCCGCGAGCAGCTCGAGGCGGCGCTCGAGCGTGGTCAGGAGCTCGACCTCGCGCCCGAGCACAGCCCGCGGATGCGGGTCGAACGTGACGACGGCTGTCCGCAGTCCCGCCGCCCGGGCCGCCTCGATGACCCGCCGGTGGCCGAGGTGCACGCCGTCGAACGTCCCGACCGCGACGCCGCGGCGCGCCTCCTCCAAGTTGTCGACGAGCCGGACGACGTTCATGCCACGCCCGCCGCTTCGAGTGAGGCGAGGACGCTCTCCTCGCTGAGCAAGCGGTCAGCGGCGAACGCATCCGGCGTCACGGCATCGGCCACCGAGAACGGCCCCACCTCGGTGCGGCGCAGCGAGATGCAGTGGCCGCCGAGGGCGGCCGCGATCGCGCGCACGTACGTGCCCGAGCTGACGGTGAGGTCGAGCAACGCGACGCCGTCTCCATACGCGAGGAGCTCGAGGGCGTGGACGGTCGACCGGCGAAGCGGCATCTCCACCTCCACTCCGCGCCGCGCGAGCTTGTACGCGCGCTCGCCGTCGATCTTCACCGCCGAGGCAGCCGGGATCGGCAGCTCGATCTCGCCGCGAAGACGCGCGAGCCGTGCCGCAAGCTCGCCGTCGCCCGGTGGCTCGTGCTGCTCGATGACCTCTCCTTCCGGGTCGCCGGTCGACGTCCGCGCGGAGAGATCGATCTCGGTGAGGTAGCGCTTGTCGAGCCCGACGAGCCGCGGCGCGATCTTTGTCGACCGGCCGGAGAGGAGCAGAAGCAGCCCGGTCGCGAAGGGGTCGAGCGTTCCCGCGTGCCCCGTCCGCGCGCGGGTCTTGCGGCGTATCTCGGCGACTACGGCGAAGGAGGACGGCCCGCGCGGCTTGTCGACGAGCGCGACGCCCGCCGGTTCAAGCGCGCGAGGCGGCACGTTGCTCGAGGAAGCCGAGGCGGACGGTTTCGACGATCTCCGCGAGCGTGTCGTCGCTCGAGAAGCCGGCCGCCTGCCGGTGCCCGCCGCCGCCGAAGCGCCGCGCGATCGCAGAGACGTCGAGCTCGTCGATGCTCGAGCGGAGCGAGCCCTTGTGACCGTGCGCGCCGCTTCCCATCTGCTCGCGGATGAAGACCGCGAGCTCGGCGCCCTCGACTCCTCTGAGGTAGTCGATCAAGCCCTCCGAGTACGGCTCCGACGCGCCGACCTCTGCGAAGTCCGCGCGGAGGAGGTGGGACACGACGATGCGGCCGCCCTCGAGCACCTCGGCGCGCTCGAGCACGCGGGCGAGCAGCTTGAGCTTCGCGAACTCGACGGACTCGTAGACCTGCTGGAAGACAGCGTGGATGTCGGCGCCCGCGTCGACGAGCTCGGCGGCGAGCCTGAGCGCCTTCGGCGTCGTGTTCGAGTACTGGAAGCGGCCCGTGTCGGTGACGAGCGCTATGTAGAGCGGCTCTGCGAGCTCCGGTGTCAGAGCCACGTCGAGCTCGGCGAAGACATCGCGAAGAACCTCTCCCGTCGACGACGCATCGGGCACGACGAGATTGACGGCGCCGAAGCGGGTGTTGTCGTGGTGGTGGTCGATGTCGAGCGTCAGCGGAGCGCGGGCGACCGCGTCCGGGTCGCCGATCCTCTGCTCGCTCGCGCAGTCCACCGCGACGAGGACACGCTCAGTCGCATCCGCGGGCGGCTCGCGCACGAGCTCGCCGAGCGGCATGAAGCCGTATTCGTGCGGAAGCGGCGCACCTGCCGCGAGATACATGAGCACGTCCTTGTCGAGGCTACGGAGGGCGAGGGTCGTGGCGAGCAACGACCCGAGGGCGTCCCCGTCGGGGTTCTCGTGCGTGACGACGAGGAAGCGGTCGTGCTCCCTCAGCGCGTCGGCAATCGCCTTCAGGTCAATCGTCTGTGTCATCACTGTCGCCCGGCGCGAGCTCGTCGATGAGCTGGCTCATGCGTACGCCGCGCTCGACCGAGGGATCGTACTCGAACGTCAATTGCGGGGTTCGCTTCATTCTCAGCTGGCGCGCGAGACGAGCCTGGAGCAGCCCGTGCGCCGCCTCGAGCCCGCTCAGGGTTGCGGTTCGCTTGCGGCCGGAGCCGAGGACGCTGACGTAGACGGTCGCGTGGCGCAGGTCTGGGGCCGTGTCGACCCCGGTAATGGTCACGAGACCGATCCGCGGGTCCTTGAGGTCGGGCACGGCTTCGGCGAGGACCTGCCGGACCGATTCGTTCACGCGCCGCATCCGCTCGCCGCTCATGCCTCGTATTCAAGCGGCTGGCTCCGTCGTCCCGTTCGCCGGGCTTCGAGCGACACCCCCACCCTGGGCGGGGTCGCACTCACTCCGCCCTCGTTGTCGACGCTACCGCATGACCCGTGACTGGACTGTGCCGCGGCCGCGCAGATTGCGCACCAATTTCGTCACGACCTCCGACGAATGCCGGTGAGGACACGTCGCGTCACCTAGCGCGGCGACGCTAATCCTCGGGATCGACCAGGAGGCGCTCGACGAGCGCGACCTCCCACTCCTGACCGCGGAGCCAGCGCTCAGCCTCGTCGAGCAGCCGCTCGACCTCGTGGTGCTCACGCGCGACGCAGGCGGCCGTGATCCGCGCCCGCTGCCACACGTCGTGATGATCGACCTCCGCGACCGACGCTCCGACCCGGCGCTGGAGCTGCGCCTTCGCCGAGCGCAGGTGCATCCGCTTCTCCTTCAGCGAGTGCGCCTCCGGGAAGTGGAGCTCGCACGTGAGGATTCCGACCCAGCCGCTACTCATCCCGAGAGCGCAAGTCTGTCGACGATCTCGGCAGCTTCGCGCACGACCCGGATCTCGTCGTCGCTCGCCTGCTCGAAGAGCGTCTCGAGGACGTCGAGTCGCTGCTCGCGGCCGCGGGCGAGAATCCGCTCGCCCTTCGCAGTGGGATGCAGGCGGATCGCACGTCCGTCCGTCGCGTGCTTCTCCCGGCGAACGAGTCCCTCCCGTTCCATCGCGGAGACGAGCTTGCTCATCGTCGCGGTCGTCACGTGCTCCGCGTCCGCGAGATCGGTCAGCGTCTGCGCCCCGCCGAACACGAGAACCGACAGCGCAGACGCGCGCGCCGGCGTGATGTGCATCGCCGTCTCGTCCGCACGGCGCGCGCGCCGGAGCAGGTGGATCGCGGCGGAATGCATCCGGTCGGCGGCATCGCGTCTCACGCTTGACATAGTTAGTTAGGCTAGCTAATAATCCTGCCCATGTCGATCTTCGAGCTCATCGACTCGGGCAACGCGGCCGACCTGCAGGCGCTCATCGAGCGGGAGCCGGACGCGATGAGCGCGCGGGACGACAGCGGCGTCAGCCCGCTCATGCACGCGGCGTACCGCGGCCGTGGCGTGGTCTTCGAGCTCCTCGCCGCTGCAGGCTCGGACGACCCGTGGGACCGGCTGCTGCTCGGCGAAGCGGACGGCCTCCCCGATCCCGATGCGTGGAGCCCGGACGGGTTCACTCCGCTCCACATCGCAGCCTTCGCCACGAACGCGCCGGGTGCGGAGGCACTGCTCGACGCCGGCGCCGATCCGAACGTCTTCGCGACGGCGTCATTTGCGCGGGTCACGCCGCTGGGGACGTGCGCGTTCGCCGGCGCAACGGACGTGGCGCGCGCGCTCATGCGCCGCGGCGCCAACGCCACGCTCGCCGAGGTCGGAGGCGCGACCCCGCTCGCGGCGGCATTCCAGAACGGCCACCGCGAACTCATTGCGCTGCTCGTCGTCGGTCTCGCCCATTTCGACCTCGACTCCGTGGCGAATGCGCTCGAGCGCGACGCGACGCTCGCCAACGCGGCCATCGACTGGGGCAACGGCGATTGGGAGAGCGTCCTCGGCGCCGCGGCGCACATGCACCGCCGCGACATCGCGCAGCTCCTCCTCGCGCACGGGGCGCGTCTCGACGTCTTCGCAGCGGCAATGCTCGGCGACGTCGCCACGGTCAAAGCCGTGCTCGACGCGCACCCCGAGATGCGCGACGCGAAAGGACCGCACGGCATCCCTCTCGCCGCGCACGCAACCGGTGCCGTGCTCGAGCTCTTCGCGTAGGAGCTACGCCGAGGGAGCTTCGTCGAGCGAGGTCCGCTCGATCTCGCGCGTCTCGAACACTTCGAAGACGTCGCCCTCACGCAGGTCGTTGAAGCCGTCGAGTCGGATGCCGCACTCGAAGCCTTCGGCAACCTCGCGGGCGTCGTCCTTGAACCGCTTGAGATCCGCCACCGTCGTCGCGTAGATGACGGCGCCGTCGCGGATCACGCGAACGTTGGAGTTCCGGCGAACGAGCCCATTCGTGACCATGCACCCGGCGATCGTTCCGAGCCGCGAGACCTTGAAGAGCGCGCGCACCTCGACCTCGCCGATCGTCTCCTCGGTCTTGACGGCGGAGAGCTTGCCGACGAGGGCCTGCTCGATCTCCTCGGTGAGCTTGTAGATGACGTCGTACGTCCTGATCTCGACACCCTCGCGCGACGCGAGCTCGCGCGCCTCGGCGTTCGGGCGGACGTTGAAGCCGACGATGAGGGCGTCGCTGGCGGACGCGAGCATGATGTCGTTCTGCGTGATCGCGCCGACGCCCGACTGGATCACGTTGAGACGCACCTCCGAGTGCTCGAACTTCGACAGCTCCGAGACGACGGCCTCGACCGAACCGACGACGTCACCACGTACGACGAGGTTGAGGTCGGACACCTCGCCCGCCTGCAGCGCGTCGTAGAGGCCCTCGAGGGAAACGCCACCCGCCGGCCGGACCGACGCGAGCTGCTCGCGCCGCAGCCGCTCGCCACGGCGGTTCGCTATGTCACGTGCCTCACGGTCGTTCACGACCACGCGCGCAAGCTCGCCCGCCGCCGGTGGCTTGTCGAAGCCGAGAATCTCGATCGGGTCCCCGGGGAGCGCGCTCTCGCGGCGCTCGCCCTTGTAGTCGAACAGCGCCTTGACGCGGCCGTACGCGTCACCGGCGACGATCGCGTCCCCGACCTTGAGGGTGCCGCGCTGCACGAGCATTGTCGCGACAGGGCCACGACCGACGTCGAGGCGGGACTCGATGATCGGGCCAGACGCCTCGGCGTCGGGATTCGCGCGCAGCCCTTCGAGCTCGAGGTCCGCGACGAGCAAGACCTTCTCGAGGAGCGTGTCGAGGTTCGTCTGCGCCTTGGCGGAGACCTCCGCGAACTGCGTGTCCCCGCCCCAGTCCTCCGGGTTGAGGCCTTCCTGCGCGAGCTCGCCCTTGACGCGGTCGATGTTCGCGTCGGCGAGATCGATCTTGTTGACCGCGACGACGATCGGCACGCCGGCGGCGCGCGCGTGGGAGATCGACTCCTTCGTCTGCGGCATGACGCCGTCGTCGGCCGCGACGACGAGCACGGCGATGTCGGTGACCTTCGCGCCGCGGGCGCGCATCGCCGTGAACGCTTCGTGGCCCGGCGTGTCGAGGAAGGTGATCTTCCGGCCGTCGACGTCGACCTGGTACGCG
>JAWVDC010000044.1:0-6182 GCA_033857715.1 Gaiellaceae bacterium | reverse complement strand
ACGCCCGGATCGTATGCCGCTTACGCGGCGAGCGACGTCTCGCGCGTGGCGAGCATGCGCTCCTCGCAGTCGAGAAACGCCCGGACGACCTCCGGATCGAACTGGCGCCCCGACTGGGCGAGGATCTCGTCGTGCGCGGCCTCCCACGGGAGCGCGCTCCGATACGGGCGGTCGCTCGTCATTGCGTCGAGGGAGTCGGCGACCGCAAAGACGCGGGCCGCGAGCGGGATCGCGTGGTCGGCCAAGCCGTCCGGGTAGCCGCCGCCGTCCCAGCGTTCGTGGTGCGAGCGGACGACGCGCAGACCCTCCCCCTCGAGAAACGGGATGCCGGCCAGCATCCGCTCGCCGATGAGCGTGTGCTCCTGCATGCGCCGCCGCTCGGCGCTCGTCAGCAACCCGCGCTTGCGGAGGATTGCGTCGGGGATCCCGATCTTTCCGACGTCGTGCAGGAGGAAGCCGTGCTCGATCCCGGGGTTGCGGTCGAGAGCCCCTGAGTCGATCTCCGCGAGGAGGCAGACCGCGTACGCGCGCACCCGGTGTGAGTGACGCGCGCTGCCGAGATCCTTCGACTCGAGCGCGCCGGCGAGCGCCGAGACGGTCGCCTTGAAGGCGTTCGCGATGATGAGGCGCTGATTTCGCTCGACTTCGATCAAGTGGCGGAGATCCTGCGCGTAGAGCAGGAGTTGCTCGTCGTGATCGACGACCTCGCGCGGACGCGTGCGTGTCCTCCCCTCGCGACTTGTGAGCCTCTCGACGATGGAGAGGAGCTCGAGCGGGCTGAACGGCTTTCCGATCACTTCGTCCGCGCCCGCCTTGCACGCGCGCTCGAGCTCGACGCTGTCGCCGCCGCTGAGGACGATGATCGGGAGTTGCGCGGTGCGCTCGTCCCGTCGCAGGCGGCGGCAGAGCTCGGTGCCGTCGATGCCCGGCATCCGCAGGTCGAGGACGACCGCGTCGGGAAGCGTGACGCTGAGCGCCGCGAGCGCGTCCTCGCCCGTCTGTGCCTGCTCGACCACGACGTCGGCGCTCTCGAACGTGATCCGCAACAGCTCGAGCATCGCCGGCTCGTCGTCGACGAGCAGGATCCGCAGGTCGCTTTGCGTCAGCACGATCGGTCCTCCCTTCCCTGGTCGGATCGGCCGTGCTGGGACGCTCCTGAACGGAGGTTCCGCTCCCCCGTCCGGGGTACAGAACCTGCTCGGACCGGAACCGAACCTACTCGTAGATGTAGAAGCCCTCGCCGGACTTGCGCCCGGGCCACTCCGGACACGTCCGGTAGCAGGTACCGGACATGTCTCGCTCGGCCGTGTCCGGCGCACGCGGAACGCGCTGGTTGAGCCGACTCGTGATCGACCTCAATTGCGCCGGAACATGTCTCCTCTGGACGCGTCCGGTAGCAGGTACCGGACGTGTCTCGCCAGGACGTGTGTGCCGGCGTACGGCTAGTACCGGTAGAAGCCCTCGCCGGACTTGCGTCCGAGGCGGCCGGCGGCGACGTGCTCGCGGAGCAACGGGCACGGCGCGTACTTGTCGTCGCCGAGCCCGTCGTGGAGGACTTCCATGATCGCGACGCACGTGTCGAGGCCGATGAGGTCGGCGAGCGCGAGCGGCCCCATCGGGTGCGCGAAGCCGAGCTTCGCGATCGTGTCGATCGCCTCAGCCTCGGCGACGCCGTCGTGCAGCGCCCACACGGCCTCGTTGATGTACGGCATGAGGATCCGGTTCGAGACGAAGCCGGGGAAGTCGTTCGCGACCGCAGGCGTTTTGCCGAGCGCTTCGGCGAGCGCGACGATCGCGGCGGCCGTGTCGTCGGACGTCTCCCGACCGCGCACGACCTCGACGAGCTTGAGCACCGGCACCGGGTTGAAGAAGTGCATGCCGATGACGCGGTCCGGTCGCTGCGTCGCGGCGGCGAGGGAGGTGATCGGGATCGAGGACGTGTTCGAGGCGAGGATCGCGTCCGGCGGGAGCACGGCGTCCGCGCGGCGGAAAACGTCCTGCTTGACCTCGAAGTCCTCGATGACGGCCTCGACCATGAGATCCGCAGGCCCGATCTCGTCTTCGGCAGTGACGCGGCTGAGCACCTCGTCGGGATCGGCGCCGCCTTTCTCCGCGAGCCGCTCGAGGCTCTTGCGCATCGTCGCGAGGCCACGCTCGGTCGCGCCCGGATACGCGTCGTAGAGCGAGACGCGGCGCCCGGAGGCGGCGACGACCTGCGCGATTCCGCCGCCCATCTGGCCGGCGCCGACGACGAGAACGTGCCCGAAGTCCATGCGCCCGAGTTTATGGTCGGGGCATGGGAACGGTGGAGGTAGGCGGAGCAAGGCTCTGGGTCGACGAGGCGGGGAGCGGGCCGGCCGTCGTTCTCCTGCACGGCGGGCTCGGCGACTCGAGGCTGTGGGATCCGGTCGTGCCGCTCCTGGCCGAGCGGTTTCGCACGATCCGCACCGACCTGCGCTTCTTCGGGCGCTCGACCGGCCCGGCGGCGCCGTGGTCGTGGGAGGCGGACGTGATCGGCGTGCTCGACGGCCTCGGGGTGGAGCGCGCTGCGGTCGTGGGCCTCTCGCTCGGCGGGCAGCTCGCGCTCGACATCGCGCTCGCGCATCCCGACCGCGTGTGGGCGCTGGCCCACGTCGCGGCCGGCGTCGGCGGCGTCTCGACGGGCGCGTACACGGAGGAGCAGGAGGCGCGCTACGAGGCAGCCGAGGCGGAGCGCGACCTCGACGGAATGCTTGCGGTCGACCTCGAGGTCTGGGCGCCGCTCGGCGCCGACGAGACGATCGCGGAGCTTTGGTATGCGACGCCCGACGCCACGGGCCTCCCGGCGGGGATCGCGCCGCTCCGTCCGGCGGTTGCCGCGCGGGAGAGGCTCGGCGAGCTCGCCGTCCCCACGCTCGTCGTCACCGTCTCGCACGACCCCCCGGGTCACCGCGAGGCGGGCTTACTCCTCGCGCGCGAGGCGCCCGACACGCGCCACGTCGAGCTCGACTCCGATCACTACGTCACGCTGCGCGAGCCGGAGCTCGTCGCGCAGACGCTCGTCGAGTTCCTCGCGGCCGCGAGCTCTTAGCGCTCGCGCTGGGCGACTCTGCGACGGACCAGCGCCGCGCCCACGAGCCCGAGGGTCGTCAGCGCTCCAAGCGCGAACCACCACCAGACGCGCGAGTTCCCGGGCTTCACGACAGCGGCGGTCTCCGCCAACTGGCCCTCGGACGCAAGGTTCGCCTTGTAGAGCACGCCCGTCGGCCCGGTGGCGCCGTTCGGGCCGCTCGCGCCGGTCGCGCCGCTGGGCCCCGTCGGACCGGAGAACGCCAGCTCGACTCCACCGGACGCATAAGCCCCATAAACCCATGGCCCGGGCCCGTGCATGTACATCACCACGCCGGTCGGGCCGTAGATACCCGTGGGTCCAGTCGCGCCGGTCGGGCCGTAGTCGCCCGTCGGCCCAGTTCCGCCCGTCGGGCCGACGACGCCGGTCGGTCCAGTCCCGCCGGTCGGGCCGACGTCACCCGTGGGGCCAACCACGCCGGTGGGACCGTAGACGCCGGTCGGGCCGCTGACCGAGGCCGCAAACGCGCCGGTCACTCCGATGAGGCCGGAGAGACCGACGAGCACGACCAGTGCACCAATTGCGCGTCTCATTGCACGAGACAGTACGTCGCCGCGTGACGATTCGTCACATGCGACAACGAGCTACCTCGCGAGGCCGAGCTCCTGCCCGGCACGCCGCGCGCCTTTCCCACGGCGGCGGACAGCCAAGGCAAGAGCCGCGAGAACGGCGAGGCCGCCGCCGATCGCCGCCGCAAGCCACGCCCACGGGAACGCAGTGCCCGCCGGATACGAGACGCGCCACGTGCTGCCGACGGCAACGTCGAGCCACGGGCGGCCGTTCTTCCACGTGGCGGCGAGCGTCCGCCCACCGTCGCGAAGCGAGAGCCCGACGTTGAAGAGACCGCGGTTCTTCGGCAGGTCGATGCAATGCGCGACGCCGCCGACGGTGTCGAGCGCGTGGATGAAGCCTTCACCGGTCGGCTTCTCGTAAAGCGTGTAGACCCAGCGGCCGTCGGCGCTCGTCGTGCGCGTCATCGCAGAGCCGGCCATCGTCCCTTCCTCCTCGGTTCGATCGGCGATCTTCCCGGGCAGCAACCGGTTGGTGCGCATGTCGTACGCGCGCACGATGTAGTGGCTCAGGTCGAAGGCGTCCGCGTACTGGATCACGTACATCCGCGACGCGTCCGGCGAGAGCGCATCGAACGAGTAGGCGCCCTCCAGCACGATCGTGCGGATCGGCCTCATGCGCCGCGCGTCGACCACGAGGAATTTCGTCGGCGAGTACAGCCCGGGCCCAGGCGGGGCGAGCACGAGTGTGCGGCCGTCGCGCGAGAGCCCGGCTCCGATCGACTTGATCCCGATGGTCGGGATCCCCCACGATCCGGCGAGCCGCGCCCACAAGTAGATGCCGCCGTGGCGGACGTCAACCGTCTCGAGGAGCGTCCCGCCGCCGTACACGGGGACAGCGACATAGTGGATCCCCGGATGCGCGAGCGACGCGACGCCGGTTCCTCCCTGCGTGGCGAATCCCGGCCCGTCCGCGAGCGCGGCGGGCGCGACGACGAGAGCAGCAGCGGCGATGGCGATGCAGAACGAGAACCGGCGCATGGCTTCCTCCTTCGGTGACACTGCTGATACGCAGCACCGCACGAAAGAGGTCCCGGCCCCGAGCGCTTAGCTCGCGTGGTCGGCGACTTCCTCGCCGCGCCGGCGCCACAAGACCGACCCGCCGGCCGCGAGAAGCCCGAGCCCGCCGAGCCCAGCCGCGAGCCAGACCCACGGGAACGTGGCAGGGGCACGCGAGATGCGCCAGGTGCCGACCGCGACGTCGATCCAGGGGCCTCCGCTCCTCGACACGGCGAGCGTGCGGTCGTCGCTCGAAAGCGAGAGCGCGCCGTCGACCCCTTGGCTCATCGGCAGGTCGTGGCAGTGCACGGCCGCGCCTACGGTGTCGAGTGCCTGGACGAACAGCGTGCCCGGGCCGCTCCGCCGGTAGAGCGTGTAGACCCAGCGCCCGTCGGCGCTCGTCGTCCGCGCCATCGCGGTCCCGTCCGAAGAGTCGCGATCCTCGTCCGTCTTCATCGAGAGCGTCTGGTACGGCCGGAGGCCGTAGGCGTATTCCGCAACGCAGGGGCTCGCGAGCCCCGCGTCGACATTCGGGTACTCGACCGCGTACAACCGCGTCCCGTCCGGCGAGAGAGCGTCGGTCACGAGGTACTCGTGCGGGCCGCACCCCGCCGCGCACGTCGACGCGAAGGGCGTGACCCTGCCCACCTCCTTCATGCGGACCGGATCGACAACGAGGAAGGTGCTCGTACTGAACTGCGTCTTGTCGATCCGGTTGACGAGCAGCAGCTCCTTCCCGTCATGGGAGAGGCTCACCGCGCCGACGGGCGTGTTCGGGAAGTACCACCAGCCCGCAAGCACGAGCTCCCGCTCCCGCGTACCGTCCTTCGCCGAGGCCTCGACGAGCCTCGTGTCATTGCCGAGCGGTTCGTGGATCAGGACGTACTGGGTGTTGCCGTGGACGGCACCGCTTCCGCCGTCGATCGTCGCGAAGAGGGGGCTGTCAGCCCCGAGCACTGCGGGCGCCGCCGCGAGAGCCCCGACAGCGACGGCGAGTAAAGGCACGAGCCTGCGCATCCCGCCGAGTATCCCAGTCGGCCCGTGAGAGGTTCGTGAGAGTTCGGGTCGGACTCAGACTTCGACGAGCAGGGCGTCGCCCTGGCCGCCGCCGGAGCAGATCGCCGCGAGACCGAGCCCGCCGCCGTTACGGCGCAGGTCGTGGATCATCGTGCCGAGGATGCGCCCGCCGCTCGCACCGACCGGATGGCCCAGCGCGACTGCGCCGCCGTTGACGTTGGCGGTCTCGGGATCGGCGCCGAGCATCGTGAGCGAGTTGAGCGCGACGGAGCAGAAGGCCTCGTTCACCTCGACGCGCTTCACGTCGCCGATCGACTTGCCCGCCTTCTCGAGCGCCTGCAGGCCGGCGTTGGCCGGCGTACGGGCGAGCCACGCGAACTCGTCTGCGACGTAACCCTGCGCGACGACCGTCGCGAGCGGCTCGAGGCCGCGCCGCGCGGCGAACTCCTCCGGCGGCTCGAACTTCTCCTGCTCGAGCAGCTTCTCGA
>JAWVDC010000043.1:0-9984 GCA_033857715.1 Gaiellaceae bacterium | reverse complement strand
ACGACCTCGGAGTGGACAGCCGCTCGCGCATCGACGCCGAGTTCACCGCCCTCCTCCACGACGTCGGGAAGATCAAGGTACCCGCGGCGATCATCAACAAGCCTGGCCCGCTCACGCCGGAGGAGCGGGCAATCATCAACATGCACACGATCGAGGGCCAGCGGCTGCTCGAGCGGGTCGGCGGGCGCCTCGGCGAGGTCGGCCGCATCGTCCGCTCATGCCACGAGCGCTGGGACGGAGGCGGCTACCCGGACGGTCTCGCCGGCGAGGACATCCCGCTCGTGGCGCGGATCGTCTGCTGTTGCGACGCCTTCAGCGCGATGACGACGCACCGCTCGTACCGCGCCGCGCTGAGCGAAGAGGCTGCCAGGGCGGAGCTCCAGTCCTGCGCCGGCACGCATTTCGACCCGCAGGTGGTCGCCTCACTCCTCCGCGTCCTCGGAGCTGCTGATGCGCACGAGCGGAGTCCAGACCTCGTTGCGGCCGCGCCCGTCTCCGCGTAGCGAGGTTTGCGAACGGCCGGAGCGTGGTAAGTTTGACTCGCAGTTCAAAAGGCCGTGGCTCCTCTGTGCGGTTGGCATTTCTCCTTGGTAGCGAGAGGTCGGCATAGCCGGCCTCTTGCGTTTTCGGGAGGTTCGATCCCTCGCGCGAGTGATTCGAACCTTCCTCTACCTCCGTCGGGGGATACGCGTCGCCCCGGCCCCTTCTTCAATCCGACCGCGCCCCACACAGGGCGGCCAACGACGAACGCGACAAGGGTGGATTGAATGATCGAGTACGGAAAGCTTGCTCGGAGACTGCTGCCGCTGGCGGTGGTTGCGGCCGCCGCGGTAGGGGCCTCGGCAGCGAAGGCGCCTGTCGCACAGGCGGCCCTCGGCTGCACGTATCCCTCCATGGCCCCGGTCTTCCTCCGCTGGCTAGACCCCAGTAGCTATTTCCTCGCGCCGGGTGCGAACTTCGAGAACGGACTCGGCGGCTGGACCGCGAGCGGCGGCGCCGGCGTCGTCTCCGGCAACGAGACGTACAACGTCGGAGGGCCAGGCTCGCAGTCGCTCGCACTGCCGACGACGTCCGCGGTGGCGACGACGCCGACGTTCTGCGTCTCGGTGGACGCGCCGACCCTCCGCTTGCTCGTCAAGAACAACGGCATGAGCGACGGCCAGCTCGCGGTCTACATGAACTTCCAGGACGCGAACGGGAAGCTCCAGCAGGTCAAGGTCGCCGCCCTCAAGCCGGGCAACACGAGCTGGAACCTCACCGCGCCGATCGTGTTCGCGCAGTACCTCTCGTTGCCGATCCTGAAATCCGGCTACGCGAACGTGAGCTTCACGTTCAAGCCGAACGACACGCACGGCAACTGGCAGATCGACGACATGTACGTCGATCCCTGCATCAGCCGCTAGCACCCCACCTACGCGTTCGTTTCGAGAGGCCGGCCACGCGCCGGCCTCTCGCTTCGTCGGCAGACAGGCAAGATCCGGGCATGCGCGTAACGGTTCGCCTTTTCGCAGGCCTGCGTGAGCTCGCGGGGCGCTCGAGCTGCGAGCTCGAGGACGTCGCGACCGTGGCCGACGTCTGGCCGCTGCTCGGCCTCGGCGACGAGCCGGGCGGCTTGCTGTACGCGGTCAACCGCGAGTACGTGGAGCGCGCGCACGCGCTGGCGGACGGTGACGAGGTGGCTCTCATCCCGCCGGTGAGCGGCGGCTCGTTCCGACTCGTCGCGGAGCCGCTCGACGTCGCCGCGGTCATGCGTGAGGTCGAGTCCCCCGACG
The DNA here is from genome assembly GCA_033857715.1 of Gaiellaceae bacterium. Lineage (GTDB taxonomy): Bacteria > Actinomycetota > Thermoleophilia > Gaiellales > Gaiellaceae > Palsa-739. The sequence continues at coordinate 8,212 of JAWVDC010000043.1, read as the reverse complement.
CGGGAGCCGTGGCGAGCTTCGTCGGGACCGTGCGGCGCCGGTCTCGCGACCGCGACGTGCTCCACCTCGACTACGAGGCGTACGAGGAGATGGCGGAGGAGATGCTCGCGCGGCTCGGCGCCGAGCTCACCGGGCGGTTCGGTCTGACGGCGGTCGCCATCCACCACCGGCTAGGCCGCGTGGAGATCGGCGAGCCAAGCGTGGTCATCGCCGTCTCGGCGCCGCACCGCGGGGCCGCGCTCGACGCGTGCCGCGAGGCGATCGAGACGTTGAAGACGTCGATCCCACTCTGGAAGAAAGAGGTATACGCGGGCGGCGAGGAATGGATCGGGCAAGGCTCATGAGCGTCTCACCCGTTCAAGACGACCGCGGCAGCCTCAAGCGGTCCCTCCAGCGCATTGGCGGCTCCATCGTCGCGATCGGTGCCGCCGCCCTGAAGTTCGGATTCATCTTCGGGAAGTTCTTCGCGTTCTTCATCTCGTTCGCGCTCTACTCGGCCCTCTTCCACAGCTGGGAGTTCGGGCTCGGGCTCGTCCTCCTGATCCTCGTGCACGAGATGGGTCATTACGTCGAGGCGAAGCGGCAGCACATCCACGTCACGCTGCCGACGTTCGTACCGTTCCTCGGCGCGTACGTCATGACGCGCCGCGAGAACCTCTCGCCGTGGGGGAGCGCGCTCGTCTCGCTCGCCGGGCCGTTCGTCGGCAGCATCGGCGCGGCGATCGCCTGGGCCGGGTCGACGGTCGGAGACGCGCAGATGCTCGTCGCCATCGCCAACATCGGCTTCCTGCTCAACGCGTTCAACCTCCTGCCGGTCGGCTTCCTCGACGGCGGCACGATCTTTCGCGCGATCCGCGAGGAGCGGCGGCCGCGCTTCCGCTACGAGAACGGCGTGCCGATGGGCGTGGAGGAGGGCAACGGACGGCGCGCGTTCATCATCGCCGCGCTGTACGTCGTGCTCGGCGTCGCGGTCGTTGCCGGGATGCTCGCCACGAAGCAGACTGGAGCGTCGGTCTAGGTGCAGCACGATCGCTCCCTTCTCCAGACGCACCACGCGCTCGAGTACCTGAAGGAGCGGAGCGAGATGATCGGCAAGGAGTTCCTCGCCGGATTCAAGGCGGTGGAGAAGATCGACCGGCCCGCGGTGTCGTGCTTCGGCTCGGCGCGGGTCAAGGAGGGCACCCGCGCGTACGAGCTCGCGCGCGAGGTCGGACGGCTGTTCGCGGAGGCCGGCTGGGCGGTGGTGACCGGCGGTGGGCCGGGCGTGATGGAGGCGGCGAACCGCGGCTGCCAGGAGGGCGGAGGCCTGTCGGTCGGGTTCGGGATCGAGCTTCCGCACGAGCAGTCGATGAATCCGTACCTCGACCTCGGCCTCGTCTTCGACCACTTCTACGCGCGCAAGACGATGTTCGTGAAGGCGGCGGAGGGGTTCGTCGTCTGCCCCGGCGGCTTCGGCACGGCCGACGAGCTGTTCGAGGCGCTGACGCTGATCCAGACCGGGAAGGTCATGCACTTCCCGGTCGTCCTGCTCGGGGAGTCGTACTGGACGCCGCTGCTCGACTGGGTGCGGCGGAGCGCTCTCGCCGACGGGATGGTCTCGCCGGCGGATCTCGATCTGCTGACGGTGACGGACGAGCCGCGCGTGGCGCTCTCGACCGTGCTCGACGCACTCGCGAAGAACGGCAAGGCGGGGCCGCACGAGCCGCGCAAGGCGGACGCTCAGTAACACTTGCGGAGTGGAGCTACGCGATCTGCCTTCGGTGGACGAGCTCGCGCGCGAGGTCGGCGGCCCGCTTGCCGTGGACGCCGCCCGCCTGGTGATCGAGCGGGCGCGAGAGCAGATCCGGGCCGGGGGCGATCCGGGGGACCTCGTCGCGCGGGTGTGGGACGAGGTCGGAGACGCGCGCGCGCCGCGGCTGCGGCGTGCCATCAACGCAACGGGCGTTGTGATTCACACGAACCTAGGGCGCGCGCCGTTGGCCGAGGAGGCGCTTCGGCATGTGACAGAAGTGGCGCGGGGCTACTCGAATCTCGAGTACGACATCGTTGCGGGAGAGCGAGGCTCGCGGCAGGACCACTGCGCCGCGATCTTGCAGCGCCTGACCGGCGCCGAGGCCGCGCTCGTCGTCAACAACAACGCGGCCGCGGTGCTACTCGCGCTCGCGGCGCTCGCCGAGGGTCGCGAGGTGGTCGTCTCCCGCGGCGAGCTGATCGAGATCGGCGACGGCTTCCGGATCCCTGACGTGCTCGCGCGCTCGGGCGCGCGACTCGTCGAGGTCGGAACGACGAATCGCACCCGCGCAGAGGATTACGAGAACGCGATCGGACCGGACACCGCGGCGCTCCTGCGCGTCCACCAGGCGAACTTCCGCGTCGTCGGATTCGAGGAGCGGCCATCGCTCGAGGAGGTCGCCGAGGTCGCGCGGCGCCACGGGCTCCCCCTCGTAGACGACCTCGGCTCTGGTGCGATCACTCCGGTCTTCGAAGAACCCACCGCGAAGGAAGTGCTTGCCGCGGGCGCCGATCTCGTTTGTTTCTCGGGAGACAAGCTCCTCGGCGGTCCCCAGGCAGGAATCATCCTCGGCCGTGGAGAGTTGATCGAGAAACTTCGTCGCCACCCGCTGCATCGCGCAGTGCGGATCGACAAGCTCTCGCTCGCCGCGCTCGAGGGGACGCTGCTGCTCCACCTGGAGGCGCCGGAGCAGATCCCGGTGCTCCGGACGCTCGCGCAGGACACGGAGAAGGTGCGAGCAAGAGCGGAGTACCTTGCCGTCGCGACGGGCGGCGAGGTTGAAGAGACGGTCGGCCGCGTCGGCGGCGGCGCCCTCCCGCTCGCCGAGCTTCCGAGCTTCGCATGCGCAGTCGAGGAGTCACTTGCCGAGCCTCTGCACGCGGCGACGGCGCCCCCCGTCTGGCCGTGGTTCGACCCGGTCCCACCAATCGTCGGAGTGGTGCGGGACGGCCGCCTCCTTCTCGACTGCCTTGCCGTCGCCGACAGCGAGGTACGAGACGTCGCTGTCGCCGTCGCCGCAGGCCGCGGCGGATGGAACCCCGCGCTGATCGAGCTGATTACCGACCTTGACGGCCCGATCCATGACCTGAACGACGTCTTGGCCAGCTACGACGCAGAGCTCGTGTCGCGAGTCCTCGGCGACGGGATCGCGACCATCTACCAAGAGACCGCCGAGGAACGGTCCGCCCGAATTGAAGCGACCCACGAGCGATGGCTTCGCCGGCCCTTCGAACCTGCGATCGAGCCCGACTACCTGGCTCCCGAAGAGGCCGTGCGAGTCGCACGGCTCGAGCTCGAGCACCCTTCCGGCACGTACCGGTTAGAGATGCCGCAAACAAGGCTCGACCCTCAGATGGACGGGCCCCTGATGTTCCGCTACGCCGCCGACGACCCGGCCGCCATCGCAAACGTGCGGGCGCGAGCCGGACTCGAATAGCAGTGCCGCTGACAGTCGGCACCGCGGGGCATATCGATCACGGCAAGACGTCGCTCGTCGAGGCGCTGACCGGCAAGAACACCGACCGGCTGCCCGAGGAGCACGCGCGCGGGATCTCGATTGACCTCGGCTACGCGCCGCTCGAGATGCCGGACGGGACGCAGCTCTCGGTCGTCGACGTCCCCGGGCACGAGCGGTTCGTCCGCACGATGGTCGCCGGGGCGAGCGGGATCGACCTCTTCCTGCTCGTCGTCGACGCCGGCGAAGGAGCGCGGCCGCAGACACACGAGCACCTCGCGATTCTCCGACTCCTCGGCATCGAAGGCGGCGTCGTCGCGCTGACGAAGGCCGACCTCGTCGACGCCGACACGCTCGAGCTCGCGCGGCTCGAGGCGGAGGAGCTCGTCCCGGGCGCGCCGGTCGTCGTGACGAGCACTCGCACCGGCGCGGGCTTGGACGAGCTGCGCGACGCGCTCGGCACCGTCGCGGCGCAGGTCACCCGGCACGCAACCGACGGCCCCGCGCGGCTCCACGTCGACCGCTCCTTCTCGCTGCGCGGGATCGGCACCGTCGTGACCGGGACGCTGTGGTCGGGGACGATCGGCGAGGGAGACGAGCTCCGCGTCGAGCCCCGCGGGCGGACCGTGCGGGTGCGGAGCGTGCAGGTGCACGACCGCCCGGTCGAACGCGCGGAAGCCGGCCAGCGCGTCGCGCTCGCGTTGCCCGGTGTCGAGCGCCAGGAGGTCGAGCGCGGCGACGTGCTGGTCACGCCCGGCGCGTTTCGCCCGAGTTTCCGGCTCGACGTCTCGCTCGACGGCGCAGGCGATCTCCCGACGCGTGTTCAGCTCCACCACGGCACGGCGGAGACGGTTGCGCGTGTCGTGCGCGCGGGCGAGCGGTTCGCGCAGCTGCGCCTCGCGCGTCCGGTCGTCGCGGCGCGCGGCGACCGGTTCGTGCTGCGGACGGACACGACGGTCGGCGGCGGTGTCGTGATCGACCCGACTCCCGCCCGCCATGCGGACCACGCCCGCTTCGAGGCGGCCGAGCGCGGCGAGCTCGTCGTCCACGCGCCGGCGCTCGTCGACGGCGAGTGGCGCTGGTCGCCGGAGTGGCTCGACGAGTTGCGCGCCGAGCTCGACCGGGCGCTCGACGCCGCCGATCCGCTCGACCCGGGCGTCCCTGTTCCGGCAGCGGACTGGGCGAAGGCGGTCCTCCCCCACCTCGGCCTCGAGCAGCGCGGCTCGAAGCTCTACCGGCCCGGAGCGGCGGCCGCGCTTGGAGAACGCGAGGTCGACGCCGCGGCGCTCGAGGCCGAGCTCGGTCTCGAGCCGGTCCGCGTGGAGGACGCGGCGCTCGCGCGGTTCCTCGAGGACGCCCGTCGCCTCGTCCGCGTCGGCGACGGCTTCGCCGTCTCGCGCGAGGCGTTCGACCGCGCCCGCGCCGTCCTCCACGACGGCATCACGCTCGCCGAGTTCCGCGACGTGCTCGGCGTCGGCCGCAAGACGGCGCAGCTCTACCTCGAGCGGTTCGACGCGGACGGCGTGACACGGCGCGTCGGAGATGCGAGAGTCTTGCGACGCCGATGAACGTCCGCGACCTCATCTCCTCGTACAACGACGCCTGGAATGCGCAGGACCTCGACGCGATCTGCGCGATGCACGCGCCGGGGATGGTGTTCGAGAACCACACGGCCGGCGAGCGCGCCGAGGGCGACGCCGTGCGCGAGCACATCGCCGGGATCTTCGCCGCGTATCCCGATCTTCGCTTCGAGACGAGGAGCCTGCGCACCGGCGACGACTTCGCCGTGTGCGAGTGGACGGCGCGCACCGGCAACCGCGAGTGGAACGGCGTCGATGTCTTCCCGCTCCGCGACGGGCTGATCCTGCGGAAGGACGTCTACTCGGCGTCCCACCGCGCGCGCGAGGCCTAGCTAGGAACTCCTAACGGAGCGACCACGCGCTGACTGGGCGTGATGGGCGAGTGCGATGCAAGAACGCAGGGAGCGTGAATAGCAGCGCTATTCGCGCGACCGAGGACGCAGCAACGTGCCGCCCAGCGCGGCCAGGCGGCCCGTGCTTCGTTGCGTTAGGAGCTCCTAGCTAGGCGCGTCCCACGCGACCGGCACGGAAACGAGGCTCCGGAAGAGCGGCACGGGCCGCCAGCGCAGCTCTTGCTGCGGCACCGCCAGGCGGAGCCCCGGCAGCCGACGCAGCAGCGTCGAGATCGCGATCTCGGCCTCGAGCCGCGCGAGCGGCGCACCGAGGCAGAAGTGGCTGCCACGACCGAACCCGAGATGTCGCGCGTTGCGCTCGGCCGTCAGCGCGAGCTCGCCCGGCTCGTCGAACCGCTCCGGATCGTGGTCGGCTGCGCCGAGGATCACGATGACCGACTCTCCCTGGCGAATCGTCTGCCCGCCCAGCTCGACGTCTTCCCGAGCCCAGCGGTTCAGCGTGCGCTCGACCGGCCCGTCGAAGCGAATCAGCTCCTCGACGGCACGCGGGAGGAGGGACGGGTCGCCCTCGAGCAGCGCCAGCTGGTCGGGATGGGTGAGGAGCGCGACCATCGCATTGCCGATGAGGCTGACCGTCGTCTCGTGCCCCGCGACAATGAGAAGCGACGCCATGCTCGTGAGCTCCTTCTCCGAAAGCGTGTCCCCGCCGTCCTCGACCGCCACGAGCGCGCTGATCAGGTCGTCCCCGGGCTCGCTCCGACGCGTCTCGAAGAGCGCGTGGAGGTACGCGACGAACTGCCCCATCGACTCCATGAAGCGCGCCTGCTCCTCTGGGTCGATCGCGGGGCGGACGAACGCGTCCGACCACTCCCGGAACTGGTCGCGATCCGACGCGGGAACGCCCAGGAGTTCCGCGATCACCGTGATCGGGAGCGGGAAGGCGAACGTGGAGACGAGCTCCATCTCGCCGGCGGCGACGACCGGGTCGAGGAGGCCGTCCGCGATCTCCTGGATCCGCGGGCGCAGGCGCTCGATCATCTTCGGCGTGAAGGCCTTCGACACGAGCCTGCGGAGTCGCCGGTGATCGCCACCGTCGCGATTGAGCATGTGGCTCTCCACCCACTCGATCGCCTCGGGAAGATCCGCCTCGAACGCAGCGAGCTTCTCCGGCGGGAACGCCAGCCGCGGGTCGCGAACGAAGCGCTCGTCGTCGAGGAGCACCGCCTCGGCGTCCTCGTACCGCGTCACCCACCAGATCGGCGTCTCGCCGTCGAGGCCCGGCTGGCAGAAGACGGGGTCGTTCTCTCGCATCTGCGCGAACGTCGCGTAGGCGTTCGCGAAGAAGTCGCCGCTGTAGAGGTCGTACTTCCGGTGCAGAGCCGCCACGCGGCGATCTTACGCTTGTCCGTGCCCGCCGCCGCCCGGCGTCTCGATGCGGATGAGGTGGCCGGCGCGGAGCTGGCGCGTGAGCTTGGGCTCCTGCTCCTCGCCGTTCACGAGCGTGCGCCCGGGGGCGCCGTCCTCTCCCCCGCTTGCGCCGTGCGGCGCATGACGACGCCGCTCGGCGAGGACGGAGAGGCGACAGTCCTCGAGGACGCGGAGCTCACGGACGATGCCGTCGCCGCCCCGGTGCGCGCCTTCTCCTCCTGATCCGCTCCGCAATGCCCAGCACTCGACACGGAGCGGATACTCGAGCTCGAGCGCCTCGGCCGGCGTCATGAGCGTGTTCGACATCGCGACGTGGACGCCGCTCGGCCCGTCGGCGTCCGGGCACGCGCCCTGGCCGCCGCCGATCGTCTCGTAGTACGTGAAACCGTCGTTGCCGAGCGCGACGTTGTTCATCGTTCCCTGCCCCTGCGCGGGGACGTCGAGGAAGCGGCCGAGCGCGGCGAACGCGACGTCGACGATGCGCGAGGACGTCTCGGTGTTGCCGGCGACGACCGCGTGCGGCGAGCGCGCGTTGATGAGGCAGCCCTCGGGCGCGGTGACCGTGACGGGCGCGAAAGCTCCGCCCGACGCCGGCAGGTCGGGCTCCGTGAGGCAGCGGACGACGAAGAAGCACGCCGACTTCGTCACCGAGAGTGGGCAGTTGAGGTTCCCGTCGTAGGCGGGGGCCGTGCCGGTGAAGTCGAAGCGGATCTCGTCCCCGGCGAGCTCGACCGTGCAGCGGATCGGGAGGTCGCCCTCGACGGCTTCGACCACGTCCTCCGCCTCGCCGCGGCCGTCGGGGAGGCGCGCGAGAGCGGCGCGCACCATTCGCTCGGAGTACGCGTAGAGCTCGTTCATCGCGGCTTTGACGTCGTCCACGCCGCGTCGCTCCGCCAGCTCGTCGAGGCGTCGCGCCGCGAGGTGGTGCGCGGCGAGCTGGGCGCGGAGGTCGCCGCGACGCTCCTCCGGACGGCGGGTCTGCGCGACGAACCACTCGAGCGCGTCGTCGGTGAGCAGCTGCGGCGTCACGATTACGCCCTCCTCCTCGAGCGTGCGCGAGAAAGCGGGCAGGCTCGCGGGCTCGATGCCGCCAACGTCGGCGTGGTGCGCGCGGGAGACCGCGTAGCCGAGGGCGGTGCGGGACACGAGCGTCACGTCGGGCAGGTGCGTGCCGCCGGTGTACGGGTCGTTGAGGAAGGCGACCTCGCCTGGCGCGAGGGCGAGGGCTATGACCGCGGCGACGGCGTCGGGCATCGCGCCGAGGTGGACCGGGATGTGCTCCGCCTGCGCGACCATCCGGCCGCGGTCGTCGAAGAGCGCGGTCGAGCAGTCGCGGCGTTCCTTGATGTTCGCCGAGAACGCCGAGCGGATCAGGACGGCGCCC
>JAWVDC010000042.1:0-5124 GCA_033857715.1 Gaiellaceae bacterium | reverse complement strand
GCACGACGGAGCCACATAACCCGACGCCGTCCCGGCCGTCTGGCCATTCTGGAAGCCCGTCACCGAGAACGTGTACGACGGAGCCGCCTGCCCATACGTCCGCGACTGCGGATCCGGCGTCACCGTCAGCGACGCCTTCGTCACCGTCAAGTTGGCGGTCGCCGACGTGTTGAAGCTGTAGTTGTTGGCCGAACCGCCGCTGCAGCTGATCGTCCGCGGCGACGCGGCGACATTCGTCGTCGTCGTGTAATCGCTCGTGCAGGACGGAGCGACATAGCCCGACGCCGTCCCCGCGGTCTCGCCGTTCTGGAAGCCCGTGACCGAGAACGTGTACGTCGGAGCCGCCTGCCCGTATGTGCGCGACTGCGGATCCGGCGTCACCGTGAGCGAAGCCTTGTTCACCGTGACACTCGTGTTGTTGTTGCTGCCGCCGTGGATGCCGTCGGTGCTCGTGTAGGTCGCAGTGATCTGGTGCGTCCCGGTGCCGACGGCGGTCGGCGTGTAGGTCACGGCGCAGGAGCCGCTCGAGAGGGTGCAGGTGCCGCTGCTCGTGAAGCTGCCGCTGCCGTTCGTCCCGAACGCAACCGAGCCGCCGGGCGTGCTCGACGTGCCGGAGCCCTGCGAGTCGCTGACGGTGGCGGTGCACAGCGTGCTCCCGCCGTACGTCACCGGATTCGTCGCGCACGAGACGCTCACCGAGCTCGTCCGCGCGGTGATGTTGAACGAGTTGCTCGTCGCGGACGTGAGCCCGGACTTCGTCGCCTGGAGCGTGTAGCCGACGCCCGTCTTGTCGATCGAGAGGCCGCTGAAGGTCGCGATGCCGCTGGACACCGTCGTCGCGGCGCCGCCGGTAAGCGTGCCGCTGCTCGGGTTGTTCAGGATCGCGAGCGCGACCTGCGTGGAGTTATCGCCCGTCACGACGTTCCCGCTCGCGTCCTCGACCTTCACGGTGACGGCGGGACTCATCGTCACGCCGGCCACGGTGTTGGAGGGCTGCTGTCCGAAGACGAGCTGGGTGGCGGTACCAGGCGCGTACGTGACCGTCGCCTGGGCCTGCGAGCCCGTCCCGGACTTGACCGGGTTGCCACCAAGAGTCGCAACGAAGACGCCCGAGCCGGTCGCGGACGGCGCGGTCACGGTCGCCGTGTACGTGCCGTTGCCGTTGTCGGTCACGGAGCCGATCGAGCCGGTGCCCGACTGCTTCGTGATCGTGACCGTCGAGCCGCCGCTCGTGAGGTTGTTGCCGGTCGCGTCCTTGGCCTGCACCGTCAGGACCTGCGTCGCCGTCCCGTTAGCCGTGATCGACGCCGAGGTCGGCGTCAGCGTGGACGCCGTCGCATCGGCGGAACCTGCGACGTACGTGATCGTCGAAGTCGTCTGGCTCCCGCCGCCCGACTTGACCGGGTTGCCGCCAAGGGTCGCGACGAACACACCCGAGCCCGTCGCCGACGGAGCCGTCACCGTCGCGGTGTACGTGCCGTTGCCGTTGTCGGTCACCGAGCTGATCGAGCCGGTGCCCGACTGCTTCGTGATCGTGACGGTCAAGCCGCCGCTCGCGAGGTTGTTGCCGTTCGCATCCTTCGCCTGGACCGTCAGCACTTGCGTCGCGCTGCCGTTGGCGGTGATCGACGCCGACGTCGGCGTCAATGTCGACTGCGTCGCATCCACGGGGCCTGCCGCGAAGACGATCGCCGAGGAGGCCGCAGACGTCGTCAGCGTGTCGCCGCTCGTGCGCGATGCCGTCAGGTGGATCGTTCCCGTCTTCGTGTACTGGACGGAGCTGAGCGTCACGCTGCATGTACCGACGCTGATCGACGCGGTGTTGCCGCTCAGGGTTCCGGTGCCGTCCGACGCAAGGGAGATCCCCGTAGCCTGGTTGACCGGGGTGCAGTTGCCGCTCGCGTCCTGACTCTGGACGGTGACGGAGAAATTCGCGCCTGCGGTCGCGTTCGCGGGAACGGAAGTGACCGCGAGCTTCGTGGCGACACCCGGCTTGAGAGCGACGGTGTGCGCGATCCACGGCGTGCCGCCGAGGTTGAGCGTGGCGGTGAAAATTCCCGTGCTTCCGGCCGCGGCCTGGACCGACGTGCCGGCCGCCGCGGTGGAATCCGATCGGCTCGTCTTGTTGCTCGTCGAGATCACGGTGTAGTCCTGCGTGACGTTCTGGCCCGAGTCCTGCGTCACCGTGATCGCGGTGCTGTTGTCCGTACCCATGCTCCCGTAGAAGACGAGGATCTCGTCGTTCGCGAAGTTCGTCGTCACCGCGCTCGCGGTCGCCTTACACGTTCCTGAGCAGGGATTCGTGCCCGCCGTTCCGCTCGTCGTCCCGGTGTTCGAGGTCGATACGTCGACCGGAACGCCCGTGTTGACGGAGCTGAAGGCGAGGATGCCGCCTGTCGCGTCAGCGCTTCCCGTTGACCACGAGAACGTCGCCGTGCTGCCACCCTCACTCCCGGTCGCAACGCGCTGGTAGATGGCCTGCTCGAGGTTCGCGGTGTTGGTGACCGTCGAACCGATCTGCGTGAACGTGAGACCGGCCGAGTTGGAGATGGCCGCGTTGTTCCTCGTCGTGACCTGCGCGATCATCACGTCGTTAGCCACGACGCCGGTGGGCGCGGTCAGCACGAGGCTCGTGCCGGCCGACGTCTGACTGCTCGTCGCAGTGCCGCGCATCGCGATCGGGTCGATCACGTACGGGGTCGGGAGGTGCGAGTCGTCAACGTGGAGGTTCAGCCACCACTGGCCGTGGACGGAGGACACGGTCCAATGAAGGTTGTGCTGCGGGATGCGGTTCCCATGGGAGTCGAGAATCGCCGGCGGCGCGATGAACGCGTCCTGCGAGAGCTGCTTGATGGACCCGCTTTGAACGAGGAATGCGACGTAACCGTCGTCCCCGACGCGCGGAGTGACACCATTGGGAAGGTTGCCGAACTTCCAGTGCCAGGTCGTCGGCCCGTAGTGGCGGCCGACGGTGAGGAACTGCTCGGCCTGCGTGCGGTTGGCCGTGACGGTCTCGAGCCCGAAGGGAGTCGGGCGTCCGACACCGTTCGCGTAGGCGGCCCAGGGAGCGGAGCCGACGCCTTGCGCGGCAAGGCCGAAGGAGACATCCCCGTGGCTGATGCCAAACGAGGAGCCACCCATCCGGAGCGTCGTCCCGTGCCCGGGATGACGGACGAGCTTCGCGCCGGCCTGCGGCTTGCCGAGCGCCTTGGAGAGGAACTGTGGAGTCGCGACGTGGATCCAGCCTCCCGTACCGGAGAGCCCGGCAACGTAGGCGACCGCCACGACGGCGATTACGAGGAGTGCGAACGTCGACCTACGACGCGCGTGTCCTGTTGACGGCTGGAGTCCAGCCCGAAGGTATGTGTGCCGCAGTGCAACCAATTTCCGTCCCTCCCTTTGTGTAAACCGCACGTAAAACGCTCGGAGTGTAGACGCCAAATGGGGGATCCGGTATCCCTCGATCGATTAATTGAGCAAACCTTCTTAACCCTCGTTCGAGGGAGTTTTTGCCCTGCTAGCCGCGAGAATCGCCCGGACGCCAGAGCGGCTCCTCGCCGCCGTTTGCGCGCCGTGCGAGCACGAAGAGCAGATCCGAGAGCCGGTTGAGGTAGATCGCCGCCAGCGGATTCGCCCCGTCGACGGCTAGAACAGCCCGCTCAGCGCGCCTGCAGACTGCTCGCGCGAGGTACAGACGGGCCGCCGTCTCCGTCCCGCCGGGCAGAACGAAGCTCTTCAGCGGCTCGAGGTGACTGTTGGCCTCGTCGATCTCCGCCTCGAGCCGGTCGACATACGCCGGCTCAATCCGGAGGCGGTCGCCACCGGGGACGGACAGGTCCGCGCCGAGGTCGAAGAGCTCGTTCTGGATGCGCTCGAGGCCGGCACCCGTCCACCCGACGAAGGAGTTGAGCTCGTCCACCTCGCCGAGCGCGACGATGCGAGGGTCGAGCTTCGAGACACGCGATCCGTCCCCGAGGCTCGTCTGTCCCTTGTCGCCGCCGCCGGTGTAGATGCTCGTCAACCGGACGGGCTCGTTCTTGTCGCGCGGCACCGGCCTAGAGTACGCGGATGATCCGGCGCGTGACCGAGGCGGACGTCGATGAGGTCGTCGGGATCTTCGAGCCGTCGTTCGCGCTCCTCGACTTTCTGCCGCAACTCCACACGCACGAGCAGAACATCCGCTGGTTCGCTGAGGCTCTACGCGAGGGTGAGGGTTACGTCCTTGGCCGCGGGTTCGCGCTCGTCTCCGGCGACTGGCTCTCGCACCTCTACGTCCACCCCGCCGAGATCGGGACCGGCATTGGCCACGCGCTCTTCGAGCACGTGAAGACGCTACGGCCGGAGGGCTTCCAGTTCTGGGTGTTCCAGCAGAACGACCGCGCGCGCGGGTTTTACGAGGCGCACGGCGCGCAGGCTGTCGAGTTCACCGACGGCGCGGGGAACGAGGAGAAGACGCCGGACGTCAGGTACGAGTGGCGGCCGGCTCGCGGCTGAGCACCGAGCGGGCGATGACGAGGCGCTGGATCTCGCTCGTCCCCTCATAGATCTCGGTCACCTTCGCATCGCGGTAGTACCGCTCGACGGGGAACTCCTTCATGTAGCCGTTGCCGCCGAGGATCTGGATCGCCTCGCTCGTCTGGCGCCGGGCCACCGCTGACGCGAAGAGCTTCGCCTTGGCCCCCGCTTCTGTGTGGGGCAGGTCGTTCTGCTTCAGCCACGCTGCGCGATGAACGAGCAGTCGCGCCGCCTCGATCTCGGTCGCCATGTCCGCGAGCTTCGCCTGGATAGCCTGGAACTTCCCGATCGGCTGCCCGAACGCGTGGCGCTCGTTCGCGTACGCGCGCGCGACGTCGTAGGCGGCCTGCGCGATTCCGACCGCCTGCGCGGCGATCCCGATTCGGCCGCCGTCGAGCGTGGACATGGCGATGTGGAAGCCGTTCCCCTGCTCGTCGAGGAGACGGTCGGCGTCGACGAACGCATCGACCGCGATCGAGTTCGTCGTCGAGGAGTTGAGACCCATCTTGTCTTCGCGGCTGATCACGCGGACATGGGCGGCGTCGAGGACGAAGGCGGAGATGCCCCGCGAGCCCGGCGGCTCGGGGTCCGTTCGCGCGAAGAAGAGGA
>JAWVDC010000041.1:0-8370 GCA_033857715.1 Gaiellaceae bacterium | reverse complement strand
CGACGCGAACAACTCCGTCAGCACGAGAAACCTCTAGTCGAGCTCCAGCTCCCGCTGCCGCGTCTGCTCGACCACCAGCGCGAACTCATCCTCCGAGACATACGCGCCCTGGACGCGCTGGAGGCGTGAGGTGCCGAGCGGCTTGAAGAGCATGTCGCCCTGACCGAGCAACGACTCGGCGCCGCCGGTGTCGAGGATGACGCGCGAGTCGGTCTGCGACGACACCGCGAACGCGATGCGCGACGGGACGTTCGCCTTGATCATCCCCGTGATGACGTCCACCGACGGGCGCTGTGTCGCGAGCACGAGGTGGATGCCGACGGCGCGCGACTTCTGCGCGAGGCGGATGACGGCGTCCTCGACGGCCTGCGGCGCGACCATCATGAGGTCGGCGAGCTCGTCGATGACGACGAGGATGTACGGCAGGGTCGGCTCGCCGCGCTGGCGGAAGGCGCGGTTCGCCTCGGTGAGATTGCGCGCGCGGACGGACGCGAGCCGCTCGTAGCGGCGCTCCATCTCCGTGAGGCAGTTCGCGAGGACGGCGCTCGCCTCCTTCGGGCTCGAGACGACGGGCGTGAGGAGGTGCGGGATCGACTCGTAGTGGTTGAGCTCGATCTTCTTCGGGTCGATGAGGATCATCCGCACTTCGTCCGGGGTCGCGCGGAGGAGCACCGACGTGAGCAGGGCGTTGAGGCAGCCGGACTTACCCGAGCCGGTCGTGCCGGCGATGAGGAGATGCGGCATGCGGGCGAGATCCGTCCAGACGGCGGCGCCGGAGATGTCCTTCCCGAGCCAGACAGAGACGGGGCTTGCGGTTGCCGGCAGCGGCTCGAAGATGTCGCCGAGCGTCACGAGGTTCGGCGAGAGATTCGGGAGCTCGACGCCGACGGCCTGCTTGCCCGGGATCGGCGCGAGGATGCGGATCTCAGTCGTGGCGAGCGCGTACGAGAGGTCGTCCTTGAGCGCGGCGACCTTCGCGACCTTCGTCCCGGGCGCGAGCTGCAGCTCGTAGCGCGTGACGCGCGGCCCCGAGATCTGGCCGATGACGGTCGCTTCGATCCCGAAATGCGCGAGGGTCTGGACGAGGAGCTCGGCGACGCGCGCCGTCGTCTCGCTCGAATCGTCGTTCCTCTCGGGCGACTTCGTGAGGACGCTTGCGTCCGGCAACTTGTAGACCGCGTTCTCCGAGGTCACCTCGTCGAAGAGCGGCTCGTCCCTGACGACGAGCGGTGCAGCTTCGCTCTGGAGGTACGGCGGCGGCTCGAGCGTGCGTGTGGGCGCTTCGTCGACGACGTCCGGGAAGGCGGCAGCTGCGTCGACCGGCGGCGTGTGGACGGCGGGCATCTCCCACGTCATGGCCGTACCGTCACGGCGCCGGACGGGGGCGTTCGACGCCCGCGCCCTCGTCGCGGCGCGGTGCAGCCTCCGTCCCGAGTGGCGAAGGATTGCGCCGAGCGAGGCGCCCGAGAGCAGAAGCGATCCGGCGAGTAGGAGGACGGAACCGAGGAGCAGCGAGCCAGTCGCGCCGATCGCGATGGCGACCGCGCCGCCAAGGACCTGGCCCGCGTAGCCGCCCTGATCCTTTCCGAGCGTGATCATCAACCCCGCAGCGAGAACGACGACGCCGAGGCGGAACGGCCGCACGTCGACGAGCGCGGTCCGCATGATCATCAGCGCGCCGAGCACCGTCAGCGCCACAGGGAGCCCGTACGCGGCAATGCCGATGAGGCGATCGAGCCCCTCGCCGAGCCAGCCGCCGACGTACCCGCCGTTCCACCCGAAATAGAGGACGGCCCCGAGGAACAGCCCCAGCGCGATCGCGCCGAGACCCCACAGCTCAGGGTGCTGGTTGCGGGGCCGCGAGCGCTTCGTCTGCGTCTTCTTGACGCGACTCGGCACCTTCGGACGCAGCTTCTTCTTCCGCTTCTGCGGCATGCGCTTGGTTTTCGCGTACGGCCGGGCCTATCCTCCGTGCCGTGGACGTAAAGACGCGCTATGCGCGGAATGGCGACGTCAGCATCGCGTACCAGGTCTTCGGCGACGGGCCGTTCGATGTTGTGGCGTCGTTGCCGTCGAGCAGCCACGTGGAGCTCGCGTGGGAAGCGCCGATGATGCGCGCCTACTTCGAGCGGCTCGCGTCGTTCGCCCGGGTGATCAGCTACGACAAGCGCGGCGTCGGCCTCTCCGACAAGTCGGCGGGCTATGCGCCTCCCGAGACCCGGATGGACGACATCCGGGCCGTCATGGACGCCGCCCGCTCAGAGCGCGCCGCGGTGATCGGCTGGTCCGAGGGTGTGCGGCTCAGCTTCCTCTTCGCCGCCACGTATCCGGACCGGGTGTGGGCGCTCGTGTCGTGCGGCGGCCAAGCCGGGGTTATTAGGAGTCCGGAGGAGAAAGCACGCGTCCTGCGGGAACTCGAAGCCGAGCGCAAGGCTCGGGAGCGTGATCCGATGGCGGCCGCGCTGGCGGATTTTCGAGAGGGGTCGCCGAACGCCACGGACGACGAGCTTCACGCGCTTGCGCGCATGTCCCTCTCGGGACTCAGCCCGGGCGACGAGTACGCCTACACGCGCATGAACCTCGACCTCGTCGTGCGGCACGTCCTCCCGGCGATCGCCGTGCCGACGCTCGTGCTGCAAAACGCTCAGGACGATTGGGTGCCGACTGCCCGTGGTCGCGAGCTTGCCGATCTGATTCCCGGCTCGACCTACGTCGAAGTGCCGATCCGCGGCCACATCCCCGCGCTCGCAGACATCGATGCGTTCGTCGACCCGATCGAGCGCTTCCTCGTTTCCGCATGGGCGGAAGACGCCGTCGAGAAGGAGCCGGAGCGCGTTCTCGCGACAGTGATGTTCACGGACATCGTCGACTCGACAGTGCGCATGGCGGAGCTGGGAGACGCCGGCTGGCGAAAGCTTCTCGAGGAGCACCACGCGGTCGTCCGCCGCGAGCTCACCCGTGGGCGCGGGAGCGAGGTCGATACCGCCGGTGACGGCTTCTTCGCCTCGTTCGACGGCCCGGCGCGTGCGATCCGTTGTGCGCGATCCATCGTCGAGGGCCTCCGCGAGCTCGGGATCGACGTCCGTTCGGGGCTCCACACCGGCGAGTGCGAGCTCGTTGACGGGAAGATCAGCGGAATCGCAGTTCACACCGGAGCGCGGGTCGCGGCGCATGCTGGTGCCGGCGAAGTGCTCGTATCGAGCACGGTCAGGGATCTCGTTGCCGGGTCAGGGCTCGAATTCGAGGACCGCGGCGTGCACGACCTGAAAGGGATCCCAGGCGAGTGGCGGCTCTACGCCGCGGTCTGAACCTCGGCGACGAGCATGCCGTAGTACGTCGGCGCGGCGTACGCGAGGACGTCCGCGCGTGCGTTATCTCCGACCGCTCCTTGAAGGACGAGAAGCTGCCAGAGCGAGTCGGCCTTCCCGTCCTCCACGAGCTCGGCGAGCGGGAGGAAGTCCAGCCGATCGGATGCGAGGATCTCTTGCAGCAGCGCGTCGTACTCGGCCGCCGCCGGGTCAAAGCCGTACGGCCCGTCCGCGTCGTGCGCGTGGCCGTGGTCGGCGCTCGCGATTAGTGCGACACGTCCGGGGAGGGCACCGATCGCGCGGCCGAGCTTGACATGCTCCTCGAGCGGCCGGTCGCGCGCCGGCGAGACGACCACCACCCGCGGGGCGCGAACGAACTCGAGCGGGATCTCGGCTCCCCAGTCGAGCGGGAACTCCGCCGTCGCCGGGTCGTTACCGCCGTACGAGACGCCGAGGATCGGGAGATCCGCCTCGAGGAGCGCCGTCGCGGTGGCGGCGTCGGTCTCGTGCTCCCCCACGCGGGCGCTCGTCACGACGGCGAAGTGGCCCTCGACGTGGACGGAGTGCGGCGTGACGACCACAGCGACGTCGGGTTGCGCGGCGGCTGCCCGCAGGCCGAGCTCCTCCATTGCGGGGCGAAGCCCAGGGTCGAGATCGACGTCCCCGTGCGGCGCGATGCAGGCGAAGACGAGGCTCACGGCAGCGAGGCTATCCGGGAGACGAGCAGCTCGAGGAAGCGCTCCGCGTCGACATCGATGCCGACATGAGCGTTCTTCGGCGCGTCGCGGGTGAGCCAGCGGTCTACGACGGTACGGCCGTCGCAGTGTTGGGACTGCGTCTCGATCTCGACGTTGCAGGTGAGCGTGTCCACGAGCGTCGGGTCGATCACGTGCGCGACGGCCATCGCGTCATGGATCGGCGCGCCGTCGAAGCGGTAGCGCTGGCGGTGGAACTCGAGGAAGAAGTCCGCGAGCTCGGCGACGAAACGCCCGGCGCGGCCCGCGTCACGCAGCCGCTCGGCATGCGCCGGACCGAAGAGCGCCTGGTGCGTGACGTCGAGGCCGATCATCGTGATGGGGATGCCGCTCGCGAACACGATCGCGGCGGCTTCTGGATCGACGAATGCGTTGAACTCGGCGGCCGGCGTGACGTTGCCTTCGGCAATCGCGCCGCCCATCCAGACGATCCGCTCGATGGGGACGCCGCGCTCGATCCAGCGGGCGACGTTCGTGAGCGGGCCGGTGGGAACGAGCACGACTCCCGGTTCGAACCACTCGGCCGGGTCGCCCGCGAAGGGCGTCGCGCTCGGCTCCGGCAGAACCGGGCCGTCGAGGCCGCTTTCTCCGTGGACATGAGCCGCGGTGCGGAGCGTGCGCGCAAGCGGCGCACCGGCTCCACTCCACACCGGGATGTCGGGGCGGCCGGCGATCTCGAGCGTGACGAGCGCGTTGTGGGACGTCTTGTCGAGCGTCTGGTTGCC
This sequence comes from Gaiellaceae bacterium, assembly GCA_033857715.1. Classification (GTDB taxonomy): domain Bacteria; phylum Actinomycetota; class Thermoleophilia; order Gaiellales; family Gaiellaceae; genus Palsa-739. The sequence continues at coordinate 3,582 of JAWVDC010000041.1, read as the reverse complement.
GGCGACCGTCGTGATGCCGATGAGCTCGACCTCCGGCGACGCGAGCGCGAGGAGAATGGCCATCGCGTCGTCGTGGCCGGGGTCGCAGTCGATGACGATCTTCGTGCTCACAAGAGTGCGTCAACCTCCTCCGCGGTCGGCATGGAGCTTTGCGCACCAGACTTCGAGGCAGCGAGCGCGCCTGCGATGCACGCGCGCCGGAGCGCCTCGTCGCGGTCGCGGCCCTCGAGGAGCGAGACGACGAGACATGCGGTGAACGCATCGCCGGCGCCGGTCCCGTCAACGGCTACGACGGGCGGAGGCTCGGCCCGCGCGACCTCGGCGCCGTCCTCCAGCAGGACGGCTCCCTCGGCGCCGAGCGTCAGACAGACGAGCCCGCGGTGCTCGCCGAGCGCTTCGAGCTCGAGGCAGTTGACAATTGTCAGCTCGGCCGCGGGTGCGGCACCGCGGGCAGGCGCGGCGTTGAGGAAGAACCGCGGCGCGAGCTCGGCGGCGCGCGCGACCGTCTCGGCCGGGATCTCCTGCTGGCAGAGGACGGCGTCGGCTCCCGCGAGCTCGACGTCCTCGGGACGAAGCTCGGCGTTCGCGCCGGGCGCCACGACGATCGTCGTCTCCCCGGCGGCATCGACGGTGATGAGCGCCACGCCGGTCGAGGCGTCCCGCGTGACCCACGCCTCCCCCACGCCCGCCTCCCGCAGACCCGCGAGCGCTTCGCCGGCGAAGCCGTCATTCCCGATCGCTCCGACCATCGTCACCTCGGCCCCGAGCCGCGCTGCCGCGACGGCCTGGTTCGCTCCCTTTCCGCCTGGGCCACGGGAGAAGGCGGCGCCGGTCACGGTTTCCCCTTCCCGCGGCAGCCGCTCGGGACGTACGACGAGGTCGAGGTTGATGGAGCCGACGACGGTGAGCTTGGGCCGCGCCACCACACGAGCCTAGACTGCTGCGGCATGGGACTCGCGCACTGGGACGAGGTCGACAGCCACCGCGCCGCGAAAGGCGAGATGGACGCCGTCTGGCAGGGACTCGGCACGGCGGCAGGCACGAAGGGTGTCGGCGTCAACCGCGTCCGCGTCGAGCCGGGGAAGCTCTCGACCCCTCCGCACTCGCACAGCGCGTCCGAAGAGGTCTTCTTCATCCTCGCCGGCTCCGGTCTCGCGTGGCAGGACGGCGACGTGCACGAGGTGCGCCCGAACGACTGCGTGATCTACGAGGCCGACCACTACGAGCACACGTTCATCGCCGGGCCGGAAGGGCTCGAGTACATCGTCTTCGGCACGCGCCATCCGACCGAGGTCGCGTGGCTGCCGCGCTCGCGGGCGATCCGCATGGGCTATCCGTGGGTCGAGGGACGTGTCGACAATCCGTGGGAGGTCGAGGCGAACGCGCCCCTGCTCGAATACGGCCAGCCGGCGCCGCGCCCCGCGAACATCGTCAACGTCGACGAGGTCGAGCAGGAGGTCTGGGAGGAGCGCGTGACCGAGTCGCCGCTCGCGACGCACGAGCGTTCGAAGCTCGCCGGTCTCCACTGGCAGTTCCTCCACCCCGGGCGCCGCGGCTGTGTGCCGCACTGCCACGCGCTCGAGGAGGAGATCTTCGTCATCCTCGACGGCACCGCGACGCTCGAGCTCTGGCCGAGCCCGCGCGACCAGCGCGAGGGAAAGACGGTCGAGGAGACGCCGATTCAGGCCGGCCACGTCGTCGCGCGCCCGCCCGGGACGCGGATCTCGCACTCCTTCCGCGCCGGACCCGACGGCGTGACGATGCTCGTCTACGGCACGCGCGAGGCGAACGACATCTGCTGGTACCCGCGCTCGCAGAAGATCTTCTGGCGCGGCGTCGGCGTGATGGGCCGCGTCGAACAGTTCGAGTACTTCGACGGCGAGCCGGTCGAGGACGACTGATGGCGTTCGACCCGGAGCTCGCCGACCGGATTCGCGCGCTGCTCGACGATCGTGCCGAGGACGAGAAGAAGGTGTTCGGCGGGCTCGCATTCATCATCGGCGGCAACATGGCCGTCGCGGCGAGCTCAAACGGCGGGATCATCGTCCGTGTCGACCCGGCGGAAGGCCCAGAGCTCGCGGCGACGACTCCCGCGGAGCTGATGGAGATGCGCGGCAAGACGATGGCCGGCTGGCTCCGCGTGGGACACGAGCACGTCGCGAGCGACGAGGCGCTGGCGGCGTGGGTCGAGCGCGGCGCGGAGTACGCAGGATCGTTGCCGCGCAAGTGACGTGACAAAACGCCGAACGGCGACGTATCTCCAACTGGATGAAGCGCGCGCTCGCCTGCCTCTGCCTCCTTTCGCTGACCGGCTGCGGTACCGGCCACGCACGGGTGTCCCCGTCCCTCAGGCCGGCGCCCAACGTGCTCGTCTACGCGACAGCCCCGCCCACACGTCACTGGGTACCCAGGACGGAGAACGTCTGGCGAGCGAACGTCGACGGCGGCCATCCCAAGCTGATCGCGAGGAACTCCTCCGACCCAACGGTCTCGCCGGACGGCCGCTCGATCGCCTACGACCACGGCGGCGACGTCCTGGTCGTCCCCGCGGCCGGCGGGAAACCGAGGATCGTGTACCGCGACGGTGCCTATCCGACTTGGGCTCCCGACTCGCGTCACCTCGCGGTCTCGGGCGGCGACGGGCTCGTCGTCATCCTCGACCTCAAGACCGGCACGAAGCACGCGATCCCGGGTGATGCCGGGACGCCCTCGTTCTCCCCCGACTCGACCAGAGTCGTCTACTCGGTCGGTCGGACCGGCGGCGATCTCTACGTCGCCTCGATCGACGGCGGTCGGCCAATACGGATCACAGATGACCGCAGGAGCTCCGGCCCCGTCTGGGGACCGGACGGGATCGCATTCGTCCGCTACGCGCGCGCCCACGATTGGCACAACGACATCTGGCTGACCGGGCCGCGCCCGAACGCCGCGCATCAGTTGACGCACCTGAACAGCGACATCTACCCGGTCGCCTTCTCGAAGGACGGCAAGGAGCTCCTGGCCGCCTATCCCGCGTTCCACAACGGACAGCTCTGGGCCGTCGATGTCCCCACTGGTCGAGCCCGGGCGATCACGCCATCGGTGGGGGACCTCAACCCACGGGGGTTGAGCGACGACGGACGAACCGTCCTCGCGTCCGTTGGCTGCCCGGACGTCGCCATGCCGAGCCCGTACGGTGTCCTCGAGACGATCCCCTTTGCCGGCGGAAAGTCGCACATCATCGTCCGCGGCCCGTGCAGCGGAAGCTGGAACGCAGACTTCTAGCCCTCGACGATGACCGGCAGAACCATCGGCTGGCGGCGGATGCGGTCGTAGACAGCCTTCCCGACCGCCTTCGCGGCTTCGCTTCGTCCGAAGTGACGGAGTAGCGCCTCGTGGCGTATAAGGGGTAGATGAAGCATCTCGTTCTCCCGCTCGCGGTCATCCTTCTCGCCGTCGGCGGGTACGGGATCTACCGGGCCACCAGCTCGAGCACGCGGGGGTCAAGCGGGTCGGTGGTCCCGAGTCCGTACGCCGCGAGGGGTATGGACGTCGAGCAGATGTTCGCGGCTCTGCGAGAGCGGGGCTCCGGGTCACGGTCGA
>JAWVDC010000040.1:0-6591 GCA_033857715.1 Gaiellaceae bacterium | reverse complement strand
GTCGTCTCCGGCTTCGGGAACGACGGCGAAAGCGGGTACGAAGGCTGCCGCGCGGGGCGGGTCATCGGCACGTACCTCCACGGCCCACTGCTGCCGCGCAACCCGTGGCTCGCCGACTGGCTGCTCTCGCAGGCGCTCGCTCACCGCATCGGCGGCGAGGCGGTGCCGCTCGAGCCGCTTCCCGACCGGCTCGAGCACGAGGCGCACGAAGTCTCCGCCGGAAGAGCGCGCGATCGCGGCGGCAAGTACTAAGAACGCGCCGCCCGGACGACCTTCTCGACGGCCAGCCTAAGCTCCGGCGGCACCGCGCCGTTGCCCTGGAACTGGCGCCACGCCTTCTGCGGCTTACGGCTGCGACTGCTCGACTTGAAGCCGGCGACCGTCTCGAAGTCGGGCGTGAGGACGACCGTCCGGCGGCTCCCCGCCACCTCGCGGATCTGGCGGTTGACGACACGCTCCGACTCCACCGGGCGCTCGCCTCGAGGCGCGTCGCGGTCGTGGACGACGACGTACGGCACGTCGCACGCGTTACAGATCCGCGCGAAGAGCGGGATGTTGCCCTTGCCGCCGCACTCGAGCACGAGGATCCCCTCCCGGTCGGCGTCGATGCCGAGCGCTTCGAAGAGCAGCGGGAAGACGAGCTTCTCCGTCCGCCCCTCGACGAGCACGGCGCCGCGCGCGAGAAAGAGCTCGGCGCGTTCGCTGTCGAACTCCGAGAGCGCGCGAAAGCCCTCCGCCTCGGCGAGCGGCTCGGGCTGGTGGAGTGACGTGCCGCCGCCCGGCCTGTGACGGACGAGTGCCAGCTCCTGGAGCTTGTCGACGCTGAGGAAGACAGGCGCGTGGGTCGAGTACAGGATCTGGTTGCCCTGCGCCGCGAGTGCGCGGAGGACGCTGTAGAGGTGGCGCTGCACGTGCGGGCTGAGGTAGAGCTCCGGCTCCTCGATCAGGAGGACGAAATGTCGGAGATTCGAGGCGAGGAGGCGCTCCATCCCCGCGACGAGGGCGAGCCCGCCGTCGGCGGCGGCCCAGTGGCGGTCGACGCTCGGCGGCGTGAGGAGCTCGGCGACCTCGGCCGCGCCCTGGCCGGTCGCCGGTGCGGCGAGGCTGCGGGAGCGCAGGTTCGCCGGCAGGAAGAGCACGGGCGGAGCGCCGGCCCGGTTGAGGTTGAGCGTGTCCGGCGGCCGGGCGTCGAGGAAGATCGTCCCTTTGGCGATGTCGGCTTCGAGATGGATGCGGCCGTGCTCCTCCCCCTTCGCGACGTCGTCGATCGTCGGCGGCGGCGCGGCGGCCTCGAGCAGCGTCCAGATCGCGGTGAGCACGGTCGACTTACCGCTCGATCCCTCTCCGACGAGCGCGCATACCGAGCCGGGATAGAGCTCGAGCGCGCGCGCCGCGCGGTAGCCCTGGATCGACACCCGCCGCAGCGGCGTGCTCACGGCGCCCAAAGCGCTCCGAGGTAGGCGGCAGGGTCGCCCGGCTGCCAGCGGCGCACGAAACGCTGGAGCGGCGGATGGAGCACGACGTCGTCGAGATCGGCGGAGTCGAACAGCCGATGGCCGCACACGGCGAGATCGGTCGACTTGACCTTCTCGAGCGAGCGGCCGGAGAGGTCGGCCGCGAAGATGATGTGGACGACGTGCTTCCCGACGAGCAGGCGCTTCGGCGCGATCGAGTCGACGACGGCGATGGGACCTTCGAATGTGAGGTCCTCCCCCACGCCGACTTCTTCCTCGAGCTCTCGGCGAAGGGCGTCGACGAGGCTCTCGCCGCCGTTCACGCCGCCGCCGGGCAGCAGCCAGTACTCGCCCCGGCCGGCCTTCTCGTGCCGGCAGAGGAGGATGCGCCCCTCCCAGCGGAGGAGCGCGGAGACGCGGATGCGCGGCTCGAGCGCCATCAGGTCGCGGAGCTGCCGAAGCCTTTCTCGCCGCGCTCGGACCCGGGGAGCTCGGTCACCTCGACGGACTGCGGTGTCGCGACTGCGAGGATCACGAGCTGCGCGATTCGCATGCCGGGCTCGACGACGAACGTCTCTCGCGAGTCGGTGTTGAGGAGGATGACCTTCAGTTCGCCGCGGTAGCCGCTGTCGACGAGGCCGGGCGAGTTGACGATCGTGATCCCGTGCTCGGCGGCCAGGCCGGAGCGTGGCTGGACGAAGCCGGCGTGGCCCTCAGGGATTGCAACCGCAAGCCCCGTTCCCACGAGAGCGCGTGCACCGGGGGCGAGCTCCACGCGCTCGGCTGCGGCGAGATCGAGCCCCGCATCACCGGCGTAGGCGCGCACGGGGAGCGTCGCGCCGTCTTGCAGCCGCTTGAACGGGAGCTCGCTCACCGGACGAGATAGGGAGTGAACCGGGTCAGCTCGCGTCGCGGGAGGCGCGCGAGGACCAGGACTCCGTCGGCGGTGTCCTCCCGCTCCTCGATCGGCGTGCCCAGCGCGTACAGCTCGTTGAGCCGGGCGCCGTCGGCGTAGGGCACGAGCAGGCGGACGAGCTCGAAACGCTCGGCGAAGCGCTCGGCGACGCGGGCCCGCAGCTCCTCGAGCCCCTCCCCGGTCAGCGCCGACACCTGCAGGGCGTCGGGATGGCGGTTCTCGAGGCGGCGGCGTCCGACCTCGTCCACCGCGTCGATCTTGTTCAGGACGAGCTGGCGCGGCAGCTCGTCGGCTCCGATGTCGTGCAGGACGGAGTCGACGGCGGCGATCTGCTCGACGAGCCGTTCCTCTTGCGCCGATGCATCGACGACGTGGAGCACGAGATCCGCGACGAGCGTCTCCTCCAGCGTGGCGGCGAAACCCTGGACGAGCTGCGTCGGCAGGCGGCGGACGAAGCCGACGGTGTCGGTGACGAGATAGCGGCGGCCTTCGTGCTCGAAGCCGCGGGTCGTCGGATCGAGGGTCTCGAACAGGCGGTCGCGGACGGAGACGCCCGCGTCGGTGAGTGCGTTGAGGAGCGTCGACTTGCCGGCGTTCGTGTAGCCGGCGAGCGCGACCGTCGGTGTCTCGCTGCGGCGGCGCTCCTTGCGGCGCACGTCGCGCTGGCGGCTCAGGCCTTTGAGGCGCTCCTTCAGCAGCGTGATCCGACGCCGCGCAAGGCGGCGGTCCGTCTCGAGCTGGGACTCGCCGGGGCCTCTGGTGCCGACGCCGCCGCCGAGGCGCTCGAGGTGCTTCCACATGCCGCGCATGCGCGGGAGGTTGTACTCGAGCTGCGCGAGCTCGACCTGGAGCTTTCCCTCGGCGCTCACGGCGTGCTGGGCGAAGATGTCGAGGATGAGCTGCGTCCGGTCGACGACGCGCGACTCGAGCGCGTTCTCGAGCGTTCGCTGCTGCGAGGGGCTGAGCTCGTCGTCGACGACGAGCACTTCGGCTTCCGCGTTCTTGTAGGTCTCTTTGAGCTCCTCGAGCTTCCCCTTGCCGACGAACGTGCGCGGGTCGGGGCGCGAACGATGCTGGACGACCTGCGCGATCGGGTTGACGCCCGCGGTGCGCGCGAGCTCCACGAGCTCGGCGATCTCGTCCTCCGCGTCGGCCCCGGGTGGGAGCACGGCGAGGACGAGCCCGCGCTCGGGCTCGGCCGCCGACGAGCGATCGGGCTGTTTCACCGTCATCTGCGCGTCATTATGACCCGTACCGTGCCTTCCCCAGACCTCGCCGCCCGCACCCTCGAGCTCGTCGACACGCCGTCGGAGAGCCGTCACGAGGGCGAGGCGATGGATCTCGTGCGCTCCCTCCTCCCCGGTTCGGCCCTCTACGACGACGGCGAGGCGATCGTGTGGGGCGATCCGGGCGCTCCGATCGCGCTTGCCGGGCATCTCGACACGGTTCCGGCGCAGGGCAACATCCCTGGGCGGATCGACGGCGACGTGGTGCACGGGTTGGGCGCGAGCGACATGAAGGGCGGCGTCGCGGTCATGCTCGAGCTCGCGCGCGCAGGGCTTGCGGCGCGGTACGTCTTCTTCACGCGCGAGGAGGTGCCGGTCGAGGAGAGCCCCCTGCCGGGCGTGTTCGCGAGCGGCGTGCTCGCGGGGGTCGAGCTTGCGGTCGTGCTCGAGCCGACGGACTGCATTCTCCACGCGGGCTGCCTCGGGAACCTGCAGGCGCGGGTGGACTTTCACGGCGAGAGCGCCCACTCGGCGCGGCCGTGGACGGGGCGGAACGCGATTCATGCGCTCGTTGAGGGCCTCCTTCCCGTCGCTTCGCTCGAGCCGCGCGATGTCGAGCTCGACGGCCTCGTCTACCGCGAGGTGCTCAGCGTCGTGCGCGTCGAGGGCGGCATCGCGCAGAACGTGGTTCCGGGTCTCGCGTCCGCGGAGCTCAACTTCCGCTTCGCGCCGGGCCGGTCACGCGACGAGGCCGAGGTGAGGCTGCGGGAGCTCGTGTCCGCCGGCAAGGTCCACGTCCTCCACAACTCGCCCGCCGCCCTGCCCGCTCTGATGAACCCGCAAGTCGCGCGCCTGCGAGAGCTCGTCCCGGACGTCGCACCAAAGCAGGCCTGGACGCCGGTCGCGCAATTTGCGGAACAAGGCATCGACGCAATCAACTACGGCCCCGGCGCGACGAAGTACGCGCACAAGGTGGACGAGCAGATCCCCATCGAGAACCTGCACACCGCGTACGACACGCTGGCTCGGTTCCTCTCTTACGAGCATGGTTGAGCCGCCGCAACATCTCCGCCCGCTGCGAGAGGACGAACGTGCTCTCCTCGACCACATGCTCCGAGTGGGCATGCCGGGGGTCGAAGAGCTTCGCGCCCAGCTCGCGTACACAAAGGTGATCGAGGACCGAACGGACACCTGGCATGTCGCACTCTGGGTGCCAGACGAGGCGCCACCGGCCCGACGCGTACTCTCCCTATACCCAATACGTGCGATCGCGAAGGAGTCGGCCGAGCACGACGCGGACGTCTGGATGGATGGATGGCTGGTACCTGGGCGCCATAAGGGTCTCGTGGTACGACCGACAGCCTGACCGGCTGCCGTATCCGGACAAACTCGAGCCTGCCTTCAGCAGCGTTCGTCCACGAGCCTGAGGAGAGTGGCTAGGTTCCCCTCATGACGATCAATCCCGTCTTGAACGAGATGGCGACATACCCGTTCGTGCGGCTCGAGGAGGAGAAGCGGCGGCTGCTCGCGGCCGGCGTCGACGTGATCGACTTCGGGAAGGGCGATCCGAACGAGCCGACCGATCCTATGATCCGGCAGGCGCTCGTCGATGCGCTTCCGGAGCGCGCGCCGTATCCGCTCGCGCAGGGCTTGCCGGAGCTTCGCGACGCTGCCGCCGGTTGGCTTGAGCGCCGTTTCGGCGTCGCGGTCGATCCGGACACGGAGATCGTCCCGACGTACGGCTCGAAGGAGGCGATCTTCTCCCTCGCGCAGGTGCTCGACGTGAGCGGGAAGATCGTCGCGTTCGGCGAGCCGGCATATCCGGTGTACGAGCGCGGCGCGCTGTTCGCGGACGCGTCCGTGCGCACGCTCCCGCTTCGGCGCCAGAACGGCTTTCTTCCTGATCTGGGCGAGCTCGACGACGACGTTGCGCTCGTCTGGGTCAACTATCCGCACAACCCGACCGGCGCCGTCGCGCCGCGCGAGTTCTACGAGGAACTCGCGGAAGCGGCCGAGCGGCACGACTTCGTCATCGCGTCGGACGAGGCGTACTCGGAGCTGTGGTTCGACGAGCCTCCGCCCTCTGCGCTGCAGGTGGCGGATCGCTCCCGTGTCGTCGCGTTCCACACGCTGAGCAAGCGCTCGTCGATGACCGGCTACCGCTCGGGCTTCGTCGCCGCTCCGCCGGAGATCGTTGCCGCGCTCAAGTCGTACCGTCCGACCGTCGGCACGGCGCCGCAGGAGTTCGTGCAGCGCGCGTCTGTCGTCGCGTGGGACGACGAGCGCCACGTCGAGGAGACGCGCGCGCGCTACCGCGCCAAGCGTGACGTCCTCATTCCGGTTATGGAGGAGCGGGGCTGGGAGATCGTCGCGAGCAAGGCGACGATGTACCTCTGGACCGTCGGGCCCGACGCGGAGGCAATGCTCGAGCGCGGCGTGATCGTCGCGCCGGGCGAGATGTTCGGGCCGAGCGGCGCGGGCTACGTCCGCTTCGCGCTCGTGCCGACGCTCGAAGAGTGCGAACGGGCCGCGCGGATCATCGAGGAGCTGCCATGAGCGTAGGCTCGACGGAGCTCATCCAAGAGCGGAGCTGCCGGCTTTGCCGGCGGCGGAGCGGGAAATGAGCGTCGAGGAGACGATCGCGGCGCTCGACCGGGGCGAGATCCGCGTGGCGGAGAAGCGTGACGGCGAGTGGTGCGTGAACGAGGAGGCGAAGGCCGCGATCCTCGAGTACTTCCGCATCCGCAAGGTCGAGCCGAGCGAGATCGGGCCGTTCGCGTATCTCGACAAGATTCCCGTGAAGCGTCTGGCACCGGAGGACGGCGTCCGAGTCGTGCCCCCCGCGGTCGCGCGTTACGGGGCGTATCTCTCGCCCGGCGTCGTGATGATGCCGAGCTACGTCAATATCGGCGCCTGGGTCGGGGCGAACACGATGGTCGATACGTGGGCGACGGTCGGCTCGTGTGCGCAGATCGGCGCCAATGTTCACCTGGGC
>JAWVDC010000039.1:0-30477 GCA_033857715.1 Gaiellaceae bacterium | reverse complement strand
AAGTCGTGCTTCCCTCGCGAGGGCTGCTACATCGTCAGCGGCTGGTCCGTCAGAGATAGCGGCATCGCCGCAGGCCTCACAGGGATCCTCGTCGTGCTGATCCTCGGCTTTCGCCGTCTCTCGCCCGAGGTCGCGGTCGCCATCGCGATCTACGTGCTCGGGATGGGGTTCACGGTCACCGCCTATGGAACATTGAGCTACGGCGCGTTCCTCGGCTTCGCCGGCGCCGCGCTCATCCTGCTCGCGGTCGCGCCGCGTCTCGGGAGCGTGTCAGTGAGCGCCCTGCGGCTGGTTCCCGCAGCCGCCTGTTTCGCGTTCGCGGGGCTTGCCGTGGCGATCTTCTCCGGGAAGCTTCCGGGCGACCTAGCCACCTACAACCCTTGGCTCCTCCGGCTGGTCGAGACCGCGGCGATCGTAGTTGCCCTCCGGCTGCTCGGGGGATGGCTCACAAGGCAGCGCGGTGATGAGCTGCTTCTTCTCGCGCTCGCACTGCTCGCGTTCGTCGGCCTCGCCCTCGGCGAGTTGCAAGACCCACTGTTCGTGAACTGGGAGGGCTACTTCTTCAACTGGGAGGGCTACGTCTTCCTCGGCCTCGCCGCTTTCCTCGTCCTGTGCGGCTTGGTCGAGAGGAATGGCGGGATTCCCGAGGAGATCTGGCGCATCGATCGGATCTCAACCGGCGAGAACTGACGGCAGCGCCTCGATCACGTCGCTTGCGACGAGGCCCGCTCTTTGCGGCGCCGCTCGCGACGCGAGCTGTTGCGCTGCGCACGCCGCCGCAGCGGCTCGTTGCGGCTCCATTCCCTTCGCGAGGAACGCGGCTGTGATGCCGGTCAGGACGTCGCCCGTGCCGGCGGTCGCGAGGGACGGCAGGCCGAGCGCGCAGACGAGGACGCCTCCGCCGGGCGCTGCCACGAGCGAGTCCTCGCCCTTGAGCACGACTACGGCGTCGAAGCGCGCCGCCGCCTCCTGCACCGACGCGAGCCGGTGGGCGGCGATCTTCTTCGAGTCGCGGCCGAGGAGGCGGCCGAGCTCTCCTTCGTGCGGTGTGAGGACGCGCGGCGCCGGCCAGTCCCCCGGCTCCAGCTCAAAGAGCGCGTCCGCGTCGACGACCGCGGGCAGTGCCGCCTCGGCCAGGAGTCTGCGGACGAGCGCGAGCGTCTCCGGGTCGCGACCGAGTCCCGGCCCGAGCGCGAGCGCGTCCGCCTTCTCGGCGGCGGCGAAGACCTCCTCGAGCGGACGCTTGACGGCCTCGACGACAAGCTCCTCGATCACCGGCACGGACTCGGCCGGAGCGCAGATCGTCACGTAGCCCGCGTCCGCGCGCAGGGCGGCTCGCGCGCACAGCGCGGCGGCGCCGGTCATCCCCGGTGAGCCGCCGACGACGAGGACGTGGCCGGACGTGTACTTGTTGTCGCCCGCCGAGCGGCGCGGCACCTCGTCGAGGATCGACGGCGTGACAAGCGCGTTCGCCGTTTCCCCCGCTTCGAGCCCGATGTCCGCGACGACGACCTCGCCCGCGAGGAACCGTCCCGGCGCGACCGCGAGGCCGACCTTGGGGCCGTGCATCGTCACCGTCACGTCGGCACGAACTGCGGCACCCGCCACCTCGCCGGTCGACGCGTTCACGCCCGACGGGATGTCGACCGCGACGACCGGCACGCCGGCGCCGTTGATCTGCTCGATCACACGCGCGGTGTCGTCGCGGGGCGCGCCCTTCATCCCGGTGCCGAGCAGCGCGTCGATGATCACGTCCGGCCGCTCGTCGACGATCTCGCGGCCCGCCGCCCGCAACAGCTCGCCCGCGATCTCCCCATCGCCGCCGTTCGCGCCTCCGCCGGCGTAAATCGCAACGCGCCGCGCGTCCGGCCACCGGCGCATGACCTCCTCCGCAACCGCCGCCCCTGCGCACTGCATCATCGCGGCGACGTCGTGGCCCGCCTCGGCGGCGCGCATCTCCTCGGCGGTGTAGAGCGGCTCAGTCGGCGATGGACGCAACGGCCACCGCCTGCGCGAGCTCGCGCGAGTGCGTCATCGAGAGGTCGACCGCCGCAGCTCCGAGCGCCGCCGCGCGCTCGGCGAGCCGCCCCGACAACCGCACCGCCGGCTTCGGGCGCCCGACGATCTCGATCTCCTGCCACGCGAACGCGCGCGCGACGCCGAAGCCGAGCGCCTTGCCGACCGCCTCCTTGCCGGCGAACCGTCCCGCATAGCTCTCCGCCGGGTTCTTGCGGGAGTCGCAGTACGCGCGCTCCGCGTCGGTAAAGCAGCGCTCGCGGAAACGGTCGCCGTACCGCGCGAGCGAGTGCCGGATCCGCTCGATCTCGATCAGGTCGGTGCCGACGCGCACCGCACTCACACGTGATCCTCGATCCAGTCGGGCAGGTGCGCGATCGAGGAGACGATCCCGTCGGGCTGCACGCGCGACTTCTCGACGATGTCAGGGCGGAACTTGCCGGTGCGCACGAGGACGGAGCGCATCCCCACGCCGCGGGCGCCGACGACGTCCGTCTCGAGGTCGTCGCCGACCATCCACGTCATCGCCGGCTCGCAGTCGAGCGCCTCGCACGCCGCGTCGAAATACGCGGCGCTCGGCTTTCCGAGGACGACGGCCTCGGTCTGCGCCGCGTACTCGAGGCCCGCGACGTAGCAGCCGGAGTCGAGGAGTGGGCCGCGGCTCGTCTGCCACCAGCGGTTGCGATGGAGGCAGTAGAGGTCGGCGCCGAGCTCGAGCTCCGCAAACGCGCGCGCGAGGTTCATGTAGGAGAAGACGAGGTTCGTCTCGGGCGAGTCGTCCGCGCCGCCGATGAGGACGGCCTGGGCTCCCTCCCCCACGATCTCGAGCTCCTCGAGGTCGTGGATCAGCGCGTGCATGACGAGGGCGAGGACGCGCTTGCCGCGCAGCGCCGCGACCGCAGCGTCGGCCGTCGTCTGCACCTCGGACTCCTCGAGATCGATCCCCATGCGTTGGAGCTCGGCCGCGAGCTGCGCCTTCGACCGCGTCGTCGCGTTCGTGACGAAGCGCAATCGGTGGCCCAAGTCCCGCAATTCGCGCACGGCGTTCGCCGCGCCGGGGATGGGCTCGCCGGATACGTGCAGCACACCGTCGACGTCAAGGAGAATCGCTGCCATGCCCGCCGAGTCTATTCGCGTCACCCGCTCGGTCCTGCTCCCGCTCGCGGAGGTCGAGCTCCAGTACTCCCGTTCGAGCGGCCCGGGCGGCCAGCACGCGCAGAAGTCCGAGACGCGCGCGGTCGCCGTCTTCGACGTCGCGGCCTCGGCGGCGCTCACGGAACGGCAGAAGCAGCGCGTCATCGCGCGCGTCGGCCCTGTGTTGCGCGCGGTCGCGCAGGACGAGCGGAGCCGCACGCGCAACACCGATCTCGCCCTCGAGCGCCTCGTCGGGCAGCTCCGCGATGCGCTGCACGTCGAGCGCAAGCGCGTCGCGACGAAGCCGAGCGCCGCCGCGCGCGAGCGGCGGTTGCAGGACAAGAAGCGCCGCGGCGAGACGAAGCGGCTGCGCCGCGACCTCGACTAGGGCCCAGTCCTGCGGAGTTCCGCGTTCGCGCGGGCGACCTGGCGAGCGGTCGGATGCGCGCGCCCGAACCAGACGAACAGGTACCGCGAGGTCGTACCGGTCCGGACCAGGTACTGGAAGCTGCCCTGTGTCTCAGGCTCGCCCTCGAACCCGGCGCCGACGTCTCGGGCGCGAATCCGCGGTGGCCACGGTCCGGTCGACGGACGGCGCGCCGGGAGGTTGTCTCTGTAGTTGGTCAGCTGGATCACGATGCCATCCGGCGGAAGCGCAGCGAGCGTCCGGGACGGAGGGGTGTTTTCGCCGTCACCCCGGTATTTCACCGTGGAGGCCCAACCAGAGGCTTCCACGCACTGCTTCCGCGAGTACGACACACACGCGTGTTCGGGTCGCGTCCCGACGCGCCACCCGGGCGCGGCACGGAAGTGCGGCGGTGCAACTGCGAGCTTGCCGCCATCGCAGCCCGCTGCAAGCAGGCAAGCCGCGAGCCCAATCAAGACCACGCGAGTCACAATCCTCCTACGCGCGAGCCGCCTCGACCGGTCCTCGGCGCTACCGCTCGTTGTCGAGCGCGATCTTCAGGTCGAGGATCGGCGTCCCGTCGATCGCTTCGAGCGCGGAGACGCGAAGGCTCGCCGGCGGTTCGAGGGCGGCGACGGTCACTCGATGGATGCCGATCGGATTCGGGCGGTCCGGAGAGCGCGTCGCGAACACGCCGGTGAGCGGCCGCGCCGGGTCGCGCCCCGGCCGGACCTGGAGCGTCTCGCGCACCGCGTCGTGCAGCCAGGTGACCACGATCAACTCGCTTCCCGGGCCGACGCCTTCGAGCGCCGCGAGGAACCGCTCGTCGATCTCGAGCGTCGCCTCGGGTGCCCCGTCGCGCGCCGACCGAGGCGCGTCCTTGCGCCGGACAAGCGACGACCGTACGACTCCGATCGGCTCGAGGACGATCAAGGCGTTGACGCTGCCGGGGCCTCGACCTCCACGTGCGGCAGCCACTCGAGCCACGTCGGGAGGTACCAGCTCCAGCGGTCGAGCAGGCCGAGCGTCGCGGGCAGGACGACCGAGCGGATCACCGTCGCGTCGAGCAGCAGCGCGACCGCGACGCCGAAGCCCATCTGCTGGAACTGCACGAGCTCTCCGGAGGCGAAGCCGGCGAACACGGCGACGATGATCAGCGCCGCGCCGGTGATGATGCGCGCGGTCGAAGCGACTCCCCACGTCACCGCCTCGCGCGTCGAGCCGGTCGTGTCGTACCGCTCCTTGATCCGGCTCATGAGAAACACCTGGTAGTCCATCGAGAGCCCGAACAGGACCGAGAAGAGGAAGAGCGGCACCCACGCGTCGATGAAATGCGTGTGCTGGAAGCCGAAGAGGCCCGCGCCGTCGCCGTAGAGAAAGACGAGGGCGAGGAGTCCGTACGCCGCGCCGACCGAGAGCAGGTTGAGGAGCACCGAGACGAGCGCGACGACGAGCGAGCGGAACGCGACGGTCAGCAGGACAAAGCTGAGGCCGAGCACGAAGAGGAGCACATACGGGGTCGGGGCGCTGACTGCGTCGAAGTAGTCGATGTTCTCCGACGTCACCCCGCCGACGTACACGTGCGCGCCGCTGTCCGCGAAGTACGACGGGATCGTCTGCGAGCGAAGGTCGCGAACGGCGGCCACCTGCTCCCTGCCCACGGGATCGCCGCGAAGCGGAACGACAAGCAGGGAGGTGTCCCCGGCGACGTTGAGCGTCGTCGGGCCGAACCCCGGGGCGATGGCCAGCCGAAGCCCCAGCTTCTGCATGACGCGCTGCGCCGTCGCGCCACCCCCGACCGCAACGATCCGCACGGGCTGCGGGTTCTTCGTCGGGAACGCGCTCTGCACCGCGAGATAGCCCTGCTTCGACGGCGTGCTGTCCGGAAGCGTCGTGATCCCGTTCGCGCCGATGTGCATCCCGAAGACGGGAATCGCAAGCGCGAGCATCGCCGCGACCGAGACGACGAGCGAGACCGCCGGGCGCCGCAGGACGGCGTTGACGATCGCGCGCCAGAAGCGTCCCTCCGCGGCGCCTGCACGGCCTACGTTCCGGCCGATGTAGGGGATCCGGAGCCGGTTCACGCCGTCTCCCCACATGCTCAGCAGCGCCGGGAGCAGCGTGAGCGCCGCGGCCACCGACGTGATCCCCACGAGGATCGCGCCGAGCGCAAGGCTCCGCATGATCGAGGTCGGCACGATGAACATCCCGATGAGCGCGACCATGAACGTCGAGCCGCTGAACAGCACCGCGCGGCTCGCCGTCGCCCCGGAGCGCGCGATGGCGTCCTCCTTCGAGAAGCCGTGCGCGCGCTCCTCGCGGTAGCGGGAGACGACGAAGAGCGCGTAGTCGATCCCGAGCGCGAGGCCCATCCCCGTGAGCATGTTCACGATGAAGGTCGAGAGCGTGAACTCGAGCGAGACGATCGCGACGAGCCCGAGCGCGACGACGATCGAGACGATCGCCATCAGGAGCGGAACGAGCCCCGCGACGACTGCGCCGAACACGAGCATGAGGATGATCAGAGCCGCCGGAAGACCGAGACCCAGCTCGCCTCCCTCGAGATCCTTCTGCGCCTGCTGCCCGAAGTCGTAGTTGACGCTGCGGTAGCCCGTGACGACGCTGGTGAAGCCGTTGCTCGAGTGCTGTGCGAGGACGTCCTCGACTTGCTTCGCACCCGCGTCGCTCGCGATCAGGAGCGAGACGAGCGCGCTGTGGCCGTCGGGCGAGGCCGCGACGAACTTCGCGTGACTCACTTGGCCGGTCGCCTTGAGCGCGGCGAGCAGCGTCGTGCCGAATGCCTTCGCCTGCGGCGAGCCGACCGTGTGCCGCGTCGAGCTGATGAGGATGACATCCCCCGTGGTCTGCGCCGCGACCTGGGGGAACGCCCTTTCGATGGCGTGCTCCGCAGCCACCGACTGCGGATTGCCGATCACATGCGCCTGCGTCGTGAGCCCGTGGAGCGAGGTCGCGACCAGCGCGAGCGCGACGACGACGGCGAGTCCCCACAAGGCGAGCGTCCGGCGCGGATGCGCTGCACACGCCCGTGCGAGCCACTCGGTCACAGCGTCGAGCCTAGCCCGTCGGAGGCAGGCCATTTCGCCGGTACTGCGCTACGCTCCAAGGAACAAGCCGAACGGCCGCGAGCTGGTCGGCTGGATTGGACGGCTCGTGTGAATGAGATCGTCGAGACTTGCCCGACCTGTGAAGGTTCGGGTTTTGTCCATAGAGAGTCCGTGGCGGCCGATGCTCAGGCGCTTTCCGAGCATGACCAGACCTTGAGCGACGAGGATCAGACCTGGTCCGATCGGGACCAGACGGCGAGCGACCGTGACGACGCGAGCGCCGCTGATGATCAGCAGGCGGCTGACGAGGATCTCGCGCAGGGCGGTGATCCACGTATTCACAAGCGGACCAGGCTCGCGCGCCAACACACGCAGCAAGACAGGGAGAACGTCGCGGAGCTCCGTGAGGACACCGCGACGGCACGGCTCGCCGCTGCGGATGCGCGCGACCGGGTCGCGGAGGAGCGCGATCGGTTGGCGCTCGCGCGCGATCGGTCCGCAGCCGAGTTGGTTGGGCACACGGAAGCGACGGTCGAGGAGCGGCTCATTCGGGCCGAACGCGACCGCGCCCAAGCCGCGACTGATCGCGCCCACGCAGCTGAAGACCGCAAGCGCGCCGCCGCTGACCGCGAGCGGGCCGCGCACGAGCGCGCCGAGGCGCTTCACGCCGAGGCGCAGGCACGGGACGATCTGCTCGTGATGGGCACCGACGAGCTGACCGGCGTGTGGGCTCGCCGAGTCGGCCTCGCCAGCATCGAGCGCGAAATCGAGCGCGCCCGCCGCACGCACACCGCCCTGGTGCTGATCTTCGTCGACGTGGATGGGCTGAAGAAGGTGAACGACAGCGAGGGCCACGCCGGCGGTGACGAGCTCCTTCGCGGGTTCACGGCGACGTTGCAAGCCCACATCCGACCGTATGACATCGTCGTGCGGTACGGCGGCGATGAATTCCTCTGTGCGATGCCGAACCTCACACTCGACGCCGCCAGGGACCGAATCGAGGGAGTCGCGACGGCCTTCACCGAGGCGGACGATCGCCATTCGTTCGGATTCGGTCTCGCCCAATACGACCCACCCGAGCAGCTCGTGGACCTCATCCGCAGAGCCGACGCCGACCTGCTCGAGAAGCGACGCACCGAGCAAGAGTGACCGATCTAATCCAGTGCTAGCGTCCTAGTCCGTGGCCGCGCGAGGGCTTTGTCTAACCCTGGGACACCGCTGGCAGGACTCCCTCGACGATTACGACGCGGAGTACAGCGAGTACCCGATCCTCCACTGCGCGCGCTGCGGGAAGCAGAAGGCGTTCCCCCCGTGGAAAGCTCTCGACCCCGTGTGGCGGTTGGGATGGATCGGGCGTCTCCGATTCGTCGCGACACAGGCGGCTCCCTGGGTCGTTCTCGCCGTTCTCATCGGACTGGCGATCGCCGGGATCGTGGGACTCGTGGCGCTCGCGGCCGGCGAACACGGCGCTCATGCGGTCAGGTCAATGGTCATCGCGCTCGTGGTGGTGGGCGTACTGGCCATCCTGGCCACGACGCTCGTCGATCCGATGGGCTATGAGGGTGGGACTTCGTTGACCTTCGGCCGCGGCATGAGGTTTCCGAGCTCCGGCTGGAAGGCGGAATCGCTCCGCAGCGGCCCGTCTCCCAATATCGACAGCGGCAAGGGGTTCGGCGCGCTGATGCGCGTCGACGATGTCGTCTACGCGGGCGGCGCCATCCTGATCGGGATCGGCGTGCTGCTCTACAACGTCGCGATCTAGCGGGCAGGGCCGCGCCGGGCTACTCGACGGTGACGGTCTTCGCCAAGTTACGCGGCTGGTCGACGTTCAACCCGCGCAGCCGCGCAATCTTGTACGCGAGCAGCTGGAGGGGCATCACCGCGAGCGGCGCCTGGAGGAAGTTCGGCGTCCGCGGCACGTATATGACGTCGTCGGCGTGGTGCTGGATGTCCTCGTTGCCGTCGGTCGCGATCGCGATCACGTGCGCGCCACGCGCACGTGCCTCCTGGATGTTGGAGACGAGCTTGTCGTAGACGTGGATGTTCGTCGCCACGACAACGACCGGCGTCCCCTCCGCGAGCAGCGCGATCGGGCCGTGCTTCATCTCGCCCGCCGAGTACGCCTCGGTCGGGATGTAGGAGATCTCCTTGAGCTTCAGCGCTCCCTCGAGCGCGATCGGCAGCCCGATGTGGCGGCCAAGGAAGAGGAAGAACGGCGTGTCGTGGAAGCGCTCGGCGATCGCGTCGATCGGGTGGTCGCCGTCGAGGAACTCCTGCATCTTCACGGGCAGCTCGTGGAGGCGGTCGAGGATGAACTCGATCTCGTGCTGCGGCAGTGTGCGGCGGATCTCCGCGAGCTTGAGCGCGAGCAGGGAGAGCAGCGCGACCTGCGCGGTGAACGTCTTCGTCGCGGCGACGCCGACCTCCATCCCGCAGCGTGTGTAAAGCGTCGCGTCGACCTCGCGCGTGATCTGCGTCCCCATGAGGTTCGTGATCGCGAGCGTGCGCGCACCGGACTCGCGCGCGAGCTTGATCGCGTTGACCGTGTCGCGCGTCTCGCCCGACTGCGAGATGCCGATCACGAGGGTGTCCTTCGAGAGGACGGGATTGCGGTAGATCCACTCGCTCGCGATGTCGAACTCGACCGGCACGCGCGCCCACTCCTCGATGATGTAGCGCCCCACGACGCCGGCGTGGTACGCGGTGCCGCACGCGACGATGACGATGCGGCGGAGGTTCTGGATCTCCATCTCCGTCAGACCGAGCGCCTCGAGGACGAGCGTGTGCCCGCGGACGCGGTCGCCGATCGTCTCCTGCACCGCCTCGGGCTGCTCGTAGATCTCCTTGAGCATGAACGTCTCGAACCCGCCCTTCTGCGCGCTCTCGAGATCCCAGTCGATCTCTTGCGGGACCGGCGCGTCGACCTCCTTGCCGTCGACGAAGACGCGGACGCTCGTCGGCGTGATCTCGATCACCTGGCCGTCGCCCGGATGGATTACCGTGCGCGTCTCGCTGAGGAACGCGGCGATCGACGAGGCGAGGAAGTTCTCCCCCTCGCCGAGCCCGACGACGAGCGGCGTCTGATGGCGGACGCCGACGAGCAGGTTGGGATGGTCGTGGTGGATTGCGACGATCGAGAAGTGGCCCTCGAGCAGCGGATAGACGCGCGATACCGCCTGCGCGAGATCGCCGTCGTACTCCTCTTCGAGTAGATGAACCACGGTTTCGGCGTCGGTCTCGGACGTGAACGTGTGGCCGCGCGCGATCAGCTGCTCGCGGAGCTCCATGTAGTTCTCGACGATCCCGTTGAGGACGATGGCGAGACGACCTGCGTCGCAGCCGACGAGCGGGTGCGCATTGCGCTCGGTGACGCCGCCGTGCGTCGCCCAGCGCGTGTGACCGAGGCCGTGATGGGAATGCGAGCCGTTCGACTCGACCGCGGTGACGAGCTTGTCGAGGTTGCCCACGGCGCGGACGTACTCGAGCGAGCCGTCCTCGCACAGCGCGATCCCGGCGGAGTCGTAGCCGCGGTACTCGAGGCGCCTCAGTCCGTCGAGGAGTAGCGGCTTCGCCTCACGCGACCCGACATATCCGATGATCCCGCACATGGGCAGCTCCTTCCCTAAAAACGCAAAAAGCCCGGCTTCGGAACCCGGCCGCTGCGTCGCGGAGAGGTTCAGCCGAGCTCGTCTGTCACCAGCGCGGCAAGGCTAGCACAGAGCTTTTCCGCCTCTTCCTCGGTTTCGGCCTCGGCGAGAACGCGCACCACCGGCTCCGTTCCGGAGGGCCGGACGAGCCCGCGGCCGCGGCCGTCCAGCTCCTCGTTGATGGCGGCGACCCGCGCGAGGAGCGAGTCGGGGAGCGGGCCGCGCCCGATGCGCGGGATGTTCTGGACGACCTGCGGGAAGCGCGGCATGACCGCCGCCGCCTCCGAGAGGCGACGACCGCCGAGCGCGCGGCAGAGGAGGAGCGCCGCGACGAGGCCGTCGCCGGTGACGTGGCCGTCGAGCCAGAGGATGTGGCCGGACTGCTCGCCGCCAAGCTTCGCGTCCTCGCGGCGCAGCGCTTCGAGCACGTAGCGGTCGCCGACGTCGGTCGTGACGACGCGAATGCCGTTCTTCTCCATCAGGCGATGGAACCCGAGGTTCGTCATCGACGTGACGGCGACCCTCTCAACGCCGAGCGCGAGCGCGAGAATCGCGATGATCTGGTCGCCGTCGACGGTCGCGCCGGTCTCGTCGACGGCCAGCATCCGATCTCCGTCCCCGTCGAAGGCGATCCCGAGGTCGTGGCCGCCTTCGCGGACCGTCTCGGCGAGCGCGCGCAGGTCGGTCGCGCCGCAGCCGACGTTGATATTCGTCCCGTCGGGAGAGTTGCCGATCGCCGTCACCTCGGCACCGAGCTGCTCGAACGCCTGCGGTGCGAGGCCGGCGTACGCGCCGTTCGCGCAGTCGACTGCGATGCGCAGACCGCGCAGGTCGGTCCCGAATCGCTCGAGGACGTGCTCGAGATAGCTGTCGGCCGCGACGCCGATGCGGTCGATCTCTCCCCCGCCCCGGGCCGGCTCGTCGAGGAGCCCTTCGATCTCCGCCTCGGCCGCGTCGGTGAGCTTCGCGCCCATGCGGTCGAAGAACTTCACGCCGTTGTACTCGGGCGGGTTGTGCGAAGCGGAGATGACGACGCCAAGGTCGAGGCGGAGCAATGCCACCGCCGGTGTCGGGAGCACGCCCGCGAGCACCGCAGAGCCGCCGGCGGAGGCCACGCCGCGCGCGAACGCCTCCTCGAGCTCGACACCCGAGGCGCGCGTGTCGCGACCGATGAAGACCCGGCCGCGACCGCACCAGAGCGCAGCCGCGCGCCCGAGCCGCTCGACGAGCTCGACGGTCAGCGACTCGCCGACGACTCCGCGCACACCGTCCGTTCCGAAGTACTCCCTCGCCACGGCGCGGGACGATAGCGGCTTACATCGTCAAGACGAGCTTCCCGCGGACATGGCCCTCGCCAAACGCCTTGAGCGCCGCCGGCGCCTCGTCGAGGCCGTACGTCGCGTCGATCGCAGGCGTGAGGGCCCTGCTCTCGAGCAGGCTCGCGAGTATCTCGAGATCGTCGCGTTTCGTCTTCGCGACGAAGAAGCGAGCCTTGCCGCGCGACCCGATCATCATCCCGGCAATGTGGGTAAGAGGGCCGAGGAAGAACGTTCCGCTCGGCGCGCCGACGATGACGACTCTCGCCCCCGGGGCCAGCACCCGCCGAAGGGCGCGCCACGGACGACTGCCGGCGACATCGATCACGACGTCGTAACGGTCGCCGGTGCGCGTGAAGTCCTCGCCGGTGTAGTCGATCACGCGATCCGCGCCGAGGTTGCGGACACGATCGACGTTTCGGGTCGAGCAGACCGCGGTCACGTGTCCGCCTAGCGCCTTGGCGATCTGGACGGTCATCGTCCCGACGCCGCCCGAGGCGCCGTTTACGAGGACGCGCTCCCCCGGCTGGAGGGATCCGTGGTCTCGCAGCGCCTGCAGCGCCGTCTGGCCGGCGATCCCGATAGTCCCGGCCGCCTCGAACGTGACGTTCGCCGGCTTGCGGGCGACCGTCTTCGCGGCGATGTACTCCGCGTACGCGCCGGTCTGGCCGCCGAACACCTCATCCCCGACGGCGAAGCCCTCGACGTCCTTGCCCACCGCCTCGATGACGCCGGCAAAATCCGTCCCGACTTGCCGCGAGCGCGGCTTGAAGATCCCGCCCATCATCGGCCGCGCGAACAGCGGCCGGCCGAGCACCGCGTACCAGTCCGCCTTGTTGACAGAGCTCGCGCGCACCCGGACGAGCACGCGATCGTCCTCCAAGCGAGGACGTTCCACTTCCTCGACCCGGAGCACGCCGGGGTCGCCGTACCTGTCACGAACCAGGGCTTTCATCATGATCCTCTCCTCCATACGCCGTAAGTTTACGGTGTACGGTATACATACAGCGTAAGCTATGTCAATGGCAGTGACCCGCAAACCGCTCAGCCGCGATCGCATCCTCGAAGCGGCGCTCGCCCAGGCAGACGAGCAGGGGATCGACTCCCTCTCGATGCGCAAGCTCGGCCGCGCGCTCGGCTACGAAGCGATGTCGCTGTACAACCACGTCGCGAACAAGGACGACCTCCTCGACGGGATGCTCGACCTCGTCCTCGCGGAGATGGAGGCGCCGCGGCCCGACGAAGGGCTCGCGGGTATCCGTAAGGCCGCGATCTCGGCGCACGAGTCTTTGCGCCGCCACCCGTGGGCGGCCGGCCTTCTGATGACGCCGGCACGCATCCGGCCGCTCCGCCTCGCCTTCATGGACGCGCTGCTCGGCGCTCTCCGCGGGGCGGGCTTCACTCCCGAGACGACGTACCACGCCTACCACGTCATCGACGCGCACATCATCGGGTTCTCGCTCTGGCAGGCGACTCACGACTTCTCCCCGCCGGAGGAGGTCACTTCGGACCTGCGTGGGTTCCTCGACCGGATGCTGCCGGAGGAGACGTACCCCGACCTCCACACGCACGGCCTGCAGCATCTCGAGCCCGGGACGCTCGACGACACGAGCGCGTTCGAGTACGGCCTCGACCTGCTGCTAGCCGGTCTCGAGCAGAAGCTCTAGCCGAGCGCGTCGGGCGTCACGACCTCGACGAGACCGGCTACCGCCTGCGCGAGCGTCTTGTCGGCCGTCACGAGCGCATCGCCCTGGAGTTGGGTGAGCGCGACGAACTCTGCGGTCTCGGTGGTCTCCCAGCCGAGCTTCTCCGCGACCTTCCACGCCGCGGTCTGCAGCGCGCGGTCGCCGAGAAAGCGCACCTTCATCGCGTTGAGATGCCAGACGCGCTCGAGGCCGTCCGTCTTCGAGATCTCTCCGCGTCGGGAAGCCTTGTAGAGCGCGGCGAGCGCCTGCGAGCGGACGAGCGTCGGCGCGACAAGCTGGTGCTCCGGCGCGACCTCGATCTCGCCGGCCGCGATCCGCAGCAGCGTCTCGCAGTCGACGACGTAGCGCACTAGCGCTTGGAGAACTGCGGCGCCTTGCGCGCCTTGTGCAGGCCGGCCTTCTTGCGTTCGACCTGGCGCGCGTCGCGCGTGAGGAAGCCCTCGCGCTTGAGCGGCACACGCAGCTCCGGGTTCGCCTCGACGAGAGCGCGGGCGATGCCGTGACGAACCGCGCCGGACTGTCCGGTGAGGCCGCCGCCGTGCACGCGGACGCGGAGGTCGTACTGGCCTTCGAGGCCGGCGACCTTGAGCGGCGAGAGCGCGATGGTCTGCCACACGCCGCGGGGGAAGTACTCCTGCAGCGTCCGGCCGTTGATCCACGTCTGGCCGTCACCCGGCTTGAGGATGACGCGCGCGACCGACGTCTTGCGCTTGCCGGTGCCGCGGTACTGCGCGACGGCGCTCATGAGTCGAGCTCCATGGGCTTCGGGTTCTGCGGGGCGTGCGGATGCTCGGGACCCGCGTAGATCTTGAGCTTCGTGATCTGCTGGCGCGCGAGGCGGTTCTTCGGGAGCATCCCCTTCACCGCGACGCGGAGCACCTCGGTCGGACGCCGGTCGAGCTGCTCGCGCAGCGTGCGGCTCTTGAGCCCGCCGGGATAGCCCGAATGGCGGTAGTACCGCTTCTGGTCGAGCTTGTTGCCCGTGACGTGAATCTTCTCCGCGTTCACGACGACGACGAAGTCACCCGTGTCGGTATGCGGCGTGAACTGCGGCTTGCGCTTGCCGCGGAGCGTGTCGGCGATCTGCGTCGCGAGACGGCCCAGTGTCTTCCCCTCGGCGTCGACGAGATACCACTCACGCGTGATCTCTCCTGGCTTGGCGCTGTACGTCTTCATAAAAAGCGACGGACACGAGCCCGCCGGCGGCGGATTGTAGCGAATGACCGTTCGAATCCCGGCTCGAACGCCAGAACGCGCGAGACCGTAGTGCTTGATCCCTCGCCTGAGGGAGGGCGGCGGCCGCCTCACCGCCGATCTGAACAGCGAGATGAAGAAAACTCCTCGCCTCCTGCTCGCAACCGCCGCGGTCGCCGCTCTCGCACTCGCCGGCAGCGTTGCCGCCGCCAGCGCCTGTGGCACGAACGGCTACTCCTACGCCGGCCTCGGCGCCCCCACGTACGGATCCGGTATCTCGGCGGTCATCACGCCGTACGGCCCCTTCGACATCGCCAACGGGCACGTCGCCGGTTGGGTCGGGGTCGGTGGGCCGGGAGAAGGCCCGAACGGTGCGGACGAGTGGCTGCAGATCGGCTTGAGCGGATTCCCGGGGCTCTTCACCGACATCTACTACGAGGTCACGCTTCCCGGCCGTGACCCGGTCTACCACGAGGTTCTCGCGAACCCGCCGGCGGGCCATCCGTACCGCTTCTCCGTCCTCGAGACGCGGCCGAACCTCTGGCGCGTCCTCCTCAACGGCGAGCCCGTGTCGCCCGCGTACTACCTCCCGCAGAGCCACAACAAGTTCATCCCGATCGCGACCGCGGAGGCCTGGGACGGCGGAACCGGCGCCTGCAACAACTTCCTCTACAGCTTCCAGCGCGTCAAGGTCGCTCACCGCCCCGGTGGTCTGTTCCACAGCTTCACCGGCGGCTTCAAGATCAAGAGCGCCAAGACCACGCTCCGGCGCGCCGGCACGGCATTCATCGCAGCCGAAGGAGCGCCCTCAGTGCGGACGCTCCTGCTCAGCTCGCTGCTGCTGCTCCGGCCTTAGGACTTGAGGATGAGGATCGGCGTGCCGAGCGGCGCAAGCTGTTTGAGCGCCGAGGCCGTCGTGTTCGAGACGCGGACGCAACCATGCGAGACCGCCTGGCCGAGGAGCCACGGCTCGTTCGTCCCGTGGATCCCGACGACACCGCCGCCCGGCCATTCCGTCAGCTTCGAGTAGGCGCTCGTCTCGAGGGCGTAGACGCCGAGGAACGGATTGGTGGGGACGAACGTCGCGGCGACGTAGTAGCGACCGAGCGGCGTCTCCATGCCGGGCGCTCCGACCGCGGCCTTTCCGTGGAGGACGTGCTTGCCCGAACGGTAGACGTCGATCGTCCGCATGCCGACGTGCACGACGATCTTGCTCAGTGTCGGCGAGAGGTCGGCGCTGAAGGCCGGGATCCAGCCAAGCGTGCCGTTGGGGCGCATCGGAACGCTGATGTGGTACCACGGCTTCCCGTCCGTGCCGATCTTCGTCCCGTAGGCCAGCACCTCCTGGACGCGGTAGTCGGAACGGAAGTAGTGGAAGGTCGTGATCTTCGTCGCGGTCGGCGACGGGTTGCGCCGCACGATGACGGCGTTCACGGCCAGCTCACCGGCCGCGGGGAACTTCGTCGCGAGGACGGCGGCCGTGCGAGTGGCGGCGCTGCCGGCATGCACGGATACGCCGGCGCTGATCGCCGCGATCGCGGCCCCGAAAAGGACAACTGTCGCAAAACGCTTCATGAGATTGATCTCCGTTCTTCGTCGGTCGGTGACGGCCGCCACTCCGGGAGCCTCACTGACAAAGTAGCTCCTTTTCCGGACGAACTCTCGATTTCTACATCTCCGCCGAGTAATTTCACTCGATCGAGTACCCCGGCCAGGCCGAGCCGGTCGCGGCCGAGCCTTCCGACGTCGAAGCCCCGCCCGTCGTCGGAGATCGTCAGCTCGGTTCCGTTCGCCGTCTCACGCAGCACGACGGTGACGGAGCTCGCGCCGCTGTGTTTTCGGACGTTTGTCAGGCCTTCCTGCACGACTCTGAGGAGCGCGATCTTCTGCGAGTCCGTCAGCTCCTCGAAGTCGCCTTCGGAGTGAAAGTCGGCGGCGATGCCCGTGTCGTCGAGCGCCGCGAGCTCGGCCCGGATGGTGTCCTCGATCGGCTCGAGCGTGACCGAGGCTGCCGAGCGGCTGCCGTGGGCGATCTCGCGGAGAGACTCCTCGAGCGCTCCGAGACGCGCCTCGATGTCCTGGAACCGCCCGCGAACTCGTGCCCTGTCGGCTTCCGGCACGACATCTTCGATTTGGCGCGCCGCCAGCCGAAGCTCCTCGGCGAGAAGGACGAGCTCCTGCATCGGGCCATCGTGGAGGTCGTAGGTCAGCCGCAGAAGTCGCCGCTCACTCGCGCCGTCGAGCACGTGGTTCGGGTGAGGCTTCACGGCTCTCATTATGCGATCGATTCACGATTCCGCCACGATGTCCTCGAAGGCGAGGACGTCGCCGACCTCGACGCCCGCCGCCGCCGCTGCGCCGGCCGGCAGCTCGAGTGCCGCGGCTGCCCGGCGGGCGCCGGCCACGCGCCAGGGCCGGAGCCACTCGACAACGCGCACGACTTTCCTGTCCCGGTCGAGGAACACGACGTCGACGGGAAAGCGCATGAAGAACATGTGCACCGACGGCGACGCGTCGATCAACATCCCGCTACCGGGCTCGAGCCCGTCGCGCCCGAGGAGGCCGCGCATGCGGGCGAGCGTGGTCTCGGCCATCTCGCAGTGTTCGCAAACGAGCGTTCCGGCGCTCGTGGTCACCCTACAGAGCGGAAGTGTCGCCACAAACCCTGGATCAGCGGCCTGGGACGCGCATTCGACGGAGCCATGGCCGCCTCGCGGGCGGAGATGGCTCGGCCGCACACGCCGCCGCACCCCCGCCGACCCAGCGGTAGAGGGGTAGCGCGTCTGCCGGTACGTCGGCAGCCGCGGGCCGCGGCGCGAACCCAGTGTTCGATCCGAGCCTGCGTGTTAGGTCTCTGGCTCCTTGTGCGTCCATGGCCGGGCTCCTTTCAGCACCGAGCTTCGCCTCGTCGGTGAGGTTTCCTACAGCTTCGGCCCGGGCGCGGTTGACCGACATACCTGATATTCGGTACCCCGAATGAGCGACGAGCAGACCAGCGCGCGGCCCGGTATCGCCGCCCGAGTCGCTGCGGTGCTCGAGGAGGACGGGCTCATGGTCGTCGTCCTCGCCGCTTTCGCCATCGTCCTCCTCGTCACATTGCGCCGCGGTCTCGGGGGAGATGGATGGCTGGCGCTGCTCGCCGGCCGCTCGATCGTGCAGCACGGTCTTCCGACACACGACGGTCTCACGGTCATGGCCCACGACGCGCGGTGGACCGATCAGCAATGGCTCGCCCAGGTTGTCCTGTACGGGCTCTTTCGTACCGGTGGAGTCAAGCTCGCGCTTCTCTTCCACGCCCTCCTCGCGACTGGAGCCCTCACGGGTGCAGCGCTCATCGCACGCCGGCACGGCGCAACGGCACGCTCCGTTACGTGGGTCGCGATCCCTGCCCTCCTCGCTTACTACCCCGTCGCGGCGGTCTTACGGCCCCAGTCATTGGCGCTCCCGCTCTTCACGTCGACTCTTTGGCTTCTACTCGGCGACGCGCGCCGGCCGTCGCGTCGGGTGCTCCTCACCCTGCCGCTTCTCGTCCTCTGGGCAAACTTGCACGGCTCAGTGCTGCTCGGGGCGGGACTGGTCGCGCTCGCCGGTCTCGTGACGCTGGCCAGGGAGCGTCGGCCCAGCGTTCGAGCGTTCGCCCTGATCCTCCTTCCATGGCCCTGCGTGCTCGCATCGCCTTACGCGACCGAGCTTCCGGCCTATTACCGGAAGGTGCTCGTCGGAGGGGACTTCTCCCACCTCATCACGGAGTGGGCGCCGACGACGCTCCAGTTGGTGACGATCCCGGTCTTCGTTCTCATGATCGGCGGCCTCTGGCTCCTCGGACGACATGGCCGCGGGGTCCCGGTTTTCGACCAGCTCGCGTTCGTCGTAATGGCTGTGGTCGCGTTCCAGGCGATTCGCAACATCGCGTGGTTCGGCCTCGTGGCGCTTGCCGTTCTGCCGCCGCTCGTCGACCGGCTCCGCGCGCCCGTTGAAGAGCCGCGACGGCTCAACCGCATCCTGGCGCTGAGCTTGGGTTTCCTTACCGGCGTCGCACTTGTCGGGGTCGCCGTCAAACCGACGAGTTGGTTCACGCACGCGTTCCCATCCCCCGCAGCGGAGGAAACGGTGCGCGCCGCCGGCCCGCAGGGCCGTGTCTTCGCGACGAGCGCCTATGGCGACTGGCTGCTGTGGATAGAGCCTCGGCTCGCCGGCCGCGTCGCGTTCGACGCCCGTTTCGAGCTATTGACTACGTCGCAGCTCGAGGAGATCGCGCAAATCGAAAACACGGCCGGAGACTGGCGCGCCGCTCTCCGCGGTTACCGGGTCTTCGTGCTCGGGCACGGTTCTGACGCGACCCTCGAGCACGCCTTGCGGTCGGGACTGGGTCTACGGGTCGCCTTCAGGTCGCGGCAAGTCGTCGTGCTGCGCCGCGACTGAAGCCGACTCCCACTGTTTGCACCACGACCGCGGCCACGACTGCAAGAGCGACTGCGATCCGCCACGTGACTCCTTGCGAGTGCGCCTCCGGCGTCACCCACAGCAGCAGCGGGAGAAACCAGAGGAGCGACAGCCGCGGCCGGTACAGCGCGATCGGCACGTAGAGCAGCAGCAGATAATGCAGCCAGAGCAGTGGGCTCGCAATGA
Source organism: Gaiellaceae bacterium (assembly GCA_033857715.1). Lineage (GTDB taxonomy): Bacteria > Actinomycetota > Thermoleophilia > Gaiellales > Gaiellaceae > Palsa-739. Next base: position 11,364 of record JAWVDC010000039.1, on the reverse strand, counting down.
GCGCCACGAGGACGGCGGCCGCGAACGCTCGCCTATCTCCGTCCGACGTCCGAGCGGCGAGCACCACGGCGACGGCGAGCGCGACAGCGAGCACGGCGGATAGGGCAGTCGCACTGCCGTGCGCTCCGACCAGCGCGACGACCGAGTAGCTCGCAGGAGCCTCGATGCGCTCCAGCACTTGGAGGAGCGTGGGATAAGAGCCCATGCCGGCGAACCCGATCACGGCCCAGCTTCCGAGCAGCAGGACGACCCCCGCGGCGACGGAGCCAGCAGCCGACCGCCAACGGCGCGTCGCAAGGAGCCAGATCACAAGTGGCCAGAGGAATAGCTTGAGCACCGAGGTGAGAGCGACGACCACCGCGACGACGCCCGCGCGGTTGCGGTAGCGCCACCCGGCGGCCGCGCCGAGGAGGAGAAACGACGTCAGCGCGCCGAGCGCGAGTGAGTTGATGGCGGGTGTCGACATCAGCGCGACGCCGTAGCAGCGCCAATCCTCGACGTGCAGGAGCCGGAGCGCAGCGACGATCGCGACGAGGCCGCCGCCGAACACGAGCGCGCGCCCCACTTCCGGAGGGAAAGCGGCGAAGGGTGTGAACAAGAGAGCCGACACGGGCGGGTAGACGAACTTGTCGAAATGCGCGAGCGCCTCCGGAGTGGCCGCGACGTATGGCGACTGTCCGCGGACGAGGTCGAGGGCGGCAGCGCGAAAAATGCCGAAGTCCTGCAGCGTGTCGCGGCCCCGGACTTCGTACCAGCAGGCAAAGCCGAGCGCAATGGCCGGCACCCACAAGAACACCGCAATCTCCCACGGCCGACCGAGCCGGCGGAGATGCTCCCCGCCGGAGTCGAGCCGATTACGGAGGCGGGGGCGCGAACCGGCTCCCGCTTCGGGCCTAGAAATCCTTGTTGATCGAGCTGAAGATCTTCGAGACGCTGCCACCGAGCGTGCCGAGGATCGTGATCGCTGCGACCGACACCATGGCGAGAATGAGCGCGTACTCCACCATCGCCTGACCATCTTCGCGGTCGCGAAGAGCTATTGCGGTGAGGTACATCCGGATTGGTAAAAGCTTGAGGGTCTCCATACTGGCTCGGGTTCCTTCCTCGTGGGGCCCATTTCCGGCCGATTCCGACGTAGGCCGATGCGTAACTCTAGCCCGAATCGTGGCACCGATCATCTTTTTTTCGATCCCTCGAACAGGGGAACCCTCGCACGATCCCTCGAATAGGGGAAGCGGACCGTCGATCCTCCACCAACACTGGAAGTGCCCACGAAATCCGTGGGAGATTCGAACAGGAGCCCAAACTCCGGGCTAGAATGCGTGTCCGAGGTAGGGACTCGAAAATGGAGGAAATGCACCTAATGGAAACGGTCAAGCTCTTCCCGATCCGGATGTACCTCGCCGCTAAGGCCCTTCGCGACCGCGAAGAGGGCCAGGCGATGGTGGAGTACGCGCTCATTCTCGCCATGGTGTCGGTCGCAGCGATCACGATCCTCGGCACGCTTGGCGGCAACGTCTCGAAGATCTTCAGCTCGATCAACGCAGATATGTAGGTCGGAGCATGAGTGTTTTTGCGGTTGAGGGAGCCCTCGCGCGGCGGCTCGTGATGAACCGCCCGCGGCGGCTCCCTCAACTGTCTCTGCGGCAGCCGCAATAGCCGAGCTGTCGGGTTAGCTACGTACGACCGAGGAGGAGAACCGTGGACGGGATCATGTCGAGCAAGCTCTTCGCGACGCGGCAAGGGACGATCTTCCTCGGACTGATCGCAGCAGTGATCGCGTTCGTTGCGCTGATCGTCTATCTGAACCAGTACAGGAACAGCGTCAACAACAACGCCATGGGCACCGTGCTCGTCGCGACGCAGGTGATCGAGAAAGGTGCTTCGGGCCAAGTAGTCGCCTCCGACGGGTTTGAGGAGGTTTCGCACCAGTATGCGGAGTCCGCAATCCCGTCCAACGCGCTCGTCGATCCCGCAGCGCTCAACGGTTTGGTGGCCCTGAGAAAGATTTATCCCGGAGAGAAGCTCACGGCGGACGCCTTCGGGCCGGCGACCAACTCGCTCGCCGAGCAACTGAGCAAGAACCAGCGCGCGGTCTCCGTCCCGCTCGGCACGCCGCAGCAGGTCGGCGGCCAGATCGCCGCCGGAAGCAACGTCGACGTCTGGGTGTACCTCAGCGACAACAAGTGCACGTATGAGCTCGTGCACAACGCCTACGTCTTGAGCGCAAGCGGCGGCGACGCCACTCTGCGCGCGGACCCGCGGCAAGCAGGTCGGATCGTCTGGGGAAGCAACGCGGGCCAGCTCTGGCTCACGCTCGCGGCGACCATCGCCACGACAAATACAGCGAAGCCGGTGTGTGGCCCGGCAGGGCACTGAGGATGGCAGAAGCGATCCGCATTCTCGTCACCCTCGCCGAGCACGCCGAACCTGATCTCGTCAAGGCGGCGCTCGAGGGCGACCCGTCGCTCCAGGTGCTCGGGTACTGGGCATACGACGACGACTGGCAGGGAGCCCTCGCCCAGCCCGGCGACGTCGTCGTCGTCGCCTGCGATGCGCGGGACGAGAGCGCGACGCACATGGTCGACCGCGCGGTGAAGCACCGTCCGGACCGGCCCGTCGTCGTGTTGAGCCACGCATCGCCGAACGGCTTCCTCCGCGAGGCTTTCGAGGCCGGAGCGGACGACGTCATCACTCTCCCTCAGACGGGTGCGCAGCTCGCGTTCGCGCTCCAGAAGGTGATCGCGCGGCGCAAGGGGTACTCCATGCCGGGCAAGCCGCCCGCCTCCGTCATCACAGTGCTCGGGCCGAAGGGCGGCACCGGCAAGACGCTCACGGCGACGAACCTCGCCGTCGCGCTGGCACAGCGGGGCAAAGACGTCGTGCTGGTCGATCTCGACCTCCAGTTCGGTGACATCGGGCTCGCGATGGGCCTCTCGCCCGAGCGGACGATCACCGACCTGATGAAGTCCGGCCCGCCGTTCGACCACGAGAAGCTCGACCGGCACCTGCTGCGGCACCCCTCCGGCGTCAAGGTCCTCATCGCCCCGACGCGGCCCGATCAGGCCGGCACGCTCTCCGTCGAGTATCTGCGCGACATCTACGCGTCGCTGCGGACGATGTCGGACGCCGTGATCGTCGATACGCCGCCCGGTTTCACGGCCGAGGTGATCGCGACGATCGACGTCTCGTCGGACATCTGCATGATCGGCATGCTCGACTCCCTCTCGCTCAAGAACATGAAGCTTGGCCTCGAGACGCTCGAGCTCATGGGCTACGAGACGAGTACCGTCACTCTCATCCTCAACCGCTCGGACTCGAGGGTCGGGATCATGCCCGAGGACGTCGCCACGATCATCGGCCGGGCGCCGGATGTCTCCGTTCCCAGCGACCGTGAGATCCCGCGTTCCGTCAACGAGGGGACGCCGATCGTCGCCGCGAGACCGGGGTCCGGTGCCGCCAGGGCATTCGAGGCGCTCGCGGACCGCTACGTACAGCGTGCGGGCGGCCGGAAGGATAAGGACGCGTCTGAGGGATCGGCCGCAAAAGTGAGAACGCTGATGGGAAGGCGCCGCTAAGTGGATCTCCACGAGCGCCTGAAGACGCCGCGCCCCGGCGCAGGCGAGCGGGATCCGTTCGGCGAGCTCAAGAGCCGCGTCCACATCGCTGTGATCGGCGACCTCGGGCCGCAGCTCTTCAACGTGAACATGGATCCCGAGGAGCTGCGCGAGCGGGTGCTCGCCGACCTCCGAGAGCAACTCGCGCAGGAGACGGGCATCTCGCGCGACGATCGGCAGCGGATTGCGCTCGAGGTCGCGGATGACATTCTCGGGCACGGCCCGCTCGACCGGCTCCTCGCCGACGACTCCGTGACGGAGATCATGGTCAACGGCCCGCACGACATCTGGATCGAGCGCGCTGGACGGCTCTACCGAAGCGATGTCCGGTTCAACGACGAGTCGCACCTGCTCCGGATGATCACGAAGATGGTCGCGCAGGTCGGGCGACGCATCGACGAGACGTCACCGATGGTCGATGCCCGCCTCCCCGACGGTAGCCGCGTGAACGCCGTCATCCCCCCGCTTTCGCTCAGCGGCCCGCTGATCACGATCCGTAAGTTCAGCCGCCGCCGGCTCACTCTCGAGGACATGATCGAGCTCGGGACGCTGAACCAGGCGACGCTCGAGTTCCTCACGCGGTGCGTGCAGGCGCAGTTGAACATCCTGATCTCGGGCGGCACGGGCTCGGGCAAGACGACATTCCTCAACGCGCTTTCGACCGCGATCCCGACGGACGAGCGGATCGTGACCATCGAGGACGCGGCTGAGCTGCGGCTCAACCAGACCCACGTGCTGCGGCTCGAGGCGCGCCCGAAGGATCTCGCGGGCGAGAACGAGATCCCGATCCGCGAGCTCGTTCGCAACTCGCTGCGCATGCGGCCCGACCGCATCATCGTCGGCGAGGTTCGCGGCCCGGAGGCTCTCGACATGCTGCAGGCCATGAACACCGGCCACGACGGATCGCTTTCCACTGTCCACGCCAACAGTCCGCGCGACGCGCTCGCTCGTATCGAGACGATGGTGCTGATGTCGGGCTTCGAGCTTCCCGTCCGGGCGATTCGCGAGCAGGTCGCCGCCGCGCTCGACGGCATCGTCCACCTCGAGCGCCTCGAGGACGGCTCGCGTCGCGTGACCTCCGTCACGGAGGTGCAGCGGATGGAGTCGGATGTCGTGACGTTGCAGGAGCTGTTCAAGTTCGAGATCGACGAGGTGACGCACGACGGAACGATCATCGGCGAGCTGCGCGCCACCGGGCTTCGCCCGACGTTCGTGCAGAAGTTCGAGAAGCGCGGTATCGCGGTGCCGATAGGGCTGTTCCAGTCGGAGCGCAGCGCGACGCCGTTCGGAACGGCCGGCCAGTGACGCGAGCGTCACGTCTCGCCGCGACCGTCGCAGCCGCGTTACTCACCTTTGTCCCCCTGACCGGCGCCGCGACCTCCTCGGGCCTGCGGCTGACGCGGGTGAACGGGCCTGCATTCCCCCTGCGGACGTTCGCCCTCTCACTCCCCGACAGCCGCGCGCTGCACACGGGTGACGTCCAGGTGACCGAGGGCGGCGCCCCTGTAGCCGACCTTCGGATTCAGCCCGCGAGCCAGGCCTCTGCTCGGACGTTCGGGGCCGTCCTCGTCCTCGATACGAGCTGCAGCATGCAGGGCGAGCCCCTCAGCGCCGCGCTCAATGCCGCCCGGTCGTTCGCCGCCCAGCGGAATCCGAACGAGGAACTCGGGGCGATCTACTTCAACCGGACCGCGACAACCGTCTTGCCTCTCACGACGTCGGCATCGACGATCTCGGCGGCGCTCGCGACCGCTCCCCACCTCTCCTGCGGAACGCGCATCTTCGACGCAGTGGCGAACGCGGAGTCGATGCTCAAGGACGAGCACATCAGCTCGGGCTCGATCATCGTCCTGTCGGACGGGGCCGACACCGGCAGCGAAAAGACCCTTCAGCAAGTCGCTCAGGCTGCGCTGGGGAACAACGCGCGGATCTACACTGTCGGGCTGGAGGACAGCGACTACTCACCGCAGACGCTGACGGCGCTCGCCGCGGCCGGTCGTGGCGAGTACGTACAGGCGACGGCAGAAGGGCTCGCACCACTCTTCGCGCGACTCGGCCGGGTTCTCTCGAACCAGTATCTCGTCAGCTACAAGTCCCACTTCGGTCCCGGTGTCGCCGTGGACGTCAAGGTCAGCGTAGGGGCGCTCGGCGCGGCGACGGTGTCATACCGCACGCCCCTCGAGGCGAACGGCGCCGGGGGGACGAGCAACCCGTCCATCGCCACGAGGATCTTCACCTCGTCGGTGACGATGATCGTCCTCGCGCTCCTGATCGCGGCGGGGCTTGCAATCATCGTCATCGGCTTCCTGCAGCCACGGCGGACGCGGCTGCCCGCGCGGATCGCGGAGTTCGTCTCGATCCGCGACCTGCAACGCGACCGCAACGCGACTGCCACACCCGTGACCCTTGGCCAGCCGACCGCGCAAAAGGACATGTGGGCGCGCTTCGGAGAGGCGCTCGAGATCGCGCGGATCGGTGTAGAGCCTGAAGTCCTCGTCGCAGGGACGATCGTCGCGACGATCCTCGCCTTCGTCTTCATCTTTGCCGTGACGGGCTCTCCATTGTGGGCGCTCTTCGCGCTCGGCGTGCCGTACCTCGCGCGCGAGTCGGTGATCCGCGCGCTCAAGCGGCAGCGATCCCGCTTCGCCGAGCAGCTTCCGGAAGCCCTGCAGGTGATCGCGGCCGCGCTTCGGTCGGGCCACAGCTTTGCCGGCTCTCTCGCGGTCGTCGCCGAAAGCGCGTCCGAACCGATGCGCACCGAGATGCAGCGGGTAGTCGCGGACGAGCAGCTCGGGATGCCGATCCAGCGGTCGCTCGGTATCGTCGCCGACCGGATGGCGAGCACGGACGTCGACCAACTCGCTCTCGTCGCCGAGTTGCAGCGGCAGGCCGGCGGAGACATGGCGGAAGTCGTCGACCGCGTCGCCGAGACGGTCCGGGAGCGCTTCGATCTCAGACGGCTCGTCGAGACACTCACGACGCAGGGCCGCCTATCTCGCTGGATCGTCTCGGCACTCCCGATCGTGATCCTGCTCTTCCTCCAGGTCGAGAACCCCCACTACTTGCACCCCCTGGTCGCCTCGACGGGCGGGAAAATCGTCGTCGGCTTCGCGGCGGCGTGGGCGGTCCTCGGGTCACTCATCATCAAGCGGATCGTCGAGATCGAGGTCTAGACGACGTGGTCATCGTTCTCCTCATTGGGCTCGTTAGCGTCGCAATGGCCGTCGCGCTGTTCGCGCGCGCGCTCGTAGCCTCGCGCCTCCGGACCGGCGACACCCTGAGCAAGATCGACCGCTATGGCTTCTCGGGCGCGACGGAGTCCGAGGTGAAGGCGCTCGAGCTACGCAATCTCCTCGAGCCCGCGGCGCAGGGAATCGGCCGCTTGTTCGCAGACCGTCTGCGGCTTCTCAACGAGGATCGTCTCCGGAAGCAGCTGCTCACCGCGGGCATCTACCACACGCAACCGCGGACGATCATCGGCTACTCGCTGCTCTGCGCTGCCGCCTTCCCGACCCTGTGGCTCATCATCGCCATCGCAGCGGGCGTCAAAGTCGCGCTGACGATCATCGTCGTGCTGTTCTTCGCGGCAGGCGGGTGGCTTACCCCCGGATTCGTCATTCAGCGGCGTGCGGAGGCCCGGGTGTTGCGCATCGATCGCTCGATGCCCGAGCTCATCGACCTGCTCGTCGTGACGGTTGAGGCCGGGCTGAGCCTCGCCGCGGCGATCCAGCTCGCCGGCGAGCGCATGCGCGGCCCGCTCGGCGAGGAGCTCCGGATCGTGATCCAAGAGCAGCGGATGGGCCTGACGCCGGTGCAGGCGCTCGAGAACATGGTCGCGCGCTGCCCGACGCCTGCCGTCGAGTCGTTCACCCGCGCGATGACGCAGGGCCAGGTGCTCGGCTTCTCCGTCGGGCAGATCCTCCGCACGCTCGCCGTCGAGATGCGGAAGCGGCGCCGGGCACGCGCGGAGCAGCAGGCGCAGAAGGCGCCGATCAAGATGCTCTTCCCGCTGATCTTGATGATCTTCCCGGCAATGTTCGTCGTGCTGCTCGGGCCGGCACTCGTCTCGGTCCTCCACGCGCTCAAGACCTGATGGTCACACCCCCGGTCCCCGGGCAAGAGCCGGGCGCTGAGGCACCCGCCGTCGCTCGCCCGCCGCTGCCGGAACTCCTTCCCACCGACGCCTTGCTCGTTGTCGTCCTCGCGGCCGGCCTCGCAGCGGTCATCGGAAGCCTCGCCCGCTACGGACTCGACACGCGAGGGCTCATCGGCGCGGTCTTCTGCCCCGTCCTCATCCTCCTGGCGGCGATCGACGCTCGGCACAGGCTGCTGCCGAACACGGTCGTGCTGCCGACGGCGCTCGTCGTCGCGGTAATCGTTCTCGTCGGCGATCCCGGCTCGTTCCCGAGGCACCTCCTCGCCGCCGTCGCGCTCGGTGGCTTCTTCTTCGCCTTCGCCCTGATCTTCCCGGGCAGCATGGGAATGGGCGACGCGAAGCTCGGCTTCCTCCTGGGGATGGCGCTCGGATCACGGACGTTCGCGGCCGCGATCTACGCGTGCGCCGGCCTGCTCGTGGCCGCGCTCTACCTCCTCGCGACGCGCGGGGCCTCCGCCCGCAGGGACACGATCCCGTTCGGCCCGTTCCTCGCCGCGGGCGGCATTGTCGCGTTCTTCGTGTAGGCCGGCTTCCCAGGAAGGACCGTTCTCTGTTGCCGCGAATGGGGCATAGACAACTGCTCGCCCACCTCATCCTGGAGGTTCGATGATCTACATCATCCTCGCCGTCGTCTTCGTCGTGTTGCTCTTCGCGTATATGCGCGTGCGCAGCAACCGGATTCGCCGCGGCGACTGAACCGAAGCGGCTGCGTGGGGCCGGTGCGCCGGCCCCGTGGCCGAACACAACGCGGGCCACGACCTGCGGAGGACGGTAAGCGGTACCGATGCTCCTCGCGATCGACGCCGCGACGATCCTCTTCCCCACCGGCAACACGCGGCTCTCGACCATAGTCGCGTTTGCGGCCTTTGTCGCCCTCGCGCTCATGCGGCGCTCCTGGTTGCCTCTCGCCGGCTGCGTGGCGTGGCTATTCGGGTTCGAGGCTGCCTTCAACGCGACTGTCCTTGCGCTCGGTCGCCCTGCAGCGCTTGATGCGCTCCATTTCGTGCCCTACCTCGCGCTCGGCGCCGGGTTGCCGTTCTTGCTGGCTCGACGGGCGGCGAGACCGAACTGGTACGTGCTCGCAGCCGCGGGCGGCCTATGGGCGATCTGGGTCGCAAGCGGGTTCCATGTCAATGAGCACCAAATGGTCGGATTCGACCCACTCGCCGAAGCTCTGAACGAGGGAGCGAAGACCCTGTGGGCGGCCGCGTACTTCTTGCCAATCTGGATGGCGACCGGGGCGCCCACGCGAGTCGACGCGGAACCGCCTATCCGATAGTCCTGCTCGGACTAGCCTCAGGTCGGAGAGGAAAACCCGTGGCCAGCGGCCGATATGGAAGGGTAGGACACAGGAATGCCGGCGCGGCATCCGCAGACGGCGAAGCCTCCCTGGGCCCCTCGGTCGGGACGTTTCGCAAGAGCTTGATGCCGTGCCCATACCCCCCTTTTCGGGCAGGCGCCCGCCGCAGCATCCTTTAGATTGAGACGACTGACCCGGGACCTGTAGGCGAGGAGCCGAAGTGCAGAAACTCAAGTGCGAGCAGGGGCAAACTCTTGTCGAGTTCGCACTCATCCTGCCGATCATGCTTCTCCTCGTGATCGGCATCTTCGACTTCGGCTCGGCCTTCAACTCGAAGAACGACCTGAACTTCCTCGCGAACACCGCCGCACGCTTCGCCGAGGTCAACTCGTGCACGCCCTGCACGTCTGCCGGCTATACCGGCTCGAACGCGATCCGCGACTACGTGAAGAGCACAGCCGACACGAGCCAGCTCAGTTCCTCGCTCAACATCACGTTCTGCCTGCCGAACGGTACGAGCGGTGTCGGCGACCCTCTCCAGGTGGCGGTAACCGCCCCCTTCAACTGGCTCGGCGCCAACCTGCCGGGGCTACCGAGCGGATCGACGACGCTGACGTCGACAGTGACGGTACGGATCCAGCAGTCACCGGCAGCAGGCACGGCGCTCTACAACGCCTCTCCCTCCTGCTGAGGTGGTAGAGGAGGAGCCGGGACTTTGCGTCCCGGCTCCTCCTCTACCGATGCCTAGCCGGTGACCGGCGGAGTGAAGACGCCGGTGATGCCGACCCGCGGGACCTTGCAGGACTTGGTCGCGAGCGGGCGGAAGACCACGATGCCGGCCTTCCTCGGGGTGATCAGCCTCGTGATCTGACCCTTTGCGTTCGACGGCTTCGTCGTGATCCTGATCCCCGGCCCCGTGATCCGGACGCGGACGCCCTTCACGACATGGTGGTTGCTCATGATCGTGATGTGCATCCGGGTCGTGCGGCCGACGTAGAGCTGCCTCGGCTTGACGAAGGCGGCGGTGCAGTACAGGACGTGGTGCGTGGCGACGACAACCGATGCGGTCGCCGTGTTGTTCGCCAGCGTCGTCTCCGTCAGGTCACCGACGACGGTAGCGGTGTTCGTCAGCAGACCCTCCTGGGTCGGCCGCGTCACCATCGTGATCGTCACGGACTCGCCGACCTGCAGCGTGCCGAGGTTGCAGCTGAGGGTGACACCGACGGTGCAGGTGCCCTTCGTCGTGGAGGACGAGATGTACATGCCGCCGGTCGGCATCGCGTCGCCGACGATGACGTTCGTGTCGACGAGCGGGCCGTTGTTCGTCACGATCATCGTCCACGTGACGTCCTGGTACGGCTTGCCCGCTTCGACGTCCTGCGTCGGCGGAGTTCCCGACTTCGTAATCTGCAGGTCGGTGAGGCCCTGGACACACAGGGTGGCCGAGTCCTCATCCGAGCCGTCGTTCGTCGTGGTCACGCTGCCGCTGTTGTCGACCACGCCGGTCTCCGGGCAAATCCCGCCCGTGGCCAGCGTCGTCGGCGACGTGATGTGCACGGTGAACGTGCTCCCCACCTGCGTCGTGCCGGCGGGCACGGTGACCGGGCCGCAGTTGAGCGTCCCAGCGGTGATCGCGCAGGTTCCGGCCCAGCCGGCGCCCTGGCTCGCGATCTGCCACGCGAGGCCGTCGTTCGTCGGCAGGACGTCACTCAGGTTGACGCCCTTCGCGTCACCCGAGCCGTCGTTGTAGACGGTCAGCATGAAGCCGATCGTGTCGCCGGCCATTACCTCTTCCGCGTCCGCCGTCTTGACGATGTGGATGGACGGGGCAGCGACACAGGTCGATGCGTTCGAGTCATCCGAGCCGTCGTTCGTCGTCGTCACGTGGCCCGTGTTGCTGACGACGCCGGTCTCCGGGCAGTCGCCGGCGGTCGCGGACGTCGTCGTCGAGGTGATGTGCACGGTGAACGAGCTCCCGGCGAGCGTCGTGCCGAACGGCACGGTGACCGGGCCGCAGTTCAGCGTCCCAGCCGTGATCGCGCACGTCCCGGCCCAGCCCGCGCCCTGGCTCGCGATCTGCCAGGAGAGGCCGTCGTTCGTCGGCAGCACGTCGCTCAGGTTGACGCCCTTCGCGTCGCCCGAGCCGTTGTTGTAGACCGTGAGCGTGAAGCCGATCTGCTCGCCCGCATTGACCTGGGCAGCGTCAGCGGTCTTCACGATGTGGATGGACGGAGCGGCGACACACGTCGATGCGTTCGAGTCATCCGAGCCGTCGTTCGTCGTCGTCACGT
>JAWVDC010000038.1:0-9062 GCA_033857715.1 Gaiellaceae bacterium | reverse complement strand
AGTGATACGACTCACTTCCACTACACGTATTACACGTGCACTGAGCAGACATATACCCAGACGATGACGGTCACAGACCATCTTGGTCTGCAGTCCACCTCGCAGTCCCAGGCGCATATCAGGGCAGGCCAGTTCTGCTGATGGCCGCCACGCTCAGGGCGTAAGCCTTAGAGCTACTTCACGGCCGCGTCCGATCGTTCCGGACGCGACCCTAGACCGCGCGGCGGCCCGATGTGTCAGGCCGCCGCGTTCTACGCGGAACCCCCGCGTACGCAACTCTCCAACACTGCTCGATGCTCAGGTGAGCGGATGCAGCGCTTGTCGCTGGATCACGCCCGCATGAGATCCACAGCGCTCGCTTCCGGAACGCTCGATACCCAGAGGGCAACGAGGCGAGGTCACGCGTCGAGCTCGATGCAACGCTTGCAGCGTGGGCGTCCGCCCATGCCTGCGACGTCGTTTCCGTCGCGCTTGATCTCTTCGCCGTACTCGCACTCTGATTCGTCGTGGTAGACGTTGCGGTGGGTCGGCGGGTACTCCTCGTTGTCTGTGTGGAACGGGCTCACTTTTGCCACCTTGACTCCTTCTTCTCCAGAAGTAAGGGAGAGCACGCGCTCTCTCTACGCTCTCTCATGTTAACTCTCTGCGCAAACTATTGTTGACACAGCGTTGTGATAGCTCGCAGCCAATGGTCAGCCGCGCTGCTGTCCGACAATGGCGTAGGCCCATCAACGGTCGCACACGCTTCCCCACCGCGACGTGAACCTTTGCCCAAACTTTTGCCCGACTGAGCTGTTCTGAGATGATCTTGGCTGATCCGAACGTACGGAGAAGTACCGGATTTTGTCCTGCCTGACGTGGCAACGAGCGTCTCATAACCCGGAGGTCGCAGGTTCAAATCCTGCCCCCGCTATCAATTTCGCTTCTTTCACACTTGCGACCCCGGAGCCTCAGGCCTCGGGGTCGTGGTCGTTAAAGGCCACGCGCCGCCGGCGATGGCGAACGGTTTCTGCCACCCCGACGATGCTCAGAAGGAGAAACACAGAGCCGATCACCTTCGCCGTCCCGTCGCCGTCCAGGAGCAAGATGAGTCCCAGCGTTGGGAGGCCGACGCCGATGACGGCGATGTAGTAGAGCGTCGCCCAGATGCCAAGGGGTCGGGCGGCCACGGGCAGCTCGCGCCACCAGCCCAGCGATGAGTCGTACTCGCGGCGGCGCGCGCGTCGGCCCGGGACGAGGACGACAAGACCGGGTACGAGGACCGCGATCGCGAGGATCAACCACCAGAGCGGAGGCTGGTGCCATCGGTTGACATCGCGTGAGACGATCAGGACGGCGGCTGCGGCGAGCCAGACCCCCACGACCAGAATGCGGGGCTGCCCTTTCATCCCTGCGAGTATGACGAGCGCATCTCCGCGGCCCTTGTAATTCCGGAAACGTGCGGTAGCGTCACAAGGCGTGGCGCGTCGCCCTCTTCGCGTGAAGATGATTCTTCCCGCGCTCCTCGAGGCCAACTCGCCGGGGTATCGGCCGATCAAGTACGCGCTCTTCCCGCCGCTCGGGCTTGCCGGGCTCGCCGGTTACCTCGATGACGACGACGAGGTCGAGCTCGTCGACGAGCACGTCCAGACGCTCTCGATGGACGACGAGCCGGATCTCGTGGTCATGACCGTCTACATCACCTCCGCCAAGCGCGCGTACGCGATCGCCGACACGTACCGGGCGCGGGGAGTCCACGTCTGTCTCGGAGGGCTGCATCCGACCTCGCTGCCCGACGAGGCCGCGCGGCACGCGGACACGATCTTCCTCGGGCCGGGGGAGGACACGTGGCCGGCGTTCCTCCGCGACTTCCGCGCCGGGCGGCCGGCGGCACGCTACGAGTCGAGCGCGAGGACGCTCGAAGGCCTGCCGCCTCTGCGGCGCGATCTCATCGACAGGCGCCGGTACCTGTGCCCGAACTCCCTTGTCGTCTCGCGCGGATGTCCCCATCACTGCGACTTCTGTTACAAGGACGCTTTCTACGAGGGCGGCCGCTCTTTCTACACGCTCGGTGTGGACGCGGCGCTCGCCGAGGTTGAGCGCCTGCCGGGACGGCACCTCTACTTCCTCGATGATCACCTCCTCGGCAACCGTCGGTTCGCCGAGCCGTTCTTCGCCGGCCTCGAGGGGATGGGTCGCGTCTTCCAGGGCGCGAGCACGGTCTCGGCCATCCTCCAGGGCGACCTCATCGAACGCGCCGCGGCCGCCGGGATGCGGAGCGTCTTCGTCGGCTTCGAGACGCTCGACCCCGAGAACCTCCGGCTCCACTCGAAGAAGCAGAATCTCGCGCGCAGCTACGACGACGCGATCCGGCGCTGCCACGACCTCGGCGTCATGGTCAACGGGAGCTTCGTCTTCGGCCTCGACGCCGACGGCCCGGACGTCTTCGCGCGCACCGTCGAGTGGGCCGTGTCACGCAGCGTCGAGACCGCGACCTTCCACATCATGACGCCGTACCCAGGCACCGCTCTCCATCAGCGGCTCGTCGCCGAGGGGCGGATCCGGACCGAGGACTGGGATCTCTACGACACCCGTCACGTGGTCTACGAGCCCCGCGGGATGAGGCCCGGTCAGCTCGTCGACGGCTACTGGCGCGCCTACCGCGACTTCTACACGTGGCCGGCGATCTTGCGCGGCGCGTTCGGCCAGGAGACGGCCGGCGGAACGCTCCGGCACCTTCTCTACTCCGGCGGCTGGAAGAAGCTCGAGCCGCTCTGGGACGCAGTGATCCGGATGCGTCACGTGAACGCCATGCTGCCGATGCTCGAAACGACGCTCGATGCGTTCGGCCGCGCCCGGGCTCCGGCCCGCGTCGAGCCCGAGGTCGTCGCGGACGACGAATCGCTCCTCGCCGCCTGACCCGCGAGTTGCGGGTCACGCGCGCCTCCGGCACCCTGGCCGCCGTGCATGGGTTCTTCCTAGCCGTGGCGCTTGCCGCCGCCGGGACGTCGGCCGCGCTCGCGTCCCCGGTGGCGACGCGGGATCTGCCGCACGTCCTCCGCTACGTCGACACGTCGCGGACGATCACGCTGCCGGACGGGACCACCGAGCCGCGGCCCGTCACGACCGAGTTCTGGTACCCGCCCGCGCGCCTCGGTTCCGGGCCGTTCCCGCTCGTCGTCTTCGGGCACGGCTTCGCGTCGACACCGTGGTGGTACCGCCGGCTCCTCAGCTACTGGGCGGCGGCCGGGTACGTCGTCGCTGCGCCGATTTTTCCGCTCGGGAACCAGAACGCGCCCGGCGGCCCCGATGAGTCCGACCTCGTCAACCAGCCCGCCGACATGAGCTTCGTCATCACGAAGGTGCTGAAGGCGAGCGCGGGAACCACGAGCCCGCTCTCCGGGCTGGTCGATCCGGAGAAGGTCGCGGTCGCGGGCCAGTCCGACGGTGCCATGACAGCCTTTGGCGCCGCGTACGAGCGGCCGTTCTACGACTACCGGATCCGTGCCGCGCTCGTCTTGTCCGGCGCGATCCTCGGCCCGCACAGCTGGGTCGAGCACACCGGCGTGCCGCTCCTGGCGGTGCAGGGCTCCGCCGACCGCGTCAACTTGCCCATCTACGCGCGCCGGCTCTTCTGGAACGTCGGCCGGCCGAAGTTCTTCCTCCTGCTGCGGGGCGCCGGCCATCTGGCGCCGTACACCGTTCCCGGCGAGCCGTTCGCCACGGTCATGCACACCACCATCGCGTTCCTCAACCACTACCTCGGTGGCGGCACGCTCGCGGCGATCCGCACCGCGGCGCGCGAGATCCCGACGGCGGAGCTGACGGCGCTGCCCTAGCTTCCTTGTTTGCAGGTGCGCCGCGCGGGTTAACCGCCTGGGGATGCGCGCGATTGTCACCGGTGGCGGCGGATTCATCGGCTCACACCTCGTCGATGCCCTGCTCACCCGCGGCGACGAGGTCTACGTCGTCGACGACCTCTCGACGGGGCGTGTCGAGAACCTCGCGTCCGCGGCCGTCCTCCTCGAGTACGACATTCGCGACGAGTGCCTTCGGGAGCTCGTCGCCGACATCGAGCCGGACGTCATCTTCCATCTCGCCGCGCAGGCCGACGTCGGGACGTCCGTCGCGCGGCCGAAGTACGACGCCGACGTGAACGTCGTCGGCACGCTCGGTGTCCTCGAGGCGGCGCAGGGCGCGGGGGCGCGCGTCGTCTTCGCCTCGAGTGGCGGCGCGATCTACGGCGAGCGGAAGGAGCCTGCGCGCGAAGATGCGCCGCGGCTACCGATGTCGCCGTACGGGACGGCGAAGCTCGCGGCGGAGGAGTACATCGCGATGTGGAACCGCCTCCACGGCACGAACCACGTCGTCCTCCGGCTCGCCAATGTCTATGGGGAGCGCCAGCAGGCTCGGCTTGAAGGCGGCGTGGTCGCCGTCTTTCTCGATCGCCTCAGCGAGGGCCTCGACTGCGAGATCTACGGAGACGGAGGGCAGACGCGCGACTTCGTCCACGTCAGCGACGTCGCCGCTGCTTTCGTCGCCGCCGGTGACGGGGGCGACGGCGTCTTCAACGTCGGGAGCGGCCGGCGCACAACGATCCTCGAGCTCTTCCACCTCTGTGCGGAGGCCACCGGTGCCGGCGGGCGGGAACCGGTTCATCAGGCCGCGCGCGCAGGCGATCTACGCGACAGCGTGCTCGACGCGAGCCATGCCGAGGCGGTGCTCGGCTGGCGGCCACGGCTCACGCTCGCCGAGGGCATCGCCCTCACCTGGCAGCGCGGCCGAATCGCTAGTTCGAGTCGGTGAAGAGGATCCCGTGCGTGGGGTCGTACGGGTTCGTCCGGTTCGACGCCGGATAGGACGGATTGAGGTTCGTGTTCGTGTGGCGTCCGTGGAGGACGGTGACCAGGCCCGTGATGTACAACAGGCCGCTCATCCCGTTCGCATCGACGACGCGGCCCTGGAGGTTCGTCCCCTCGGCCCAGCCGATGACGGTTCCGGTGAGGTCGTGGTTGCCCCAGAACTGGAGAGCGTTGCCCGCCACCTGGCTCGTCGACGCCTTCGTGAGGTTCACCGCCTTGACGTAGATCGTGTTGCCGGTGATCGCGCCGCCGCCCGTCGGCTGGCCGAACTGGATACCCGCGCCGGTCATGCCGTCGTGGACGTAGAGGGCGAGCGTGTTCCCGGTGAAGGGGCCGCCAGAGCTGACGTCGGCGACCTGCGCGCCGTGGATGCCGGTGCCCTGCTCGGCGTGCGGATCCCAGCTCGGGGAGCTGACGTTGCCGCCCCAGCGCGTGATCTCGCCGCGGAAGCTGTTGCCGGTGATTGCGTCGCCGCCGACGGTGAGCGGGAACAGGTCGATGCCGTCCCAGTGCGTGTCGTGGACGTAGAAGTCCCAGAAGACGTTGTCCGTCGTGCCGCCCTCGACGACGATGCCCGGCCCGCCGGTGCTCGAGTAGTCGCCGCCGTAGATGCGGAGGTTCGTCGAGTCGTGGACGAACAGGCCGGCGTAGCGGCTCGGGCTCGTCGAGCTGAACGCGACGTAGTTTCCTGACTCCGCGGCGGGGTTCCAGATCGATTGGCGGGTGCCGAAGTCGAGCACGACCGGGCCGGACGGCTTCTTGGCCAGCGTCAAGCCGTGCCCGCTCGGGGAGCTGATCGACAGCACGCCCTGGCCCGCGTAGTAGATGTAGTCCTTCGCCTGCATCCCGTTGAGCGCGGCCGTGAGCCCCGACTTGTCGGTGAACGGGACGAGGCGCCACCCTGAGTCCTGGGCGTCGGCGGGCGTCGCGGGGGACGGCCGCTCCCAGTCGGTCACGGACGCGAAGGTCGGCGCCGAGGGCGTGGTGGGGGTCGTGGTCGTCGTCGTGGTCGTGGTCGTCGTGGCGGTAGTGGTCGTCGGGGTAGTGACCGTCGTCGTAGTCGTGGTTGGCGGCTCTGCAGACGGCACGTCTACGAAGACCGTGCCATGGCGGGGATCCCAGGCGGTGCCGGGGGAGAGAGACGACTCGGTGCTCGCGAGATGGGGGTTGAGGTTCGTGCTGGAGGCGCGGCCGTAGACGACGGAGTCCGAGGCGAGCGACTGCCCGCTCCAGATGCCGTTCGCGTCGTACGCGCGGCCCTGGAGGTTCTCGGCCTCTAGATACGCGAACGTGTTCCCCGTCACGTTCTGTCCCCAGATCTCGGCGCAGTTGCCGGCGACCTGCGACGTCGCCTGCATCGTGAGGTTCTGGCACCAGAGATAGAGCGTGTTGTCCCAGACGCCGTCGGTGCTCTTCGAGCCGGCGGCCGCGAGGCCCGACCCGGCCGCTCCGTCGTGGAGGTAGAGCGCGAAGCGGGAGCTCGTCACGCCGTAGTTGGCGTCGCCGAGGTTCGCGCCCTGCAGGCCCGTGCCCTTCTCGTGGTGCGGGTCGAGGGCGGGGTTGAGTCCCCAGTGGGAGATCTCGCCCTTGAGGTCGAGATGGTCGTTGGCGGCCTTGATGCCCTGCACGAACAACCCTGTGTTGGCGGTGTCGTGGATGACGAAGTTCCACCAGAAGAAGTAGGAAGAGTCGTAGATCGTGATGCCCGCGCCGCCGGCGGGGTTCGCCAGGTCGCCGCCGTAGAAGCGGATGTGGCGGCAGCCCTTGATCCAGACCGCCGGCAGGTTCGAGCCCGCAGCGCCCCGGAAAGTCGTCGCGGAGTCGAAATGCACGGTCGCCCAGTCGGAGAGCTGCTTGCTGAAGATCGACTCGCCCGTAAACGCCACGCCGTGGACGTTGATCCTGTCTCCGGGCCGGATGTGCTTCCACGCGCTCCAGAAGTCGCTCGCCGTGGACACGTCGATCGTGCGGAGGATGGTGAAGTCCGGCGCCGGATAGTCCGTGGCCGTGCCCCACGTCAGAGAGTCGCTCGAGGTCATCGACGCTCTCAAGGCCGTCGAGGCCGCCCAGTTCGCAAACTTCGGCGAAGTCCTGCCGAACGCCGTCGCCGCCGTGAACCCGGCTACCGCCAGCGCCACCAGGACGACCCACTTCAGACCCAAACGACCCATACAAAGGTGTTCGCCCGTTCGCGCGCCGGATGAGATGCCTCAGGCGAGGGACGCTTCCGGACAAAATCTTCCGAACTCTGTGTCTATCGGTCGCGAGCTTCGGTCCCCGGTGTCTGGCAGTTCAGGATCGGGTAGCTCTCAATCCTTGGCAATTCTCGAGCATCCCGCCGAGCGCGCGGACCAGGAGGAACGACAGGGGCTAGGACAACGGGTCGTCGTCGGGCTGCGCTGGAAGATGCTCAGCCAGGTCCTCGGTCAGCTGTCGCGGACGGCGGTCGGGATCATGCTCGCGCACATCCTCACCCCGCGGGATTTCGGGCTCGCCGCGATGGCGCTCGTCTTCACGGGGCTCACGACGATCTTCACGGACCTCTCCCTCGGCGCCGCACTCGTCCAGCGGGCGCACATCACCGAGGCGGACCGCTCGACCGTGTTCTGGACGAGCGCGGGCGCGGGGCTCGTCGTGACGGTGATCTGGGTCGCCTTCGCTCCGCTCGTCGCGAGCTTCTTCTCGGACCCGGCGGTGGAGCCGCTCTTCGCGGCGACGGCGGCCTCGGCGCTCCTCTGGGGTGTCGCCGGCACGCAGATCGCCCTGCTCACGCGCGAGCTCAACTTCCGCAGCCTCGAATTGCGCGAGATCGGCGCGACGATCCTCGGTGGCATCGGGGCGGTCGCGCTCGCCCTCGCCGGTGCGGGCGCGTGGGCGATCGTCGGCCAGAACCTCATCGTCGCCGCGGTCTCGGCGATCCTCGTGTGGCGGCTCTCGAGCTGGCGTCCCCGGCGCATGTACTCGCTCAAGAGCCTGCGGACGCTCGGCTCCTTCGGCGGCGCGACGCTCCTCGCACGGCTGCTGAGCTACGCGAACCTCAACGCCGACAACGTCCTCGTCGGGCGCTACCTCGGCTCGATCCCGCTCGGCGTCTACTCCATCGCCTACAACGTGATGTTCCTGCCGGCGACGCGCATCGCGGAGCCGATCCAGCAGGTGCTGTTCCCTGCTTTCGCCCGCCTCCAGCACGACCACGTTGCTCTACGCCGCGCGTGGGTGCGAGGGATGGAGCTCGTGGCGGCGGTCAACGTGCCGGCGTTCCTCGGGATGGCCGTCGTCGCGCCGGACTTCGTCCCGGTCGTCCTCGGCGAGCGGTGGGTCGCGGCGGTGCCGGTGCTTCAGTTCCTCTGCCTTGCGGGCGCCGCCCAGAGCTTCAAGACGTTGAACTGGAGCGTCCTTCAGGCGGTCGGGGACTCGGTCCGGCTCGTGCGCTTCATGGCCTTCTCCACCCTGGTCACCGTCGGCGCCTTCGTCGCGGGCTTGCGCTGGGGCGTCGTCGGGGTCGCCGGCCTCTACGCAGCCGGGTCCGCGGTCGTTGCCGTCACGTACTCGTGGACGACCTGCCGGCGCGTCGGGCTGCCGCTGCGCGAATACGGCCGGGGCGTCCTCCGCGTGTTCTCGATCGCGCTCCCCATGGTGCTGATCGCGAACGCCGTCCGCCACCTGCTCCTCGGGTTCGGCGCTCCCGCCGCGCTCCGGCTGCTCGCAGTGATCGTCGCCGGGGGCGCCGTCTACCTCCTTCTCGTGCGGTGGTGGGCGCCGGACATCCTCGAGCAGGTCTCGCGCATGGTTCCTCGGCTGCGCAAATCGGCGCGGAAATAGCGCTTCCCGCCTAGGGATCCGCCGGGTCCTGGGCCTCGGCGCCCCAATATTTGGGCCTTGTATTGACCGGCTTCCCCCAGTAGTAAGGCGGAAGCTGGTTTGAAGTGCCTTGCGGTCATAGCTGTTCTTGGAGTCCTCCTCATGGGCGCGGCGGTACGCCCCGTCGCCGCCGGGATCGACGAGACGTGGGCAGGGGTGACTGCTTTCGGGCGGCCGTACTTCGTGCCGCACAGGTGGATCGTCGTCAGCTCTGCCGCCGGCTTTTGGCGGGCGTGGAACCATCTCCGTGCCGGCGACGAGATCGTCGTCCACGGAGTGACCTTCCACGGCGAGGCGGTCTTCGCCAAGCAGCTCGTCGGCTGGGCCGAGGTCCACTTCGACGCGTCTACGACGTTCGCG
>JAWVDC010000037.1:0-2763 GCA_033857715.1 Gaiellaceae bacterium | reverse complement strand
CGACACCGCTGATGAGGCCACTGAAGCGTCCGCCGCCGAAGAGAGTGACGACGCAGAACCGGAGAGCGTCGCCGATGTAGTTGAAGAAAGCGCGGAGGCTCCCGAGCCGGCCGCCGAAACCGAAGAGGAGAACGCCTAATGGCTGTTGACACCATCTTCGACGAGCTCGGGAAGATGACCGTCCTCGAGCTGGTCGAGCTGAAGAACAAGATCGAGGAGGAGTGGGGCATCACCGCCGCCGCTCCGGTCGCTGTCGCCGCTGCCGGCGGTGGCGGTGCTCCGGCCGAGGCGGCCGAGGAGAAGTCGTCGTTCGACGTCGTCCTCACCGAGGCCGGCGGCCAGAAGATCCAGGTGATCAAGGTCGTCCGGGCCATCACCGGTCTCGGCCTCAAGGAAGCGAAGGACCTCGTCGACGGCGCCCCGCAGGCCGTCAAGGAGGGCATCGCCCAGGACGAGGCCAACTCGATCAAGGCCCAGCTCGAAGAAGCAGGCGCCAGCGTCGAACTGAAGTAGCTTCGCTACTTCAGTTCGAGGAGGAGGAACTACGCAGGCCCGGGATTGCGATCCCGGGCCTGCTTCGTGCTGAGGGCTCTGGCCGCTCGTGCGCCTGCGGCGCACGAGCAGCAGCGCGACCGGAGGCTAGGACAGCGCGAAGCGCGGCTTAGTCGCAGGCCAATGCCCGCTCCCGGGCGTGCCGTAGGCGCCCGCCGCGGCGGGTAACAAGCACTCAGCACGTAGCGCGCCGGACCCACGCTTCCGGCGCGCGGAGTACCGCCAAACAGGTCGCGAGTGGTACACTCGCGACTCTTATACCGGCGTCCCGCCGAAGCGTCAGCTTGCGGTGGGATAGGCTCTTCCGGTACCCTGGCTGGTTGCGCCACGTTTAGGCCTGCGCGCATCCCGCTCGCCGCTCGTCCAATTTGCACTGCTCTGCCGCCGATTACTTGCCGATAGTCGCACGTCCCAAGGGAGGCTGTTCTTCTTGACCACGACGGTCGTTTCGCCCCGCGCTCGTAAGTCGTTCAGCCGGCTCGAGCACGTTCTCGACCTGCCGAACCTCATCGACATTCAGAAAGCTTCGTTCCAGTGGTTCCTCGACGAGGGACTGCGGGAGACGATCGACGACATCTCGCCGATCGAGGACTACACCGGCTCGCTCGCTGTCGAGTTCGGCTCCTACAAGTTTGGGGAGCCGGCCGCGTCGATTCGCGAATGCCGTGAGAAGGATCTGAGCTACCAGGCTCCGCTCTCGATGACCGTCCGCTTCGTGAACAAGGACACGGGCGAGATTCGCGAGCAGACCGTCTTCATGGGTGACTTCCCGATGATGACGGAGCACGGCACGTTCATCATCAACGGCACCGAGCGCGTCATCGTGACGCAGCTCGTTCGCTCGCCGGGCGCGTACCTGATGGAGCCGAAGGACGCGACGAAGCAGGTCTTCACGGCGAACCTCATGCCGAGCCGCGGCTCGTGGCTCGAGCTCGAGATCGACAAGAAGGGCATCGTCTACGCCCGCATCGACCGCAAGCGCAAGCTGCCGATCACGACGCTCCTCCGCGCGCTGCCGGCCGAGGATCCGTCGACGGGCTTCGCGCTCGACACGTCGACGAACGAGGCGATCCTCGCGCTGTTCGACAACTCGCCGTACATCGTCAACACGCTCGACAAGGACCCGTCCACGCGGGAAGAAGAGGCGCTGATCGAGGTCTTCAAGAAGCAGCGCCCGGGCGAGCCGCCGACGCTCGACAACGCGCGGAACCTCCTGCGCTCGCTCTTCTTCGACCCGAAGCGCTACGACCTGACGAAGGTCGGCCGCTACAAGCTCAACCAGCGGCTCGACGTGTCGGTGCCGGAGGACTGCCGCGTCCTCACGACCGAGGACATCGTCGCGCTCGTCCGCAAGCTCATCGAGCTGCCGGTCAAGCTCGGCCTGCCCGAGGACTCGAAGGACTTCGCGGCGGAGGCGGCGTCCATGCCGCGCGCCCCGATCGTCAACGACCTCGACGAGTACGAGCACTTCGGCAACCGCCGTCTCCGCACGGTCGGCGAGCTGATCCAGGAAGCGTTCCGGGTCGGCCTCTACCGCATGGAGCGCGTCGTCCGCGAGCGGATGACGACGGAGGACGTCGACACGATCACGCCGCAGACGATCATCAACATCCGGCCAGTGGTCGCGGCGCTGAAGGAGTTCTTCGGCTCCTCGCAGCTCTCGCAGTTCATGGATCAGACGAACTCGCTCGCCGGGCTCACCCACCGCCGCCGCCTCTCGGCGCTCGGCGCGGGCGGCCTGACCCGCGAGCGCGCGCCGATCGAGGTGCGCGACGTCCATCCGACCCACTACGGCCGCATGTGCCCGATCGAGACGCCGGAAGGCCCGAACATCGGCCTGATCGGCTACCTCGCCTCGTACGCGACCGTGTCCGAGTTCGGCTTCATCCAGACGCCGTACCGGAAGGTGTCGGGCGGCAAGGTCTCCGACGACATCGTCTACCTCGACGCCGTCGAGGAGACGAAGTACGTCATCGCACAGGCGAGCGCCCAGCTCGACAAGAGCAACCGCTTCGTCGAAGACACCGTCCTCTGCCGCTCGTCCGAGGGCGAGGCCGTCGCCGCGTCGCCGAAGGACGTCGAACTGATGGATGTCTCGCCGGCGCAGATCGTGTCGGTCTCGACGGCGCTCATCCCGTTCCTCGAGCACGACGACGCGAACCGCGCGCTCATGGGCGCGAACATGCAGAGGCAGGCAGTGCCGCTGCTCGT
>JAWVDC010000036.1:0-18592 GCA_033857715.1 Gaiellaceae bacterium | reverse complement strand
TAGGCCGGGTGCGTCACGAGCGAGACGTCGTGTAGATCTCCGACCTGCTCGATGTAGCGGTAGACCTCGCCGCCGCGGACCTCCTCTCGGTCGCGGCCGCCGCGCATCGAAAACGCGAAGCTCATCTTGTTGACGACGCCGCTGCGGACGAGCTCGACGGCATCGCGCGCGAGCTGCGTGTCTGGCAGCGTGGCATCGATCATGAGGCCCTTGGAGTCCTCGCGGAGGGTGAGATTGCCGGCCGACTGGCGAGCGAGGGGTTGGCCGTCGTCGTGCATCCAGTTCAGGACGCAGTCCACCCCGGGCTTGGTCAGGGCGCTGCGGAAACAGCCGGGCTCGAGTACTTCCCGGAAGCCGAGGTCTTCGCTGACGGTTCCGAAGACGGCTGCGTAGCCGGTGAGGCGAAGCTGGCCGTCGGAAGCCGCGCGAACCTCGGGCGAGAGCACGAAGTCGACGGTGCGGACGATGCGGTCAGTGGCGCTCATGAGAGCGTGGTTCTCCTTCTGAGAGGGCAGCGGGGCCGCTCTCGTTGATGGTCAGGTCGAGCGTTGGTAGTGGCCCGGTCTGGGCGCTGTCGTCGACGTACTCGACGGTCACCCTCGGGCCGAGGTCGGGCCGATCGACCTTGACGTTCGGGCCGAGGTCGGGGCGATCGAGCGGCGTCATTCGGGATCCTCGAACTTGACGACGAGGCTGTGCGGAATGTGGCTGGCCGCCCGCGCATCGTGCTGGCAGCACAAGCGATCGAGATAGCCGGGGCAGCCGTAACACGCGTGGCCGCTCTTCGGGAAGTTGACCGGCGGAGCGATTCTCGCGGAATATTCGCCCGTGTCCGGGGAGTGGTGGTAGCCGCCCTCGAAGCTCATCGCGTCTCCCGGGTCGCGCGCTTCCAGTGGCCTAGATCCTGCGTCCGGACGCGCATGCGCGCGAGCGACTCGACGCCGTTCTCGTCCGGCACGTCGAAGCACGGCAGAACGTTGCGGCGAGCTGCGACCCACTCGACGCTCACGTGGAGCATCTCGGCGACCTGCCACGCGTTGAGGAGGAGCGGTCCGCTGCCTTCGGCGCCGCCGTCGTGCATCTCTCGCTCGATCTCGCCTTGGATGACGTTACGGAAGGACGTTGCGCCGTTCACTCATCGTCGGCCTTGATGCGCATACGCATCGATCGCGCCGTCCGGTCGCGCTGGACCCGCGTCATCTCTGCGAGGGCCTCGCCGAGGATCTCCGGGTCGATCCGGATGCCGGCCTTCGGGCCTGTTGACAGGCGAATCACTGGAAGCTCGTCGCGCTCGATCATCCGGTACACGGTCATCGGTGAGACGCGGAGGATCTCGGCGGCTTCCTGGACGGTGAGGAGCGCGGGCTCGGCGGCGGTTGTCATTCCGCCGCCTCAAGGTGGGCGTCGCCGGCGTCGCGCGACTCAGCGAGGCTGCGTTCCTTCTCGGCGTCGACCTCGCGCAGACGGCGGCGGTAGCGCTCGGCGCTGGCCTCGTCGTCGTTGGCTTCGGCGGCGGCGATGCGGTGCTCGTAGCCGGTGCGCTCGACGTCGAGCGCGGCCTGGTACGTCCGGCGATCTTCCTCGGGCTTTCTCACTGGTCCCTGCTGGCCGTTGCTGGACACTGAGCTACTCGTCCTTTCGGTCACGAGGGTTTCGATCGACGGCGCTTACGCCCGCCCGGGTTCTCGTTCAGCCACAGCCGCTCGGGGCCGTCCGGACCGTTCACGACAACGAACGGATCGCGGAAGGTCCCGACCTGCTGCAGCGGCACACGCCGGCCACGGCGACGACAACTACGAGGAGAGGAAGCCAGGGCTGGCGGAGAACCCGGAGCGGAGCTCTACGGGGTGGCGGGTGTGACGAGCGGTATCACGGTGCGACCGTTTTAGCTGGAATTCACGCGGACCCGCTGCCGGGCGGGGTGGCCGATCGGCGAAACCCGCATGGCTACGCGACGCGAGCGCGCAAATTCCCCCGGAAGGGGGCGGGGTCCCGTACCGCCTCGATAGGGCAGCGGCGCCACATCGCTGAGGGGTGTACCGGGGGGTGAACGCGGCGCGCATAGGCGAGCTGCGGTGACAGGTCCGGTCCGACTTTCGCGGCGGCGTATTCCCCTGCAAAAAGCCGGGATCCCGCACGGGGAAGCCAATTTGCGCCCCGTGCAGGATGCACCGGGAAATGCGCCCGGCAGGAATCGAACCTGCGACCTCGCGCTCCGGAGGCGCGCGCTCTATCCCCTGAGCTACGGGCGCGGGGAAGAAAAGAGTGTACGCGCGGCAGTTGGAGCTTGAAGGGGGCGCCGCCCGGACCTAGTATTCGTTGCTCAGGATGATGGGGTCGTAACGCAATGCTCGTCTTTCTCGTGCGGCGTCTGGTGTTCGGGCTCGTCGCCATGTTCCTCGTGCTCAGCGGGAGCTTCTTCTTCTGGACGCTGCACTACTGGCCGAGGACGCCTGCGTTCCCCGCGTACTTGGCCTGGCTCAAGGGCTTCGTCAACGGGCACAGCCTCTCGACCGGCCTTCTCCCGCCGCCTGACGCCGTCGCGCCGGGTCCGGCGCACCTTTGGCAATACGTCTGCGAGCCCTTCGGGCGAACACTCCTCCTGCTCCTCGTGACATTCGTGCTCGTCGTGCTGATCGCGGTGCCGCTCGGCACCCTTGCAGCGGCCCGGCGCGACTCGACCTTCGACACGGTGCTGCGAGTCACGTCGTACGCAGCCTGGACCATTCCCGCATTTCTCGTCGCGTTGATCTTGCAGGACGGCCTTGCTGCGCTTTCAGGCGGGTGGGGGACCGACCTGTTCCCGCGGGCGGGCTGGGCCGGCGAATGCCCGGGCGGCATCGGACTCGTATTCGACAGCCACCGCATGCCGCATTGCCCGTCGGCGGGAACGGGGCTCACCCACATCGGGCTCGTCCTCTATCACCTCACGCTGCCGGCGCTGAGCCTTGCGCTCGGCTTCATCGGCTTGCACGCGCGTTACCTGCGCAGCGCATTGCTCGACACCCTCAGCGAGCCGTACATCGCCGTCGCCCGGAGCAAGGGTCTTTCCGAACGAGCCGTGCTCTTCCGTCACGCCCTGCGGAACGCACTCGTCACGTTCGTGCCGGTGCTCGTCTCCGACTTCGGTCTCCTCCTGGGCGGATCGCTCGTGGTCGACATCATCTTTCGGCTCGGAGGATTGGGGGAGATGTTCATCGACGCCCTCAAGCTCACCGTCGAGGCGTTCGTCCCCGTCGATACGAACGCGCTCCAGCTCGCTCTGCTCCTTGGGGCGGGGCTCATGTTCGTCATGTCGGTGCTCGGCGAGGTAGCGCTGTGGTTCGTCGATCCGCGCACGAGGCCAGAGTGATGGCGAGCCACGCCGGAGATCTGCCGCTGGCGGCGCCGTCGGACCGACGCCGGCGAGGACTCGCGCGGTTCGGCCGCGCGTTTGTTCGTCAGCCCGTCGCGCTCGGGGCCGGAGTCGTTCTCGTCACGCTGTTCCTCATCGGCCTGATTGTCCCGACGCTCGTGCCCGCCGGGAGGGCGATCCACTTGACCCCCGACTTGTTCAACCGACCACCGACTCTCGCCGGCTGGCATTGGTTCGGCACGAACAGCCTTGGCCAGGACGTTCTCCAGCAGTCGATCCATGGCCTCCACGCGACGGAGCTCATCGCGATGCTGGGGACGCTCCTCGCGACATTGGCAGGCGTGGCCATCGGTGGCCTCGCCGCCTACCGGGGCGGCTGGGTGGACGCGGCGCTCATGCGCACGACGGACGCGCTCGGCATCCTTCCGGCGATCTTCATCGTCCTCATCTTCAACTTCTACGCCACTCCTGTGACCACGATCACCCAGACGATGATTCTCGCGCTCTGCCTCTGGATCCCTGTCGCGCGCGTCGTGCGAGCGGAAGTGGTCGGGCTCCGTGGACGCGAGTTCGCCCAGGCTGCCGTGGCGCTCGGGGCATCCGACACCCGCGTCTTCTTCCGGCACCTTCTCCCGAACGCGAGCAGCACGATCATCATCGCCGGGACATCGCTCTTCGGGCAGTTGCTCCTACTCGAAGCGACCGTGGAGTTCCTTGGCCTCGGCGAGTCGCAGCTGCTGACCAATCCGACGCTTGGGAGCCTCATCGGATACGGGAAGGTGCAGGGGCTCGGGATGGGATGGGGGTGGTGGACATGGTCGGGGCCGGCGTTCCTCCTCGTCCTCGTCCTCGTGTGCGCCAATCTGTTTGGCGACGGTGTGGCCCAGGCGCTCCGGCCGACCGCCCGGCGGTAGCCTCCCTCCGTGGAGGTCGCAGCGCGGATCGTGACGATCGAGCTCGCGGAGACGTTCGTCATTGCGCGTGAGTCGAGCGACACTGCGGAGTCGCTCATCGTCGAGATCCGTCACTCGGGCGTCTCCGGTTTTGGCGAGGCGGCGGCGATCGAGCGGTACGGCGAGTCGGCCGAGTCGGCGCTCGCGTACGTCGAGGAGCATGCCGACGCGCTCGGCGAAGATCCCTTCGCGCTCGACGATGTGTTCGCGCGGCTGCCTCCTCGCGAGTTCGCGGCGCGGGCCGCGCTCGACGCGGCGTTCCACGACCTACAGGGCAAGCTCCTCGGTCAGCCGGTGTGGCGGCTTCTCGGTCTGCGTCGCGCGGGGCCCCCGACGAGCTGGACGGTCTGGCTCGGCGATCCCGACGACATGGCGCGCCGCGCCGAGAAGGCGCTCGGCCGTTTCCGGCGTCTCAAGCTCAAGCTCGGCGGCCGCGACGGCCTCGATGTCGAGCGTGTCCGTGCGGTGCGCGGCGTCGCCGGCGACCTCCCGCTGCAGGTAGACGTGAACGAGGCGTGGAGCGTCGACGAGGCGCTCGACTTCCTCCCGCGGCTCGGCGAGCTCGGAGTCGAGTACTGCGAGCAGCCGCTTTCTGTCGGTGACCCTCGGGGGCCGGAAGTGAAGGAGCGCTCGCCGGTGCCGATCTACGTCGACGAGGACTGCCACACGCTCGCCGACGTAGCCGCGTGCGCCGGGCGTGCCCATGGGATCAACGTCAAGCTCGCGAAGTGCGGCGGGATCCGCGAGGCGATGCGGATGGTGCACGCCGCACGCGCGCTCGGGCTCGGCTGCATGCTCGGGTGCATGGTCGAGGCGGGGCTCGGGATCTCGGCTGCGGCGCAGGTCGCGTCCCTGTTCGACCACGTCGACCTCGACGGGAACCTCTTGCTCGCCCACGACCCGTGGCCGGGTGTCCCGTTCGTCGACGGCGTGCAGCTCCCGCCCGACGCGCCGGGTCTCGGCGTCCACCCCGCATGAGGTACCTCGTCCTCGCGGAGGGCTTCTCGGGCGACGCGCACTACGGCAAGACGCTGCGTGGTGTCCTGCGGTACCGGCGCGAGGCCGTCGCGGTGATCCTCGACTCGATGCGCGCCGGCGAGATGGAGGCCGGAGTGCCGATCGTCGGCAGGGTCGAGGAGGCGCTGCCCTTCGAGCCGACGACGGCGCTCGTCGGGGTCGTGACGCAGGGCGGGCGCTTCCCGCCCGCGTGGATGGAGCTGCTCCGCTCGTGTGTCGAGCATGGGCTCGACGTCGAGAACGGCCTCCACGTCTTTCTCGCCGACGATCCCGAGCTGAGCGCGCTCGCCGCAGCCCGCGGCGTCGAGCTGCGCGACCTGCGCCGCCCGCCCGCGGATCTCTCGACCGCCACGGGAGCGAACCTCGAGGTCGACGCGACGATCGTCCTCACGGTCGGCTCCGACTGCGCGATCGGGAAGATGACGGTGTCGTGCGAGCTCGATCTCGAAGCGCGCCGCCGCGGCACTGCGTCGGTGTTCGTCCCGACAGGACAGACGGGAATCGCGATCGCGGGGTGGGGGATAGCGGTCGATGCAGTCGTCGCCGATTTTCTCGCGGGGGCGGCCGAGCGGCTCGTCGTCGAGGGACGCGAACGCGGCGGCGAGCTTCTGTGGGTCGAGGGACAGGGCTCGCTCATTCATCCCGTCTACTCGGGAGTCACGCTCGGGCTCTACCACGGAAGCGCGCCGCACCTGCTCGTCCTGTGCCATGAAGCGGGGCGGACGGAGATTCTCGGAGCCGGCGGCGGCCCGCATCCCATTCCGCCCCTGCGCGAGCTCGTCGAGCTGCACGAGCGATGGCGCTACCGGCGCGCCCGGCTCAGGTCGTCGCCATCGCGCTCAACACCCGCGACCTCGACGACGACGACGCAAGAGCAGCGATCGCTGCAGCCGAAGCGGAGACGGGACTGCCTGCCGACGACCCGGTGCGCTTCGGCGCGGTGAAGCTCGTGGACGCGGTGCTCGCGCGCACTCAGTAACGGTGCGCGGTGACGCGCTGGGCCGTCATCGCGTCCCACAGCGCCTCGCCCTCGACCTGCGTCAGCGCGATCGTGCGCCGCTCTTCCTCGGGCAGCTGCACCTCGTGGCTCAGCAGGGTGGCCGTCGTGCCCGCGCCCTCCTCGGACTTGCGGCTCCAGAGCTCGCGGTAGACGCACGCGATGTCGTCGTCGCTCAACTCGATCAGCTCGCCGTCTGCGAGCTCGAATCTGATGTAGCCACCGTCCATGGTAAGAGTGGTCCCCGCCCGCGAAGAAGAAAAACTGCGGTTTACGACCACTTGACACCGAACGTCTGTTCGGTCTATCATGCGAACAGATGTTCGGGAAGCTCCTCATTCTCCTTTGTCTCGCGGCTCTTGCCGTCGGGTACGCGGCGCATGGATCGTCGGGCGCAGGGCCGAGGCGCACGTATGTCGTTCGGCCCGGCGACACGCTCTGGTCGATCGCCGCGCACTCGTACGCAGGCGACCCGCGTGAGGGCGTGTGGGAGATCCAGCACCGGAACCATCTCGCGTCGGCGACGATCTCGCCCGGCGAGAAGCTCGTTCTTCCGTAGGCGGGCGAGATTAGGCGAGGGCGAGCTGGGTGGGCGCGCCCTTGGTCGCCGAACGCTCCGGCGTCCCCGCGCCGAGCAGTTCCGGCATCCGCTCGGCGATGCGGAGGAGCGCATCGACCGCGGCAGGAGCGAACTGAGTGCCGCGGTTCCGGACGATCTCCTCGACGGCCTCGTCGAGCGGACGCGCGGCGCTGTAGGGCCGGTCGGTAGTCATCGCATCGAACGCGTCGGCAAGGCCGACCACGCTTGCCTCGACGGGGATGTCCTCGCCGCTCAGGGCATGCGGATAGCCGTTGCCGTCCCAGTGCTCGTGGTGGTGCAGGATCGCCGGCACCGCAGTCTGGAGCCGCCGCAGCCGCCCGGCGATGCGCGCCCCGTCCTGCGGGTGGCGCTTCACGATCGCGGACTCCTCGTCCGTGAGCTTCGCCGGTTTCGTGAGGATCGCGTCCGGGACGCCGATCTTGCCGATGTCGTGGAAGAGGCCGGCGAAATGCAGCGTGTCGAGCTGCTGCTGGTTGAGGCCCATCTCACGTCCGATCTCCACGGCGATCCGCTGCACCCGCAGTGAATGGCCCGCCGTGTACGGATCCTTCGCGTCGACGGTCGCGTTGAGGCTTGCCACCGCCTCGAGCGCGCTCTCCTCGAGGAGTCGGTTCGACTCCACGAGCCGGCGCGAGCCGCTGCGGACGAGAAGAGCGAGTGCTGCCCACAGCGTGAGGAACACGATGGCGACGGTGAACCAGATCATGCGGCGGCGCGAGCCGATCAGCTGGGTGACGGCGGCCGGGTTCGCGTAGATCTCGTACGCGCCGATCACCCGGCCCGACCGCGACCCGATGATGGGCGCGTAGACCTGGAGGAGGCTTGGATAGCCGAGGTTCGCCTCGGAGTCGTCCTCCTCGCTCGCGTTGGACATCGACACGAAGCTCGAGGACGCGCGGTTGTCGTCGATCGCGGTCTCGAGCGCGCCTTCGAGCGGGAAGCGCCGGCCGATCCGCTCCCGGTCGCGATTCGTCCACGCCAGCCGGCCGTTCGGCGCCCACACCTTCACAGCCACGACGTCATGGTCTTGCGACCGGAAGGAGTCGAGCATCGCCTGCCCGCCCCGCCGGTTCACGACGACTCGGTTGCCGTGCACGAGCGTGGGGCGGACGACTCCGTCGACGTAGCGCACGAGCGACGACTGCTCGGACGTCACGACCTGCTGCCAGAGCGTGTGCGACAGCGACCAGCCGAGAACGGCGCCGCCGGCCACGAGGATGAGCGCCGACGCGAGAAGGAAGGCGCGTAACAGCGTGATCGAGCGACCGAGATCGTCCGCGCGCGGCAGTGCCCGTCCAAGGTCGTTCACAAGGCCATATATCGCCCCAGAAGCCGGATTTGTTTAGTCCCCTCCTAGAATCGCCCGGTGGACCTCGACGTCGTCTTCCTCGGCACCGCCGCGTCTGCACCGACCGCGCAACGCAGCCCCGCCGCCGTTCTCATCAGGCGCGGCGGCGAGCGGCTGCTGTTCGACTGCGGAGAGGGGACGCAGCGGCAGCTCCAGCGCTCCGCGGTCGGGCTCCCGGACATCGAGGAGATCTTCCTCACGCACTACCACGCGGATCACTTCCTCGGCCTGCCGGGCATGCTCAAGACGTTCGCGCTGCGGGGCCGCGAGGAGACGCCGCTGACAATCTACGGCCCGCGCGGCCTGAAAGAGCTCTTCAAGCAATTGCAGCCGTTCGTCGGGCGGCTTCCCTACCCGGCCAGCCTCGTCGAGCTTGAGCCGGGGGAGACGGTGCCGCGCGGCGATTACGTGATCGAGCCGTTCGCGGCCGACCATGGCGTCGTCGCGCTCGGGTACGCGCTCGTCGAGGCCGAGCGGCCCGGCCGCTTCGACGTCGCGATGGCGGACGAGCTCGGCGTGCCGGCCGGCCCTTCGCGCGGCCGGCTGCAGGCGGGGGAGAACGTCGAGCTGCCGGACGGCCGGACGGTCACTCCCGCCGAGGTGCTCGGCGAGCGGCGTCCTGGCCGGCGCATCGTCATCACCGGCGACACCTCTCCGTCCCCGGTCGTCGTCCAGGCCGCTCACGGCGCCGACCTGCTCATCCATGAGGCGAGCTTCCTCGCGGAGGAGGCCGACCGCGCTCGAGAGACGAACCACTCCACGGCAGCGGAGGCGGCCGAAGTCGCGCGGCTCGCGCAGGTGCGGCTTCTCGCTCTCGTGCACGTGTCGCCGCGGTACTTCGGGCCGGAGCTCGCCGACGAGGCGCGCGCAATCTTCCCGGACACGGTCGTCCCTCGCGACTTCGACGTGATCGCGGTGCCGTTCGCCGAGCGCGGCACGCCCGAGCTCGTCGAGCGCGGCGCCCGCCCGCCGCGTCCTATGATCCCGACGGAATGAGCGCAATGGTTCAGGCCGCAGTTGCCGGCGACATCGCCGAGGCGGAGGAGATGCAGGAGATCCTTCGCAACGCCGGGATCGAGTCGTCGATTGAGGCCATGCCCGAGGACGACGCGGTGCGCATCCTCGTCCCCGAAGGCGACCTCGAGGACGCGAAGGACGCGATCGAGGCGCTCACCGAGCCGGACG
Organism: Gaiellaceae bacterium; assembly: GCA_033857715.1. Taxonomy (GTDB): domain Bacteria; phylum Actinomycetota; class Thermoleophilia; order Gaiellales; family Gaiellaceae; genus Palsa-739. Next base: position 9,136 of record JAWVDC010000036.1, on the reverse strand, counting down.
ACCTGAGCTCCGACTTCTAGGCTCGCGGCGTGGACGACGCCGATCTCGACCTCCGCCGCCGCACGTACGCGTTCTTCGTCGAGCATCGTCGCGCGCCGGCACCCGCCGAGGTAGGAGAGCCCGACGACGTCGTCGCGGGCTGGCGGCGGCTCCACGACGCGCACGCCCTCGTCCTCAATCCGGCGACCGACGAGCTGCGGATGCTCAACCCGTTCTCCTGCGTTCCGACCGCGTACCGCGTCGAGGCGAACGTTCGCTGGTGGTACGGCAACTGCGCGTGGGACGCGATCGGCATCTGTGCCGCGCTTCACTCCGACGGACGGATCGAGGCGTCGTGCCCCGACTGCGGCGAGCCTCTTGCCTTTGATGTCCGGGACGGCCGCCCGAGCGACGAGTCGCTCCTCTTCCACGTCCTCGTCCCGGCGCGCCACTGGTGGGACGACATCGTCTTCACCTGAGGGACGATGAATCTCTTCCGGTCGGAGGAGCACATCGCCCGCTGGCTCGGCACGCGCGAGCCGGGCGCCACGATCCCCCTCACGAAGCTCACCGAGCTCGCGTTCGCGTGGTGGGACGACCGCATCGCGCCCGACTGGGCGCCGCACACACGCGAGCAGAACGTCGCGATTCTCGAGCGCCTCGGCCTCGTCGGCGATTTCTGGGAGCTCGCCTGATAGCTCAGCGATCGACGACCTTTACAGGACTCCGCGACACTTGAGCGAGGTCCCGAGCTACGTCGGATGCTCCCGAAAGTGCGAGCGGTACTCCTAAGGCTCGGACCGCACTGCCTTGGTGCATTCTGAAGACGCACCGCGGAGGCGTCTGGGGGGCCCAGCCCAAGGCCTCAACGGTGGCTACCTCGGCCCACCCGAATTCGTACGTCCGCCAGAGGTTCTGAACGGCGATTCTGTCACCGTCTGCCCACACCCCGATCCGGCGCGCCCGGATCAGGATCGCTGCCATCAGGACTAGGGCCGGAATGCCAAAGACCGGGCTGTCGCCGCCGGTACCGAACGCATACTCACCACTGCCGGCTGCGAGGCCAACGACGCAGATGTCGAAGAAGGAGGCCCAAAGTTGTGCCCCGATCGGTCGGGACTCGTACTTCCACTGGCCAGCCGGTGCGGTCGGCAAGAACGCCACCAGGCGATGCTAGGGCCGTGTCCGGCGGACGCGCTACTCTTCCGTCTGGTCGTACCCCTTTAACCCGGTCCAGCGAGGCCGGAAAGGAGACGGATGAATACGCACGCGCCCGTTCAGGGCAAGTCGGTCCTCGACGCGGAGGCGCTGGGCCGGACTCTTTCGAGAATCGCCCATGAGATCATCGAGGGCAATCCGTCCGTCGAGGACGTCGCGCTCGTCGGGATCCAGACGCGGGGCGTCCCGCTCGCGCAGCGACTTGCGCGGCTGATCGAGGAGCGCGCCGGCGCCGCGCCTGCGCTCGGCGCGGTCGACATCACCTTCCACCGCGACGACGTGATGGTGCGCGGCGGCGACGCCCCGCTCGCGCCGCAGCCGCTCGTCCGCGCGACCCAGCTCGACTTCCCGCTCGACGGCCGCACGGTGGTGCTCGTCGACGACGTCCTCTACACGGGCAGGACGATCCGCGCGGCGATCGAGGCGCTTTTCGAGTACGGCCGGCCCGAGCGCGTCCAGCTCGCAGTCCTTGTCGACCGCGGCCATCGCGAGCTGCCGATCCGCCCCGACTACGTCGGCAAGAACCTCCCGACCGCCCGCGACGAGCGCATCCAGGTGCAGCTCGTCGAGGTGGACGAGGTCGACGCGGTCCTGCTCGTTGCCGCGCCTGAGGAGGAGGGGAGATGATCCGCCTCGTGACCGACGACTTGCGCCCGCCGGGCCCGCCGCCGAAGCGCCACCTCATCTCGGTCGCCGACCTCACGCGCGACGACGTCGAGCGGCTGCTCGGCACCGCGCGCACGTTCGCGGCGTCGCTCGACCGGCACGTGAAGAAGCTGCCGACGCTCAAAGGCCACCTCGTCGTCAACCTCTTCTACGAATCGTCGACGCGCACCTCATCGTCCTTCGAGCTCGCCGCGAAGCGCCTCTCCGCAGACACGCTGAACATCAAGGCCGTCGGCTCCTCGGTGGACAAGGGCGAATCGCTCAAGGACACGGCGCTCACGCTCGGCGCCTACGACCCCGACGTCATAGTCGTTCGGCACCCGCAGATCGGCGCGCCGCAGCTCGTCGCCGCGACGATCGACGCGCACGTCGTCAACGCGGGGGACGGCAAGAACCAGCATCCGACGCAGGCGCTGCTCGACCTCTACACGATCCAGGACGAGCTCGGCCGCCTCGAAGGCCTCCACGTCGCGATCGTCGGAGACGTCCTCCATTCCCGCGTCGCGCGCTCGCTCGTCCAGGCGTTCGCGCTCGTCGGGATCCGCACGACGCTCGTCGGCCCGCCGGCGCTCTTGCCCCGCGAGCTGCCGGCGGAGATGACGTCCGACATCGACGCGATCGGGGACGCCGACGTCGTCTACGTCCTCCGCATGCAGAACGAGCGGATGCAGGCGGGCGCGAACTACGTGCCGAGCCTCCGCGAGTACACCGCGCGGTGGGGGATCACGCCCGATCGAGTGCGGGCGGGTCAGAAGGTCATGCACCCGGGGCCGATGAACCGCGGCGTCGAGATCGACTCCGCCGTCGCCGACTCGCCCGATTCCCTCGTGGTCAAGCAGGTGCGCGCCGGCCTCGTCACGCGGATGGCCGTCCTCTACGACGTCCTCACCGGGGGGCCGGTCGGGGTGCAGGCGCTCGCCGCGGCCGAGGTCGCGTGATGGCCGAGATGCTCTGGCAGAAGGACGCGCCCGGCGCGAACGTCGTCATCCGCGGCGCGCGCGTCGTCGATCCGACCGAGAAGCTCGACGCGACGCTCGACGTTCGCATCGACAACGGCACGATCGTCGAGATCGCGGAGAAGGTCGACGCGAACGAGCACCGCGTGATCGACGCGGCGGGCCTCGTGCTCGCGCCGGCGTTCGTCGACCCGCACGTCCACCTCCGCACGCCCGGACGCGAGGACGAGGAGACGGTCGCGACGGGCACCGCTGCGGCGGCGGCCGGCGGCTTCTGCGCGATCCTCGCGATGCCGAACACCGACCCGGTCGTCGACACCGCCTGGACGCTCGGCGCGCTCGTGGAGGTTGCAAAGCGCGAGGCTGCGGTGCCGACAGGCTTTCTCGCGGCCATCACGCGCGGCCAGCGTGGAGAGGAGCTCACCGAGATGGGCGAGCTCGCCGACCGGGGAGCGGTCGCCTTCTCCGACGACGGCATGCCCGTCGCGTCGGCTGGGCTCATGCGGCGCGCGCTCCAGTACGCATCGACGACCGACCGGCCGCTCGCGCTCCATTGCGAGGAGCCGACGCTCTCGAAGAACGCGCACGTCCACGAGGGCCGCGTCGCTGCCGAGCTCGGCTTCGCCGGCTACCCCTCGGTCGCCGAGTCGGTGGCGGTCGAGCGCGACATCTCCCTCGCGGCGTACGAGAATGGCCGGATCCACGTCCTGCACCTCTCCGCCGCGGAATCGGTCGACGCGCTTCGCCGCGCGAAGGAGCTTGGGATCAACGCGAGCGGCGAGGCGACTCCGCACCATCTCGTCCTCACCGATGAAGCGGTCCGCTCGCTCGATCCGAACGTGAAGATGAACCCGCCGCTGCGGGCGGAGCGCGACCGGGTTGCGCTGCTCGACGCGGTGCGCGACGGGACGATCGAGGCGATCGCCACCGACCACGCGCCGCACGCGGCGCACGAGAAGGACGTGCCCTTCGAGGAGGCGCCGTTCGGCGTGACCGGTCTCGAGACGGCCTTCGCGTCGCTGTACACGCACCTCGTCCAACCCGGGCTGCTCTCGCTCGAGACGCTGCTCGAGCGGATGTCGGCCGGCCCCGCGCGGCTGTTCGATCTCGACATCCCGCGCGTGGCAAAGGGCGCGACCGCCAATCTCGTCCTGCTCGATCTCGAAGGCACATGGACGGTCGGCGAGCAGCCGTTCCACTCGCGGTCGGCCAACTCGTGGCTCCTCGGCTCGATTCTCACCGGGGTCGTGCGGATGACGTTTGCGGGAGGACAGGTGGCGTACGAATGAGCTACCTCGCGCTCGCAGACGGCACGGTGTGGCCCGGCGAGTCGGTCGGCGCCGACGGCCACGCGCTCGGCGAGGCCGTCTTCACCACCGGCATGTCCGGCTACCAGGAGGCGGTCACCGACCCGAGCTTCGAGGATCAGCTCATCTGCTTCACGGCGCCGATGGTCGGCAACTACGGCGTCGCGCCCGAGCGCTCGGAGTCGGCCACGACGCACGCCCGCGCGGTGCTCATGCGCGAGGCGCGCGGGCCGGAGTGGACTGACTGGCTCACGGAGCACGGCATCGTCGCGCTCACCGGCCTGGACACCCGCAGTCTCGTCCTGCATCTCCGCGAGGCCGGCTCCGCGCTCGGCATCGCGGTCTCCGGCGACCTATCGGTCGACGACGCGATCCGCCTTGCGCAAGAGCAGTCGCCGATGCTGGGCCGCGCGCTCATCGAGGGCGTCTCGACCTCAGAGTCGTACGTCTTCGCGGACGAGGGACGCGTCTCGATCGGCGTCGTCGACTACGGCGTCAAGAACTCGGTTCTGCGGCGGCTCGCGACGGCGGGCGCGCGGGTCACCGTCCATCCCCACGATGTCGATGCCGACACGCTCGCCGCGCACGACGGCGTTCTCCTCTCGCCGGGCCCGGGCGATCCCGAGCCGCTCGTTGCCGAGACGAAGACGGTCGCGGAGCTGCTCGGCCGCACAAACGTCATGGGCATCTGCCTCGGCCACCAGCTGATCGCGCAGGCTACGGGCCACGAGACGTACAAGCTCCCGTTCGGCCACCGCGGCGCGAACCATCCGGTGCTCGAGCGCAAGACCGGGCGTGTCCTCGTCACGAGCCAGAACCACGGCTTCGCGGTGCGTGCGAGCGAGGCGGCCGAGGCGTCGCACGTCTCGCTGTACGACGGCACGGTCGAGGGCCTCGACTTCCCGGAGCTCCGCGCGCGCGCGCTCCAGTTTCATCCCGAGGCAGGCCCCGGTCCGCACGACGCGTGGTCGCTGCTCGAGAAGTGGGTGAATGACGTTGCCGCGTAGAACCGACATCGAGTCGATCTGCATCCTCGGCTCCGGCCCGATCGTGATCGGCCAGGCCGCGGAGTTCGACTACTCCGGCTGCCAGGCGCTCAAAGTCCTGCGCGAGGACGGCTACCGGACGATCGTGATCAACTCCAACCCGGCGACGATCATGACCGACCCCGGCTTCGCCGACCGGACGTATCTCGAGCCGCTCGACGCCGAGTCGGTCGCGGGGGTGCTCCGCCTCGAACGGCCGGACGCGCTCCTCCCGACGATGGGCGGCGGCACCGCGCTCAACCTCGCGCGCGAGCTCGCAGAGTCGGGCATTCTCGATGAGCTCGGGATCGAGCTCATCGGAGCGCGCCTCGACGTGATCCAGCGCGCCGAGGACAGACAGCTGTTCAAAGAAGCGGTGGAGTCGTGCGGGCTCAAGGTTCCGCGCTCGATCGCCATCACCGACGTCTCGCAGCTCGGCGAGATCCCGGCACCTGCCGTCGTCCGGCCGGCTTTCACGATGGGCGGCCACGGCGGTGGCTTCGCATGGACGGAGGACGAGCTGCGCCGCCAAGTCGAGCGCGGCTTGGCCGAGTCCCCGATCGGCCAGGTGCTCGTCGAGGAGTCGATCAAGGGCTGGGACGAGTTCGAGCTCGAGGTCGTCCGCGACCGGCTCGACAACGTCGTCATCGTCTGCTCGATCGAGAACCTCGACCCGATGGGCGTCCATACCGGCGACTCCGTGACCGTCGCGCCGCAGATGACGCTCTCCGACGAGGCGTACCAGGAGCTCCGCGACGCGGCGATCGCGATCATCCGCGCCGTCGGCGTCGACACGGGCGGCTCGAACATCCAGTTCGCCCGCCACCGCGAGACCGGCGACGTGCGCGTCATCGAGATGAACCCGCGCGTGTCGCGCTCCTCTGCGCTCGCCTCGAAGGCGACCGGCTACCCGATCGCGAAGGTCGCGGCGAAGCTCGCGGTCGGCTACACGCTCGACGAGATCTCGAACGATCTCACGGGGACGACGCCGGCGAGCTTCGAGCCGACGCTCGACTACGTCGTCGTGAAGTTCCCGCGCTTCGCGTTCGAGAAGTTCCCCGGCGCCGACCGCACGCTCGGCACGCAGATGAAATCGGTCGGCGAGACGATGGGGATCGGTCGCACGTTCGCGGAGGCGTTCCTCAAGGCGTTCCGCTCGCGCGAGCTCGACGCCGGCGCCGCGACGCCGTGGCAGACGCTCGCCGACGTCCCGAAAGACGTCCATCCGTTCTTCCACCACGAGCTCGACCGGATCTTCGCCGCGCTCGAGTCCGTCGGCGACATTGAGTCGCTCGTCGCGGGCGACTGGATCCGCCTCAAGCGGCTCGGCCTCTCCGACGCCCAGATCGCCGCCGCCGCGGGGGCGACCGAGACCGCCGTGCGCCAGCGCCGGCGCGACTGCGGCGTGCGGCCCGCGTACCGCCGCGTCGACTCGTGCGCGGGCGAGGTCGAGGCAGCCTCCAACTACTACTACTCGACGTGGGGCGAGGTCGACGAGGCGCCGCCCGCAGGCGCCAAGCCGCGCGTCGTCATCCTCGGCTCCGGCCCGAACCGGATCGGCCAAGGCATCGAGTTCGACTACTGCTGCGTGCACGCGGTCACGACGTACCGCGAGCTCGGCTACGAGGCGGTCATGGTCAACTGCAACCCCGAGACCGTCTCGACCGACTACGACACGTCCGACCGCCTCTACTTCGAGCCGCTCGACGCCGAGTCGGTGCTCGCGATCTGCGAGCGGGAGAAGCCCGTCGGCGTCGTCATCCAGTTCGGCGGCCAGACGCCGCTCAAGCTCGCGCGCGTGATCGAGGATGCGGGCTACAAGATCCTCGGCACACCGTTCGACGCCGTCGATCTCGCCGAGGACCGCGAGCGGTTCGCCGGCCTGCTGAAGGCACACGGCCTGCGCTCGCCGGAGTGGGGGATCGCCGCGACGCAGGACGAGACGGTCGAGATCGCGGAACGGATCGGCTACCCGGTGCTCGTCCGCCCGTCGTATGTCCTCGGCGGCCGCGCGATGCGCGTCTGTTACACCGCCGACGAGGTGCGCGAGATGCCGCCGTTCGAGCGGATCCTCGTCGACCGCTTCGTCGAGAACGCCGTCGAGGTCGACGTCGACGCGCTCTGCGACGGAGTCGACACGTACGTCGCCGCGGTCATGCAGCACATCGAGGAGGCGGGCGTGCACTCCGGCGACTCCTCGTGCATCCTGCCCGCACCGAGCCTGAGCTTCGGCGAGGCGCAGGAGGTCTCGCGGATCGTGAAGATCCTCGGCCGCGCGCTCGGCGTCGTCGGTCTCCTCAACGTCCAGCTCGCCGTGACCGGGGACGGCGAGGTGTACGTCCTCGAGGCGAACCCGCGCGCCTCGCGGACCGTGCCGTTCGTGAGCAAGGCGACCGGCGTGGAGCTCGTCAAGGCGGCCTGCCGGCTCGCCGTCGGGGCGACCATCCGCGACCTCGGTCTCCCGCAGGAGCGGCCGCCGCGGCAGTGGAGCGTCAAGGCAGCCGTCCTGCCGTTCGCGCGTTTCCCCGGCAGCGATCCCGTCCTCGGGCCGGAGATGCGCTCGACCGGAGAGGTGATGGCGAGCGCCGCCGACCTCTCGACCGCGCTCGACAAGGCGGAGCGCGCCGCCGGGCGGAGACTGCCGCGCTCGGGCTCCGTGTTCATCTCCGTGCGCGAGCCCGACAAGACGGCCGCGGTGGCGATCGCAGCGACGCTCGCCGGCCTCGGCTTCGAGCTCCACGCGACGGAGGGAACCGCCGCGACGCTCGCCGCTGCGGGTATCGAGGTCAAGGCCGTCCGCAAGCTCAGCGAGGCGACCGACGGCGAGCCGACGGTCGTCGACCTCATCCGCCACGGTCGCTGCGACCTCGTGATCAACACGCCGGAGGGCCGCGACGCCCGCTCCGACGGGTACGTCATTCGCGAGGCGGCGATGGTGCAGCGCATCCCGTGCATCACGACGCTCTCGGGCGCGGCTGCCGCAGTGCACGCGATCGCGACGGCGCGCGCCGAGCAGGCTGTCTCGCTGCAGGAACGGATCGACGTTGAACGCCGTTCGGCGTAGCTGCCGCGTCGCCGGGACCGAGCGCGTCGGTCTATACACGCTCGTCCGCGTGGAGCGGAACGGGATCGAGCCGGGCATCCCCGGGCAGTTCTTCATGCTCGAGGCGCCGGGACGCCTCCTGCCGCGGCCCTTCTCGCTCTGTCTCGCGCCGCCCGGGGAGCTCGCGTTCCTCGTCGACGTCATCGGGCCGGGCACGGCGGCCATCGCCGCGCTCGAACCGGGAGACGAGATCGCCGTGCTGGGACCGCTCGGGAACGGCTACCGCCTCGACGTCGAGCGCCCGCTGCTCGTCGGCGGCGGCATCGGCATCGCTCCGCTCCCGTACCTCGCCGAGCAACTCGGCGGCGAACCGCGCATCGTCGCCGGCTTCCGGTCGGCCGCGCACGCCGAAGCAGCATCGATCCTCCCGGCGTACACGGAGGTCGTGGTCGATCCCGTCTTCGTCACGGAGCTCATCGACTCGGAGATGGACGTTCTCGCATGCGGGCCCGAGCCCATGCTGGAAGCGGTCCGGGCGATCAGCCCGTACTCGCAGCTCGCGTGGGAGGCGCCGATGGCATGCGGCTACGGCGCGTGTTACGGCTGCGTCGTCGAGATCGGCGGCCACCTGAAGCGTCTCTGCGTCGAAGGGCCGGTCCTTGCGGCTGCTTAACGCCTCCGGCTGCCTCGACGCGCTCACCGCGCCCGAGGTCGCGCGCGCGCTCGACGGTTTCGTCACGAAGACCGTCACGCCGCTGCCGCGGGAGGGCAACGCGCCACCGCGCATCGCGGAGACCGCGCACGGGATGCTCAACGCGATCGGTCTCGCCAATCCGGGACGCGAGCGTTTCCTCTCCGACACGCTGCCGCGCCTGCGCGAGCTCGGCGTCCCGCTCTGGATCTCGGTCGGAGGATTCTGCGCACAGGACTACGCCGACACGT
>JAWVDC010000035.1:0-4223 GCA_033857715.1 Gaiellaceae bacterium | reverse complement strand
AACTGCTCTAGCTTTCCCGGGGGCCGTCCTGGCGGGGGCCGTCGAGACGGGGGCCGTCGAGCCGCGACCCGTGGGCCTCGACCTCGTCGTCGTCGCCGTCGTCGCCTGCGGGCTCGTCGTTTGCGGCCATCCGGCCGTGGCCCTCGACCTCGGTCTCGGTCTCGTCCTTGGGGGTCTCGTCCGACATTTTCGAATCCTCCTTGAGAGTTCTCCTGCGCCCCTGCGGCGCTATCAATCAACAAGACGTGCGTGAGCCGGGGAATCTTCCCACTTGCTCTTCAACTAAGCAACAGAAGATGCGATTGTCTCCCGGTGAGTCGCACCGCCGCATCCTTCCGCGCGTTCTCCAAGGTGTTCGCCAACCGGCGGGTTCGCAACGTCCAGATCGCCGGCGCGGGCTCGACACTCGGAACGTGGGCGTACGCAGTCGCCTTGCCCGTGTACGCGTACCACGCCGGCGGGGCACGCGCCATCGGGGTGCTCTTCTTCGCTCGTTACGTCCTTGGCGCCCTCGCGGCGCCGTGGCTCGGCGTGCTTGCCGATCGCTGGTCGCGGCAGCGCCTGATGCTGACCGCCGACCTGATTCGCGCCGGGATCTTCGCCGCGGTGACGGCCGTCGCCGTCGGCCACGGCAACCCGTACATCATCTACGTCCTCGCCGTCACCTCGACGATCGTCTCCGGCTGTTACTCGCCGGCACAGGCCGCGCTCATGCCCTCCCTCGTCGCGACGCCGGAGGAGCTCACCGCAGCCAACCTCGTCGGCAACACGGTGGCGAGCGCCGCGATGTTCGCAGGACCGGCCATCGGCGGGGTACTGCTCGCACTGAGCGGACCGGCGGCGGTGTTCGCGCTCAACGGGGCGCTCTTCCTCTGGTCGGCGGCTTTCATCGTGCAGGTGCCGCGCGACGAGCGGCCGGCTAGGCCCGAGCACAAGCCGCGTTTCCGTGCGGAGCTCGCGACGGGGTTCACCTCCGTCCTGCAGAGTCGCGCGCTGCGCGTCATCGTCGCGCTCACTACGGCGGAGACGCTCATCTTCGGCACGCTCGAGGTACTCCTCGTCGTCCTCGCGCTGCGGGTCTTGCACTCGGGCAACGCCGGCGTCGGCTGGCTCAACACGGCCCTCGGCATCGGGAGCTTGGCCGGGGCTGCGGTCGTGGCAGTGATGGCATCGCGACGGCGACTCGCCGGCGGCTTCGCAGTGGGGATCCTCCTTACGGGAGCACCGTTCGCGGCCCTCGCGGCGTTCGGGACGCTGCCTCCCGCGCTCGTCCTCCTCGGAGTCGTAGGCGCCGGATCGGTCGTGGTCGAGGTGAGCGGGACGACGCTCATCCAACGCTCGGCCGACAACGACGTCCTCGGCCGCGTGTTCGGGGTCCTCCAGAGCCTGATCATGGCCGCCATGGCGCTCGGATCCATCATCGCGCCGGGCCTCGTCGGCTTGCTCGGGCCCCGCGGGGCCCTGATTGCCGCAGGTGTCTTCCTGCCTGCCCTGCTCGTGCCACTGTGGCCGACCTTGCGGCGGATCGACGTCGAGGCACAGGTTCCGGAGGAGCCGCTTGCGCTCTTGCGCCGCATCGAGATCTTCGCCCAGCTCCCGGAAGCGGTCATCGAACGGCTCGCAGCGAGTGCCACGCTGGTCGACGTGCCCGCAGGGACGGCGGTCGTGACCCGCGGTGAGGCCGGTGACGACATGTACGTCATCGCGTCGGGCCGGGCCACCGTCGAGCTCGAGGGCGGGACCACCCGAGAGCTCGGGCCAGGCGACTTCTTCGGCGAGATCGCGCTCCTGCGCGACGTGCCCCGCACGGCGACAGTACGCGCGCTCGACGAACTGCGCCTTTACGCGATCGCGCGCGACGTGTTCCTTCCGGCCGTGACGGGCCACGCGCAGACGCTCGCGGCCGCGGAGAGCGTCATGGCAGGACGGCTCTCGGCGAGCGGACTAGCTGCCGGATAGCACCCGGTCAAGCGCGCGGAGGAACTCGAGACCGGCGTCCTGCTCGGCCTCCTCGAGGCGTGCCGCAACTCGAGCGAGCGACGCGAGCCTCCCCTCCCCCGCGAGCGCCTGCCGCGCGTGCCGCGCCCGCTGCAGAAGGTCGAGCGCGATCGCAGCCTGGTTCGCGAACAACCCGAGGAGATCGATCTCAGCGAGCTTGACCCGAGACTCCGGCGGCCGGTCGAGCACCGACAGCACGCCGAGGGCTCGCTCCTCGACGAGCAGTGGAACGGCCATCATGCTCTTCGGGACGTAGCCCGTCGACTCGGCCGCTTCGCGCGAGAAGCGGGTATCGGAGGTGAGGTCGTCGATCACGAGCGGCTGGCCCGTCGTGAGCACCCAGCCGGCTACACCCGTGCCGGACGGGAAGCGCCTGCCGATGAGCGCGCCTGCGCCCTCCCCCGCCACCGCCTCGAAGACGAGCTCGTCCGCGTCGGCGTCGAGGAGGAAGACCGAGGCCGCCTTCGCGCCGAAGATCGCCCGCGCCACTTCCACCGTTGCCTGCAGGAGCGACCGGTGAGCCTCATCCGCGCCGAGCACCCCGGCGGCGACGGCGGCTTCGAGCTCGCTCATGCGTCACCTCCGGCGTTCGCCGCCGTCTGGTAGAGGACGCTCTTGAGCTGGAACGGCGTGAGCTCGGGGTGCTTCGCGAGAATCAGCGCGCAGATGCCCGCGATGTGCGGTGTCGCGAAGCTGTTTCCCGTCCCCCGCAGCGTGGCGCCGCCGAGCCACGCGAGCTCGAGCTCGAGCCCACGACCGAAGAACTCAACCGGCGGCGAGGGGTTGTAGTAAAAGGTGAGCGGGTCGGCCTCTTCGTGGCTGCCCACCGAGATCACGCTCGAGAACTTCCACGGGAAACTCTCCACCGGCATGTTGTGGGCGGAGGTGATGAGGACTGAACGGCGGAAGTAGGCACGATCGGCGAGCTCGTGCAAGCGCTCGACGTACTTCGTTCGAGTGGTCGAGAGGCTCATGTTCACCACGTCGAAGCCCTGGTCGATCGCCCAGGCGAGACCGTGCAGCATGGCCTCGCCGCCGCCCTTGTAGTTGGCGCCGAGCACGCGCACACTCGTCAGCTCGACATCGGGAGCAAGCGCGCGGACGATGCCCGCACAGGCGGTGCCATGGCCCGAGACATCGCCTTCGCGGTCTTCGGAGACGCGCAGCTCGCCGTCCTCCCCGCGGATGACGGCGACGGAACGCTCGACGTGCCCGACGAGCGGATGGTCGAGCTCGATCCCGCTGTCGAGGATGCAGACGCGGGCGCCCGCCCCGGTGGAGCCGCCCCAAGCCCACTCCCGGGTGACCTCGCCCGGCAGCGTGACGGGCACGCCGATCCGCCCGACGGCCTCCGTGGGAAGGCTCCACGCCGGCAGCTCGTGGGCGTCGGATTCGTGCGCGACTACGGCACTCGCGACCACGCCTCGATGATCTCATAGCTCGCGAGTGCCGCGCACTCGCTCGCTGTTGGCGGAACTCCGCGTGCGCCCCTGGCGCGCGCTCAAAAGCCAGACAGAGACTCACCCCACGGCTCGGCGTTCGCGGCCCCTTGGTAGGTGGCACTGCCGAAGCCGAGGATCGGAACGAAGATAAAGGGGAGCAGCCAGAGCCCCGCGGCAAACCAGAACCCCTTTCCGAAGCTCCTGGCGAGGTCTTGCGCGAGAAAGCTTTCGAACAAGAGACTCCCCCGGCCACCACCACAGATCCTGCGCAGCACCCAGACGTTCCAAAGCGGGACGACGGCTTGCCAGCCGGGCTCGCCTGCCTTGAGGAAGACGAACCACAGCCCGGCCACGTTGAGGGAGACGAGCGTGATGACAACGACCCAGAGGACGGGGTTCATTCCCTCCTCTATCGGCCGACAGGCCGGCGATCGTGAGGTCGCGCTAGCCGACCGGCTTGCCCATCTCGCGGGCGATCTCCGCGAGGGCGGCGAGGCGCTTCTCGAGCGGCGGGTGATCCATCATCCACTCGGCCATGTTGGACTTCCAGTTCGTCGGGATGATGAAGAACGCGTTCATCCCCTGCACCTCGCGGAGGTCCTTTTGGGGAATCTGCGTGATCCCGCTTGAGATCTTCTGGAGCGCGCTCATGAGGTTCTCGGGGGCGCCCGTGATGAGCGCGGAGCCGCGGTCGGCGGCGTACTCGCGGTAGCGCGAGATCGTCCGGATGAGGACGAAGCTGAGCGCGTAGACGACCATGGACACGAGCATCACGATCAGCCA
>JAWVDC010000034.1:0-8640 GCA_033857715.1 Gaiellaceae bacterium | reverse complement strand
CGATCAGCGCACAGGTGAGGTGCACGCCGTCGGTGTCGAGGCGAAGCGCATGCTCGGCCGCACTCCCGGAACGATCAGCGCGATCCGCCCGCTCAAGGACGGCGTCATCGCCGACTTCGACGTGACCGAGCAGATGCTCCGCCACTTCATCCAGAAGGTGCACCAGCACCGCTTCGCGCACCCGCGTGTCGTCGTGTGCGTGCCCTCCGGCGTCACGGGCGTGGAGAAGCGCGCGGTGGAAGAGGCGACGCTGTCGGCCGGCGCGCGTCAGGCGTATCTCATCGAGGAGCCGATGGCCGCCGCGATCGGCGCCGGTCTCCCCGTCGCCGAGCCGACCGGGAACATGATCGTCGACATCGGCGGCGGCACGACCGAGGTCGCCGTCATCTCGCTCGGCGGGATCGTCGTCTCGCAGTCGCTGCGCGTCGGCGGCGACGAGATGGACGAGGCGATCATCAATCACATCAAGCGCGACTACAAGCTCCTCATCGGCCAGCAGACGGCCGAAGAGATCAAGCTCGAGGTCGGCTCCGCGTGGGAGATGAGGGAGGAGCTGCAGGCCGAGGTCCGCGGCCGCGACATGCTCACCGGCCTCCCGAAGACGGTCATCCTCACGAGCGAGGAGATCCGCCGCGCCCTCGACGAGCCGGTCACCCAGATCATCGAGGCGATCAAGTCGACGCTCGACAAGACCCCGCCCGAGCTCGCCGCGGACATCATGGACCGCGGCATCGTCCTCGCCGGCGGAGGCGCGCTCCTCAATGGGCTGGACGAGCGGCTGCGCCATGAGACGCAGATGCCGGTCCACCTCGCGGAGAGCCCACTGACGTGCGTCGCGGTCGGCTCCGGCCGCAGCCTCGAGGAGTTCGAGGCGATCCACCGCTCTAATCGCGCCCGCAGCCGTAACGGCCGCCACCGCTACTAAGCCGCTGGGCACGGCTCAGCCTGCGGCAGACCTCAGGCGAGAACGGCGCTGGCGCAGGCGAAACTTGCCGCTCTAAACGCCTTTCCGGCGAGGGCGGTACCCTAGGGCGGTGGCTACCCGTGGTCGTAGCGCGCGCTCGGCGGCGCTCGCCTCGTCCGTCCAGCGTTCGAAGCCGACTCCGTACCCCTCGAAGGTTCGCAGCGCGCTCGTTCGCCGTGCGGTTCTCGTGGCGCTCGTGCTCGCCTCGCTGACCCTCCTCACGATCTCGTTCCGCTCGCCCACCTCGGGTGCGCTGCACGATCTCGAGGGCGTCGGCTCGACGGTCTTGCGGCCGTTCCAGATCGCGGCCTCGCGCGTCGCCCAGCCGTTTCGGGACGCGTACGACTACTTCGACGGCCTTGCGAATGCGAAGTCCGAGAACGAGCGGCTCAAGAAGGAGGTCGCGTACTACCGGACGATGGCCCTCCTGAACGCGGAGGATGCGCAGCAGAAGAAGGACCTCGCGAAGGCCCTCCACTACCGCGAGGGCGCGATCTTCCCGAACGGCTACCACGAGGTGACCGCCCGCGTCATCTCGTCCTCGTCGAGCCCGTTCGCCCACACGCTCGTGATCACGGCCGGCTCGTCCGCGGGGATCCGGCGCTACGCGCCCGTCGTGAGCGGCGACGCCCTCGTCGGCATCGTGACGAACCTCTACCCCGACACCGCCGTCGTGACGCTCCTCAGCGACACGCAGACATACGTGCCGGCAGTCGACCTCCGCACCGGGGCGAGCGGGGTCGTGCACCCGAGCACGGCCGGGACGCTCATCCTCGACCAGGTCGCCAAGCAGCTGCCCGTCACCGAAGGCGACAAGCTCGTGACCCAGGGGACGATCGACCCGCGCTACCCCGATCTCTACCCCTATGGGATCCCGATCGGCACAGTCACGTACGCGCACGCAACGGACACCTCGTCGTTCCTCCAGGTGGAGCTGCAGCCGTTCGCGGATCTGGGCTCGCTCCAGGCGGTCTCCGTCCTCGTAGCGAGGAAGAAGCACCACAGGTGAGCCCCTGGGATGGCGCGAAGATCGCCGTCCTGCTGTTCGTG
This sequence comes from Gaiellaceae bacterium, assembly GCA_033857715.1. Classification (GTDB taxonomy): domain Bacteria; phylum Actinomycetota; class Thermoleophilia; order Gaiellales; family Gaiellaceae; genus Palsa-739. The sequence goes on along the minus strand of JAWVDC010000034.1, from coordinate 6,626 downwards.
GCGGCGGTGGCTCAGGTTTCGGTCTTCTCGGAGATCGACCTGTACGGGGCCGCTCCCGACCTGCTCCTCGTCATGCTCGTCGCGGTCTCGCTCCTGCGCGGGAGCGTCGCCGGCGCGCTCGGAGGGTTCTTCTCCGGGCTCATCGTCGACACCGCCTCGCTCGGGGCGCTCGGCCTCACGTCGCTCGTGCTCACGCTCAGCGGCTTCTGGATCGGCCGCTACGGGGAGACGACCGGACGGGACCGCGGGCACGCGCCGTACTTGTCCATCGCCGTCGTCACCGTGCTCTACGCGGTCGGGCTGCTCGTCGTCCACTTCGTCCTCGGGGAGAGCGCGCCGGCCGGCGCCGTCTTCGTGAGCCTCGTGCCCGCGGTGATCCTCAACCTCATCGTCACGGGCCCGGTCTACGCGGTTGTGCGGCGGCTCCTCCGGCCGCAGGAACGGAGCGAGCTCAGCGCGGAGGTGCAGCTCCTTGGCTAGCGCGGCTGCAGGGCGCGCGCGCAGGAGGCCGGTCGAGGAAGAGGCCGAGTCCGCCGTCGAGCCGTACCGCCTGACGCCGAAGCTTGCGCGGAGGTTCGCCATCCTCGGGGCGCTCCTCCTCATCGGCTTCGCGGCGCTCCTGATGCGGCTCTGGACGTTGCAGATCCTCGCCGGCTCGGCGTATGCCGCTCGCGCGAACGCGAACCAGACGCGCGTCATCCCCGTGCGCGCCTCGCGCGGCGCGATCATCGACCGGAACGGCGATCCGCTCGTGACGAGCGGAGCCGTGACCGCGGTCAACCTCTATCCGTCGGCGCTGCCGAAGCGCGGCCCGAAGCGCCACGCCGAGCTGCTCGAGCTCGCCCGCGTCACGCACGTTCCCATCCGCACGATCCTGCGCGGGATCCAGACGCGCGAGGACGCAAACGACGTGCTCGACGCCGTCGTCGTCCGCCCCGCGGCCGGCCGGCAGCTCGTCCTGTACCTCCAGGAGCGAGCGAGCCAGTTCCCCGGCGTCAGCCTCGGCCAGAGCTACATCCGCCGGTACCCGCACGGAAGTCTCGCGGCGCAGCTCTTCGGAATCGTCGGTGAAGTCACACAGGACGAGCTCACCGCGAACCCGACGAAATACAAGTCGGGCATGGAGATCGGGCAGTCCGGGATCGAGGCGAAGTTCAACGACTACCTCCAGGGCATCGACGGCTCGGCCCGCGTCCGCGTCGACTCCTCCGGGCAGCGCGCCGGAGGGCGAACGCTCATGACGGCCGCCCAGCCGGGACAGACCGTGCGGCTGACGATCGACACCGGCCTCCAGCTCGCCGCGCAGAACGCGCTCGACTACGGGATTCAGCTCGCGCGTGACAACGGACAGTGGGCCGCCGACGGTGGCGCAATCGTCGCCATGGACCCGCAGACCGGAGCGATCCTCGCGGCGGCGTCCTCACCGACGTACAACCCGTCCGTCTACGCAGGCCGCAGGAGCACGCGCGCCCTCGCCGCGCAGGGGCTCACCGACGCGACCGCGCTCGCCCACAACTTTCCGCTCTACAACCGCGCGTTCGACGGCCAGTATCCGCCGGGCTCGACCTTCAAGCCGCTGACCGCGATCGCTGCGCTGCAGGAAGGTCTCGTCTCCCCGTACGCGCCCGAGCTGTGCACGGGGACATACGTCGCGCCCGAGGACCGCTCACACCGCGTGTGGCACAACTGGGACCTGACCGTCAACCAGTGGATGCCGCTGCCGACGGCGCTCGCGGTCTCGTGCGACACGTACTTCTACCGCCTCGGCAACGACTTCTATCTCCTGCCGACGAAGCGCGGCCAGCCCGAGCAGCGGTGGGCGAGCGCCTTCGGCTTCGGGCAACAGACGCCGATCGTCGGCCAGCAGGCGAGCGGCCTCTTGCCGACCATCGCCTGGAAGCACGGGCGCTTCACGCGCAAGACGGACGCGTTGCACTGGCAGGTCGACCGCCTCTGGAAGCCGGGCGACTCGATCCAGCTCGCGATCGGGCAGGGAGATCTCACCGTCACTCCGCTCCAGATGGCGCGGTTCTACTCGGCGATCGCGAACGGGGGCAAGCTCGTCCAGCCGCACATCCTCCTCGACGTCGAGAATCCGAACAAGACGCTCGTCCCGACGCGCGCGCCGGCAGCGCCGAAGCCGATCCCGGGCCTCAACCAGGGGTATCTCCACGTCGTGCAGGCCGGCCTGTTCGAAGCGACGCACGCGTCCTTCGGCACGTCGTACGGCGTCTTCGGCAACTTCCCGATACCGATCGCCGGTAAGACGGGCACGGCGCAGAAGGTGGTCCAGCTGCCGGGCATGGACCCGGACTCGCCGACGTGGGAGGACCAGTCGTGGTGGTGCGGCTACGGTCCGTACGACTCGCCGAAGCTCGTCGTGTGCGCCGTGATCGAGAACGGCGGCCACGGCGGCTCCGCCGCGGCACCGGCCGCCGAGCGGGTGTTCGCGAAGTTCTTCCACATCCCTGCCAGCCAGATCGGTTACATCCACTCGGACTAGGGATGATTGGCTGATGCTCGAATACGCGGGATCACAGAGAGCGGGACGGCGCGAGCGCGATGCGCTGCACCTCGTGGCCGTCGTGCGGTCCTTCGACTGGATCCTCGTGTTCGGCGTTCTCGGGCTGCTCGTCGTCGGGCTGTGGGGGATCGGAGGCGTGACGAGCCACGACGTCGCGAGCAACCCGAACTACTACCTCGACCGGCAGATGCTCTACGCCGGGGTAGGCGGCGTCGCCCTCGTTGCCGCCGCGCTCGTCGACCCGGACGTGTATCGCCGCTACTGGCGGCCGATCTTCGCCGGGACCGTCGGTCTCATCGCGGTCGTCTTCCTCATCGGCCAGGCAGCACACGGATCGACGCGCTGGCTCAACCTCGGCTTCTTCACCTTCCAGCCGTCGGAGTTCGGGAAGTTGCTCATTGTCCTCGCGCTCGCCGGGCTGCTCGCCGAGCGGCAGCGCGCCGTCGGAGAGTGGCGGACGACGCTTGGAGTGTTGCTCTTCGGCGCCTTGCCGGCTGCGCTCGTGTTCATCCAGCCGGATCTCGGCACGGCGCTCGTGTACCTGGCCGCGCTCGTGGCGATGCTCTTCGTCGCGGGCACGCCGTGGCGCCATCTCGCGGTGCTCGGCCTGGTCTTCATCGTTGTCGTCGTGGGGGTGCTCTGGGCCGGCCCCGCCGTCGGGCTCAAGATCCTCAAGCCGTACCAGCAGCAACGACTTACGTGCTTCCTCCATCCGGAGACGTGTGGCGAGTCGGGCTACAACCTGCGCCAGTCGATCATCTCGGTCGGCGCCGGCCAGTTCCGAGGCGTGGGGCCGAACGGCTCGACGCAGGTCAATCTCGACTTCCTCCCCGCGAGCAACACCGACTTCGCCTTCTCGAGCTATGCGGAGCAGCGCGGCTTCGTCGGCGCGGTGCTTCTCCTCGGGCTCTACCTGCTCGTGCTGTGGAGAGGGCTGCGCGTCGTCACCGTCGCGCGCGACCTCTTCTCGGCCGCGGTGGCGGGCGGGATCGTCCTCGCGCTCTTCTTCCAGATCTTCGTCAACGTCGGCATGACGATGGGAATCGCCCCGATCACCGGCATCCCCCTGCCGTTCGTCAGCGTCGGCGGCTCGGCGATGATCGCGAACCTCGCCGCGATGGGCGTACTGCTCGCGATCTACGCGCGTGGTCGCGCGTCGCGGCGCCGCCGCTAGGGCCGCGGGCCGCGACTGACGACGAGATTGACCTTCGTGCCCGGCGCGAGCACTGCGCCCGCATGCGGTTTCTGCGCGATCACATGCCCGTTCTTGACGGTGCGCGAGTAGATCCGATTGATCGTTCCCGTGCGGCAGTTGTGTCTCGTGAGCGCCGTCTTCGCCCCCGCCAGGGTCCGGCCCACGACCTTCGGGACGATGCACTGAAATGCCGGTTGGAGACCCGCCGCGGTCGTGTACAGCGCCTCGTGGAAACCGGCGGCGTTCTTCGGCTTCGCGACGACGAAGATGCCGTGCGCCAGTCCGTCGGACGTGAAGGAGGTCGAGATGTAGTCGCCGACCATCGGGCCTTGAGTGGTCGCGGCGAGCCAGGAAAGGCTCATCGCGCCTGCGAGCTGTCGCGACGCGCTCCACGTTGCGCCACCGTTGACCGAGGAGACGAAGCCGACATCGAGCTTGCACGTGGCGTACTGGCAGTTCGCCTGGGGGTAGTAGTAGTACGTCAGGGCCAGATGGGTGTGGGAGCCATCGGTCGAGCGGTCGACGGCGAGCGCGGGGAGGAAGGCGTCGACGCTGCTCTTTACGGGGGCGATCGGGATGCGGCGAACCGGCGACCAGGCAACGCCGTCCGCTGAGCTCGAGTAGACGATGTCGTTGGCGCCCCCGCTCCCGCAGTGGGGGCGGAAGCGGCAGTCCTGCCAGGCCACGTAGATCCGGCCGCTCTCGTTCATCCCTGCCGAGGTGAAGGGGCCCGAGCGAAGACCGCCCGCGAGAGGCGGAGTGTGCGCGAAGGAGATCGGGGTCTCAGCCGACCAGCTTTCTCCGCCGTCGGTGGAGCGGAAGGAACTGAGCTGGTACGAGTCGTCGGTGATCGGCACGATCACCGACCCGTCGGGCTGGACGAGCGGCTGACCGCCGATGGCATGGGTGACGTTCGCCGGAGTCTGGGGCGCCTCCCAATTCAGGCCGCTGTCGGTGGAGGCGCTCACCTCGACCTCCATGGACGCGCCGACGTCGTCCCACTGCACGTAGCAATTGCCGTAGTACGGGCTCGCCGGAGTGTTGTCACACGTGATCCAGGGCTTGTCGAAGGAGGTCTGAGAAGTCGCCGGCGCGACTGTGATGGGATCGCCCCACGTGTGGCCGCCGTCGGTGGAGCGATCGACCACGACGGACCAATCGGTCGCGCCGAGGGCAGCGGTGGCGATCAGCCACGCGTCAGCCTTGGCGTCGTACGCAACGCTGGGATCGGAGGCGCGGAAGAACGGCCCGCCCGCAAACGTCGTCAGCGGCAGCGACCCATGTTCCCAGGTGGTGCCCGCGTCCGTGGTGGTCGCGAAGCCGATGCCGGACCCTCCTCCGTCGGTGAAGCGACCCTGCTGAACCGCAGCGACGATCGTCGAGCCGTAGGCGAAGCTCCCGGGCTCGACCTCGGTGAAGTGCTGGCTCGAGGAGTTCGTGAACGGATCCGAGCTGATCTGCGTCAACGGAACGCTTGCCTGGGCGGCCGGCACGAACAAGGCAAGCGCGACGGCGCCCAGCGCGATCGGCATCGTCGTGAATACACGCGTAAACACAACGACCTTGTAGCGGAATTTCGAGCGCTCAGCTCAAGCGGCTGCGGGCCGCAAGCGCGCGCGGCGCGCGCGGATCGCGCGGAGACGCTGCGAGAGCCGGGCCCACGCCCACGGCTCGATCTCGTGGTAGCGGGTCTCCGCCTGGCTGCGCGTCGCCTCGAGATACTCGAACCAGGCGTCGGCCTCCTCGATCATCAGGAGCTCCTCCGCTTCTCGCTTTCCCGCCACAGTGCACCTCCCGCTCGTGGATGGCCCGGACTCTAGGTCCGGGACCGGACGGAGGACCTGAAGGTGCGCACTGCTACCCTCTTGACGAGGCATTTCATGCTTTCCATCCCCAACTACGAGCGCGCGCGCGACACCTTCAGGGTCGCGGCTGCGCGCCACCTCGAAGGAGTTTCCTTTTGCCTTGGTTCCGTTTCCGGAAGAAATCTTCCGTTGATCAGCGCGCTGACGACACGCGCGACCTCGAGCCCTCCGGGCCCGAGCCCGAGCTAGTCCCCGCTGCCGCAGACGACGCGGCGGCACCCGAATCGAGCGATCCGACCAAACCAAAGCGGCGCCGCGGCAGCCGTGGCGGACGCGGACGCAAGAAGCCCGGCACGACCACCGGCGCGGCCGCCGAGACGACCGCAGCCCCTGAGCGCAAGCAGGGCGGCCGCAAGCCGGCGTCCGAAGGCAGCCAGATGTCCCAGCGGCAGGAGCGCCGCCGCGACCAGCAGTCCCAGCAGCGCCGCCGCCGCGAGCCGCAGCGCCGCGCCCCGCTTCCCGCTGCGAAGCGCCAGCTGATCGTCTCGGTCGACGTCGGCGAGAAGCGTGTCGCCGTCCTCGAGGACGACAAGGTCGCGGAGGTCTACCTCGAGCGGCCCGACAAGCGCTCGATCGCGGGGAACATCTACCTCGGCCAGGTCGACAACGTGCTGCCCGGCATGGAGGCGGCCTTCGTCGAGATCGGCCTCGAGAAGAACGGCTTCCTCTACGTCGACGAGATCGTCGGCCCCGAGCTCGAAGGCCGCAAGGGCGCCCGCAAGATTCAGGATCTGATCAATCGCGGGCAGACGATCCTCGTACAGGCCGTGAAGGACCCGATGAAGACGAAGGGCGCACGGCTCACGACGCAGATCTCGCTGCCCGGCCGCTTCGTCGTCTTCGTCCCGCAGGGCGAAGGGCTCGGCGTCTCGCGTCGGCTCGACGACGAGGAGCGCCAGCGGCTGAAGGACATCTTGAAGAAGCTCGCCTTGAAGGAAGGCGGTCTCATCGTCCGCACTGCGGCGGAGGGAGCATCCGAGGAGGACATCGAGCGCGACCTCGTCTTCCTGCAGCGGCTCTGGAAGTCGATTCAGGCGCAAGC
>JAWVDC010000033.1:0-12064 GCA_033857715.1 Gaiellaceae bacterium | reverse complement strand
AACGGGGAGCCGCGGACGAGCACGAGTCCCGCTTCGCCGCCGCGCTCCGCGCCGGCCGCTTCGTCTCGACGATCGAGATCAACCCGCCGAAAGGAGGTTCCGACGCGGGGCTGCTCGAGCTCGCGCGCTCGCTCGAGACCTCGGGCCGCGTCGAGTTCCTCGACGTCACGGACAACTACACCGCTCGCGCGCGGATGAACTCGATGATGGCGTCGGCCGCGATCGAGCGCGCCACGTCGATCGAGACGATCCCGCACCTGACCCCGCGGGACACGACCGTGATGGGCCTCGAGTCGATCCTCCTCGGCGCGCATGCCGCCGGCCTCCGCAACGTCCTCGCCATCACCGGCGACCCGCCCGACGTCGGCGACTACCCGGATTCGCACGGGGTGTACGAAGTCGACTCGATCGGGCTCTGCCGGATCATGCAGCGGCTCAACTCCGGCGAGTCGTTCACCGGGAAGGCCATCGACGCGCCGACGTCGTTCTTCTACGGCGTTGCCGTGAACCCGACCGCCGACGACGTCGACGAGGAGCTGCGCCGCTTCGAGCAGAAGGTCGCCGCAGGCGCGAAGTTCGCGATCACGCAGTCGCAGTTCGACTTCGCCGACATCGACCGCTTCGAGAAGCTCCTCGGCGGCTGGCCGATCCCGGTGCTGCTCGGCGTCTTCTTCGTCACGAGCTACCCGCTCGCGCTTCGGCTCCACAACGAGATCCCCGGCATGAAGGTCGCTGCGGACGTGCGCGAGCGGTTCCGTCTCGCCGGCAGCGACGCGATGGCGACAGGGCTCGAGGTCGCGCGGGAGCTCGTCGCGCAGGCGCAGGAGCGGTTGGCCGGCGTCGAGGTGATCGCGCCGTTCAAGGCGCCGCTCGCCGCACTCGACGTCCTGCCGGAGCCTTGAGCTCTTAGGGCGCGCAGGTCTCTGTCGAGACCGCGTGCGCGCCGGCCGCGGCGAGGTCGCTGCGGATGATCGACGCCGGCACCGCGTAGCCGCTCGGCGAGCCCTGCTTCGCGGCGAAGATCGTCGCCTCGACGTAGCCGCGCGTGTCGATCACCGGCCCGCCGGAGTCTCCGTGCTGAACCCGCCCTGCGACCGCCGTGATCGCACGAGCGACGGGGCCGTTACCGAGCGCGTCCTTCGTGAACGCATTCGCGGTGGCGCCGACCCGTCCGGGGATCGCCGTGAGAGGCCCGTCGAGGGGATAGCCGACGATCGCAACCGTGGCGCCTTCGCGCGGGTCCGCAAGCGGCAGCGGACGCGCGCTCGTATCCGTGAGCCGGAGGACGGCGATGTCGTTGTGCACGTCGAAGACGACGACGGTCGCGGGATGCTGGCCGACCTCGCCCGGGAACTCGACGAACGTCGTGCGCTCGCCGGCGACGACGTGCGCCGCCGTGACGACGAGATTGCTGCGCGCGACCCAGCCACTCCCCTCGACACCGACGTCGCAGGCGGTCCCCACCACCTTGACGACGCGGGTGAGAGACGCGCGGATCCGGTGGTTGCGGAGAACGCCAGTCGATCGCGGCAGCGCCGGGGCCGAGGGGCCGGTGATCCCCGGCTGGGACGGGTCGATTGCCTGCAGGATCGGCCCGAGCTGGCGGTACGGCAGCGCCGCGTTGAGCTCCCGCACGATCCACGACCGCCGCACGTCGCGTTGGAACCGGATCTGCCGCGGCGCGTTGGGGCTGAGGAGCGCCGCCGCGCAGACCCAGACGATCGCGAGGCCCGTGACGATCCCGAGCACGACGCCGCCCATCGAATCGACGACGCGCAGCGGCGTGAGGCGAACGCCGCCGCGAAGGTACGAGCCGGCAAGCACGCCGAGGATCTGGAGGATCCCCGCGCCGACCACCGCGCCGACGAGCCCCGCCACCGGCGTCCAATTCGAGTCCGCGCCGCCGTTCAGGAGATGCGGCGCGACGCGGGCACCGACGACGGCGCCGACGACGAGGCCGGCGAGCGAAAACGCGCTGAGGATGAGACCCCGCTTCATCCCGGTAAATGCCGCGAGCAACACGATCGCGAGCGCGATCCAGTCCACGAGCGTCACTACCGGAGAGTAGTGGCAGCCTGGCTACTATGGGCCACCCGCGGGGGCGTAGCTCAGTTGGTTAGAGCGCCGGCCTGTCACGCCGGAGGTCGCGGGTTCGAGTCCCGTCGCTCCCGCTCTTTTCCACCGGGTTTGGGTGGAAGGACCGCCCCGCGGAAGACGGTCCCCCTGTTCAACCGATCCGGATCAGCTTCTTGTTGACGAACTCGTCGGCGCCGTACCTGCCCAGCTCGCGTCCGAAGCCGGACCGTTTCGTGCCTCCGAACGGGAGCTCGGCGCCGTCTGCGCCGACGATGTTCACGTAGACCATGCCGGCGTCGATTTGGTTCGCGACCCGCTCGGCCTGCTCGGGGTCGTTCGTCATGAGATACGAGCCGAGGCCGAACGGCGTGTCGTTCGCGAGCTCGACTGCTTTCTCCTCGGATGAGACGCGGTAGACCTGCGCGACCGGGCCGAACAGCTCTTCCCGGTAGACGTCGTTGTCCGGCGTGATGTCCGTCAGCACGGTCGGCTGGAAGTAGTTGCCGTTGCGCTTGCCGCCGGCCACGACTCGCGCGCCCTGCTCGACTGCGCGCCGCACCTGTTCCTCGAGGCGGTCGGCGGCAAGCGTCGAGGACAGAGGCCCGACCTCGATCCCGCGCTCGCGGGGATCGCCCTGCTTCACAGCGGTGATCGCGGCCGTGAACTTCTCGAGGAACGGCTCGTACAGCTCGTCGATCACGATCATCCGTTTCGCGGCGTTGCACGACTGGCCGGCGTTGTCGATACGCGCCGCGACGGCATCCTCGACCGTCTTGTCGAGGTCATCGGTGCCGAGGACGATGAACGGGTCCGAGCCGCCGAGCTCGAGTACGACCTTCTTCAGGTTCCGGCCGGCGATCTCCGCGACGGCCGCGCCGGCGCGCTCGGAGCCCGTGACGGAGATTCCGCGCACGCGCGGATCGGCGATAACCCACTCGATCTGCTCGTTCGTGGCGTAGATGTTCACGTACGCGCCCTCGGGGAAGCCGGCGTCGGCGAAGATCTGGGCCATCGCCTCGGCCGACTGCGGGCACTGCGGCGCGTGCTTGAGGAGGATCGTGTTGCCGATGACCAGGTTCGGGCCCGCGAAGCGAGCGACCTGGTAGTACGGGAAGTTCCACGGCATGATCCCGAGCAGCGCGCCGAGCGAGCTGCGGCGAACGACGGCCGACCCCTCGCCCGCGAGAAGGTCGATCGGCTCGTCCGCCATGAGCTTTTCCGCATTGTTCGCGTAGAACTCGTAGATCGAGGCGCAGAACGCGACTTCGCCGACCGCCTGCCCGAAGGGCTTGCCCATCTCGGTGACGATGATCCCGGCGAGCTCTTTGCGCCGCTCCGCATGCAGCTCGCCCACCCGCGCCACGAGCGCGGCTCGTTCGGCGACCGTCCTGCCGCGTGACCACTCGCGGTGTGCCTTGTCAGCCGCAGCGATCCCGTCGCGGAGCTCGTCGTCGGTGATCGTTGGATACTCCTTGACCGTTTCGCCGGTCGAGGGGTCGACTACTGCGTAGATGCTCGTCACTGGGCTTCTCCTCCGTCGGGACTGAGATCGACTTTACTCAGCCGCGGATCGCCCTCGACCAAGCCGTGGCTCTCGCCGTAGTCGGCGAGGAGGTCGAGGAACGGGACGGCGTCGAACGACTCCGGCCCGAGCACGCCCGCGCCGGCCCACGCACCCTCGGCGAGCAGCTCGAGTGCGATGACCGGATTGAGCGCCGTCTGGAGGACGACCGCCTGATGGCCGTACTCGCGCATGCATCGCTCGTTGTCCGCGACGTGGTAGAGGTAGACGGCGCCGTCGGTTCCATCCTTCCGCTTCCCGGTCACGAGCGTTCCGGCGCATGTGCGCCCGCGCATCCGGTCGCCGAGCGTCGCCGGATCCGGGAGCGCCGCCGCGACGACGTCGCGCGGCGCCACGTCCACGCCGCGCACCCGCACCGGCTCGGTCGCGTCGAGGCCGAGCTTGTGCAAGGTCTTGAGAACGGCGATGAACTCCTCGCCGAGGCCGTACTTGAAGGTCACACGCCTGCATTCGATCGCACGCGGCACGAGGACGACCTCCTCATGCTCGACGTTCACGCACTCGACCGGCCCGATGCCTTCCGGGAAGTCGAACGTCTCGGGCTCCGAGAACGGCTCGGTAGTGAAGAAGCCGCGGTCGCGTTCCCAGACGAGCGGAGGGTTCAGGCACTCCTCGATCGTCGTCCAGATGGAGAAGGTCGGGGCGAAGTCGTAGCCCTCGACGACGAGGTCGGCGCCGTCGCGCACCGCCACTTCGTCGATCTCCGAGAACAGGTGATCCGCCGCGTAGCGCGCGAAGACGTCGGACATGCCGGGCTCGACGCCGATGCCGACGAGGGCGAGTTGCCCACGCTCCTCCCAGCGCTCGTGTGCGGCGAACTGCTCGTCGCCGAGCATCACGCCGGGCTGCGAATACGGAGCTTCGAGATGCGGCTGCGACAGCGTCATCGCCATGTCGAGATACGTGGCGCCGCACTCGCCCGCCGCCGCGAAGATCTGCGGGTTGAAGCGCGGGTCGGTCGCGTTGAGGACGGCGTCGGCGCCCGACGCACGGATGAGTTCGGCCACGACCGCCGCATCCGATGCGTCGACGGCGGCAGCAGCGAAGCGGTCGTCGCCGAGTGTGTCAACGAGGCGCTGCGGACGTGCGGGGTCGAGGTCGGCCAGCGTCATCCGCTCGAAGAATCCGCGTCGCGCGGCGACCGCCGCGACTGCTCCGCCCACACCTCCCGTTCCGACGACGAGGATCTTCATGCACCGCGATTCAACCAGATGCGAGGAAAACAGAACTGCAATTGACGCAGTGCGCGGCAGATCGGTAAGAATCCGCGGATATGCGCAGCGAGCAGCGTGGAGCGGTTGCACCGCTCCTTCGAGTCGATGACGTCGACCGCCGGATCATCGAGGCGTTGCAGGCGAACGGCCGCGAGTCTTTCCGCGCGATTGCCGCTCGAGTCGGTGTCTCGGAAGCGACCGTCCGCGCGCGGTACGGGCGAATGACGAGTGAGGGGATCCTCCAGGTCGTCGGCGTCACGAACCCGCTCGGGCTCGGCTTCGAGCAGGCGCTCATCGGCGTCAAGACCGCGGGACCGCCGAGTGTCGTCGCGGACGCGATCTCCAAGTGGCCTGAGGCGGACTACGTCGTCGTCACTGCCGGCCAGTTCGACGTGGTCGTCGAAGTGGTGACGTCCGGGCGCACCGAGTTGCTCGATCTGACAAATCGGATACGAGCGCTCGACGGCGTCGTCTCGACCGAATCCTTTCTCTATCTCGAAATGTGGAAGCAGCTCTACGACTGGGGGACACGTGGCGGCAACTGATCTTCGGCAACTCGCGAACGACCATCTCTGGCTCCACTTCACCCGCATGGGCTCGGCGTCGCCGCCGATCATCGTCCGCGGCGACGGCTGCTACCTCGAGGACGACGAGGGCAACCGCTACCTCGACGCGCTCGCGGGGCTCTTCTCCGTCAATCTCGGCTACGGCTTCGGGGACGAGATCGGGCAGGCGGCGCACGCGCAGATGAAGGAGCTGCCCTTCTACACGAACTGGACGTACGCGCACCCGCGCGCGATCGAGCTCGCTGCCGAGATCGCGTCTCTCGCGCCGGGCGACCTCAATCGCGTCTTCTTCGTCTCGGGCGGCTCCGAGGCGGTCGAGTCTGCGTGGAAGCTCGCGCGCCAGTACTTCGCCGCCCGCGACGGGAAGCACCCGGGCACCGGCGTCGATCCCGGCAGCCGTATCCCCGAGCAGCGCCACGGCCACAAGTACAAGGCGATCGCGCGGAACATCGCGTACCACGGCACGACGTTCGGCGCGCTCTCGATCAACGGCATCGAGGCACTGCGCGCGCCGTTCGAGCCGCTCGTCCCCGAGGTGCGGCACGTGAGCAACACGAACCGCTACCACCGTCCCGCAGGCGAGACGGAGGAGCAGTTCACCGCGTGGCTCCTCGACGAGCTCGAGCGGACGATCCTCGAGATGGATCCCGAGACCGTCTGCCTCGTCCACATGGAGCCGGTGCAGAACGCCGGCGGCGCGTTCGTCGCGCCGGCTGGCTACTGGGCCGGCGTGCGGGCGCTCTGCGACAAATACGACATCCTGCTTTCGGCGGACGAGGTCATCACCGGCTTCGGGCGCGTCGGCCACTGGTTCGCGTCCGAGCGCTACGACATCCGCCCCGACATCGTCACGTCGGCGAAGGGCCTCTCCTCGTCGTACGCGGCCATCGGCGCTGTCATCGCCACCGACCGCGTGATGGAGCCGTTCCTCGCGGACACGTCCATGTATTCGCACGGGATCACGTTCGGCGGCCATCCCGTAATGAGCGCGATTGCGCTGAAGAACATCGAGATCATGAAGCGCGAGGGGATCATGGAGCACGTCCTCACGAACGAGGGCGCGTTCCGCTCGACGCTCGCGCAGCTCCTCGACCTGCCGATCGCCGGCGACCTGCGCGGCGAGGGCTTCTTCTACGCGCTCGAGCTCGTGAAGGACAAGGAGACGCGGGAGACATTCACCGCGGAGGAGTGTGAGCACCTGCTCCGCGGCTTCCTCTCGCGCCGGCTGTTCGAGAAGGGGCTCATCTGTAGGGCAGACGACCGGGGCGACCCGGTGATCCAGATCTCGCCGCCGCTCGTCGCGACGCAGTCGCAGTTCGACGAGATGACGGGAATCCTCGGCGACGTGCTCGCCGAAGCATGGGAGGAGATGCAATGAGCGTTCCAGGGGCGACGATCGCGACGGGGGACAAGGGCCTGAAGGCCGACGCCCTCGGCTACATGTCCAATCTCGTCATCGGCGTCGCCTCGACGGCGCCGGCGTACTCGATCGCGGCGACCATCGGCTTCATCACGGCTACGAGCGGGATGGGGGTGCACGCGCCCGCCGTCATGCTCGTCTCGTTCGTGCCGATTCTGCTGGTCGCGGTCGGCTACCGCTACCTCAACAGAGCCGATCCCGACGCTGGGACGACATTCGCGTGGACGACGCGAGCGTTCGGACCGTGGATCGGCTGGCTGAACGGCTGGGCGATCTTCGTCGCAGACGTGATCGTCATGGCGTCGCTGTCGGTCATCGCCTCGCAGTACACGTACCTCCTTTTCAACTGGGAGGCCGGAGCGAACTCGAGGTGGTGGCTCGCGCTCGGCTGCGTCGTCTGGATCGCGCTGATGACGTGGATCTGTTACCGCGGCATCGAGCTCTCAGCCAGGACGCAGATGGTCCTCCTCAGCGCGGAGGTGCTGATCCTCGCGGCCTTCTCGATCATTGCTCTCGTCAAGACGTACGACGGCCACGCGCTCGCGAGCTCCATCCACATCAGCGCGTCGTGGTTCAACCCGTTCGACCTTTCCTTCAACGCCCTCATTCTCGGCGTCTTGCTGGGAATCTTCATCTACTGGGGCTGGGACTCGGGGGTCGCCGTCAACGAGGAGTCGCGCGACAAGACCGAAGGCCCGGGCAAGGCAGCCGTGATGTCGACCATCCTGCTCGTCCTCATCTATCTCCTCGTCGCGACGTCGGCGCAGGCGTTTGCGGGCACGAACTTCCTCAGCAACAACGCAGACGACGTCCTCAGCCCGCTCGGCCGCGAGGTCTTCGGATCGCCGTGGTACAAGCTCCTGATCATCGCCGTGCTCACGTCGGCATCGGCGTCCACCCAGACGACGATCCTCCCCACCGCCCGCACGACCCTGTCGATGGCGAAGTGGGGCGCGATCCCGAAGGCATTCGGGAACATCCACCCGCGCTACCTCACTCCGACTGTCTCGACGCTGGGAATGGGAGCGCTCTCGATCGTCTGGACGGTCGTCCTGCTCGCGTTCGACGGCAACGGGCCGGTCCTCGGCGATTCGGTCACCGCTCTCGGCTTCGCCATCTGCTTCTACTACGGCTTCACCGGCCTCGCATGCGGGTGGTACTTCCGTCGCGAGCTGTTCAGGAGCGTCCGCGGCTTCCTGCTCGCCGGCCTGGTGCCCGTGACCGGCGGCGTGATGATGGCGTTCGTCTTCGTCAAGGCGTGGCTCGTCGTGAACCAGCCCGACTACAACTACTCGTCGCCCTTCCTCGGGATGCAGGTGCCGCTCGTGATCGGGATCGGAGGGCTGCTCCTCGGCATCCCGTTCATGGTGCTGTGTGCGGCCAAGTACCGCGCATTCTTCAGTCGCAAGACCCAGGTCGCGCCGGAAGGCAGTCTCGAGCCGGTGCCCCAGGCGAGGTCGCATCTCTAGCGATGGCAATCGCGAGCATCAACCCGGCAACCGGCGAGACCGAGCGGACATTCGACGAGCTCACCGACGAGCAGATCGAGCACGCTCTCGCCACGGCGGCCGAGCGATTCTCGTCGTACCGGCTGACGAGCTTCGCGGAGCGCGCGGGATGGCTGCGGGCCGCGGCAGACAAGCTCGAGGCGGATCTCGAGGCGACCGCGCGGATGATGACCTCGGAGATGGGCAAGACGCTCACCGCCTCCAGACAAGAGGTGCAGAAGTGCGCCGCCGCCTGCCGCTTCTACGCCGAGCACGCCCAGGGCTGGCTCGCCGATGAGGAGATCGCGGCCGACGCTGTCGGCGCGGGCCGTGCCTACGTGCGGTACGAGCCGCTTGGTCCGGTGCTCGCCGTGATGCCGTGGAACTTTCCCCTCTGGCAAGCCATGCGTTTCGCGGCGCCCGCGCTGATGGCCGGCAACGTCGGCTTGCTCAAGCACGCCTCGAACGTGCCGCAGACGGCGCTCTACATGCAGGAGCTGTTCGAAGGCGCCGGGTTCCCGCCCGGCGCCTTTCAGACGTTGCTCGTCGGTGCGAGCAAGGTCGAGGCGATCCTCAAAGATCCGCGTGTTGTCGCGGCCACGCTCACCGGCTCAGGGCCTGCGGGAAGCGCGGTCGCCTCGGTCGCCGGCTCGGTCATCAAGCCCACCGTTCTCGAGCTGGGCGGCAGCGATCCGTTCATCGTCATGCCATCGGCCGACCTCGACCGCGCGGTGGATGTCGGGGTCGGCGCCCGCCTGCTGAACAACGGGCAGTCGTGCATCAACGCGAAGCGCTTCATCGTTCACAGCGACGTCTACGACGAGTTCACGCGCCGCTTCGTCGAAGCGATGAAGGCGAAGGTCGTCGGTGACCCGATGAGCGAATCGACCGACGTCGGGCCCCTCGCCACCGCGCAGCAGGTCGAAGACGTGGCCGAGCTCGTCGACGACGCGGTGTCGCATGGCGCCGAGGTGCTCTGCGGCGGCAAAGCGCTCGAGCGACCCGGCTTCTACTACCCGCCGACCGTTCTCGCCGGGATTACACCGGCGATGCGCGTGCATCAGGAGGAAGTCTTCGGACCGGTCGCGACTCTCTACCGTGTCGATGGCCTCGAGGAGGCGATCGACCTCGCGAACGGCACCGAATTCGGCCTCGGCTCGGACGTCTGGACGGAGGACGTCAACGAGCAGGAGCGCTTCGTCCGCGACCTCGCCGCCGGCATGGTCTTTGTCAACGGGAACACGACGAGCTACACCCAGCTCCCCTTCGGCGGGATCAAGACCTCGGGCTACGGGCGCGAGCTCTCATCGCACGGGCTCAGGGCGTTCTGCAACGTGAAGTCCGTCTGGGTCGGTAAAGCCATACGCTCCGCACATGGCTGATACGAGTGTCGCCCCGGTGTTCGACTACGGGCGCATCTTCCGCCTCAGCGAACGATTCGCGCGGGGGACGTTCCGTGTTCACGCGCTCGGCGAACTTCCTGGCGGCAGCCCACATGCGTTGACGCGGGGTGAGATCCAGCCGTCGGAGCCTGTGCGCTTCACGCACGACGAGGGATCACGGATCAAAGACTATATCGGGACAACCTGGGGCGCCTTGAGCCTTGTCTCCGAGCGTTTGATCAGCGCCCTCGACGGATTCAGCGGGTGGCAGACATATCCGGTCGAGGTCTTCGATGAGCGGGGCCGTCTAGTGGTCGGTTATCACGGCCTCGCAGTGACGGGCCGCTCCGGCCCGATTGATAACCGCCTCAACCCAGTGGAGGTCTTGCCGCCGCCAGTACCTCAAGGCAAGGCGTCGCCGCACCGGATTGGGCTTCGGTTCCGGCCAAAGGCATGGGACGGCAGCGACGTGTTTTGTCCAGGTGACACGGCATTCATCTTCATGACGCAGGACGCCAAGGACGCGCTGGTAACCGCGAAGGTCACCGGCATCGAGCTTGACCGCATCACCGAGATAGCGCTGCCCCTCGCTGTGCGAGGTTAGGACTTGGCGGCGGCGCCCTCCTCATCTACGGCGGCGTCGTGCCGTTCCCGGCGTTCGGCGACACTGGCCAGGGCCGGCGTCTAGTGCCCGCGGCCGGAGATCGTGCCGGCGACGCGGGCGAAGACCGACTCTTTGCCGGTACGAAGCTCCCGGCGGTCGGCCGCGCCGAGGAGCTTGTGTACAGCGTGGATTCCGGCGTACCTGAACGGCTCGGGCTCCCATTCGCGGTCTAGTGGCCCGACCCACGGGAGTCGCGTGAGCTCGGTGTCGCGGGCGAGGATGAGATCGCGGAGGGTGCGCGCGGCAAGGTTCGCGGCTGCGACGCCGTCTCCCGCGTAGCCCCCGGCCCAGGCTAGGCCGCGCGCCTCGTCGATGCCGACCGCCGGCCGCGAATGGCACCGAGTTCGGCCTCGGCCATGTGACGCCCTACGTGCCCGGCGGCGTATGAATGGCGTGACGCTGCGATCTCTCGCCATTGCCTGCGCGCTGATCGGTGTCAGCATGCTTGCGGGCTGCGGCGGCTCGCAGCAAGGGCAAGCCGAATGGCACCGCGGCTACATCGGCGTGTCGCGTAACCGCAGCGTCACCTTCGTCCGGTTGGAGCGAGCCGGCCACCATCTGCGCGGAACGGTCATCGGCACCGTGTTCGTCCCTAGACCCAAGTGGCCGCGCGGCTCCTACCAAAAGCAACACTTCATCGTCACCGGGACGATTTCGGGGTCGCACGTCCTCCTTCACTACCCCCACGGAGTGGACGCGAAGGGGACCGTATCTCCGTCGCTCCTGCTAGTTCGCTCAACGCAGCAGGCACCCCCTGGCGACCCGCCGCTTCATCTGATGCCCATGCGCCGAGCGACGCTTGCCGACTACCGCGCGTACTTCACCGAGATCCACGGCTAAGGCACGGGATCAGAGCGTTCTGCAACGTGAAGTCCGTTTGGATCGGCAAAGCGGCGAGCGCCGGCGAATCGGAGTAGGACTCGTCCGCACAGCGCGGCACTACGCGAGATCGACGATGACAGCTACGCCGACAACGCCGATGAGAAGGATCACCGTGGTCGTGAGCCATACGTGGGCGAGCGCCCAGGGGATCGAGCCCGGAAGGTCGCGACGCATCTCGGCGAACGTTCGAGTCTGCCTTTGGGCGTCCCACGCGACGTTGAGTGTCTGTCTCAGGGAAGCGAGGTCGTCGGCGGGGTAGTACTCCGCGTAGGCCCGGAGGAGCAGTCGGCCGCGGGCGTCGAGGAAGAGAAGCCATCTCGCAGGAATGCCGCCGAGGCGCGACGTGCTGAGAGTGACCTCGACAACTCGTGCGACGGAGGCGCGCGAGCATGACGCGGATCGTCCGAAGTATCCGGTTCTGCGGACGAAGTCCTCTCCGACGCGGATGCTCGTCCGTGCGAAGAAATCGGCTCGCAGGAACGCGACTGCGCCCAGAAGCGCGGCAACGCCAGCGACGTACCAGAGGGCCTGAGTCACGCTTGCGTCGAACTGACGTACGACCCCGACGACGACCAGCGGTACAAGGTAAGAGCGCGAAGCGGGCCCGCCTCCTATCTGGCGCGCCACCTGCTTGCGGCCGGATCGCGAAGTCGCCCGGGCGGCCGTCCATTGACGGGAGCGAGTTCGTCTGTCTTACGGATATCAGGAGACGACGGTTGGCGCGTGCCTGCTTTTCTCGCCTGCTCTAGTGCCCTCGGCCGGAGATCGTGCCGGCGACGCGGGCGAAGACC
>JAWVDC010000032.1:0-3420 GCA_033857715.1 Gaiellaceae bacterium | reverse complement strand
GCGCGGGTCAGCGACGAGCACGACGTCGCCGCCGTCTCCCCCGTCCCCGCCGTCCGGCCCGCCGCGCGGAACGAACTTCTCCCGCCGGAAGTGGATCGAGCCGTCGCCCCCGCGGCCCGCGACGACGATCAGCCGCGCGCGGTCGTGGAACATGGCGCGCTAGTCGCCGTCGACGACGCTGATGAAGCGACGCTCGCCCGAAGTCCGGAACGCGATCTTCCCGTCGCGCTTCGCGAAGATCGTGTCGTCCTTGCCGATGCCGGTGCCTGGACCCGGGCGGAAGCGCGAGCCGCGCTGGCGGACGATGATCATCCCCGCCGTCACATCCTGGCCGGCGAACATCTTCACGCCGAGCATCTGCGGGTTCGAGTCGCGGCCGTTCCGCGACGAGCCGAGTCCCTTCTTATGTGCCATTAGCTGGTCTCCTCGAGTGCCGATTCGAGCGCCGCGATCGCGCCTTTGCGCGCCTTGCCGGACTGCTCGGCGGCCAGCGCCGCCTCGATCTCGGCCTTGCTCCACCCTGCGGCAGCAGTCGTGATGTCCGCGATCGTCATCGCCGCGATGTCGATTCCGGTTGCAGCCTCGGCCTTGGCCGCCGGCTTTGCCTCGGCGGCCTTCGGCTCGGCCTTCTCGGTCTTCGGCTTCGCCGCTGCGGTCTTTGCCTTTCCGCCGCCGATCGACTCGATCTCGATGCGCGTGAGGCGGCTGCGGTGGCCCATGTGCTTCTTGTAGCCGGTGCGGCGCTTGTACTTGCCGATGCGGATCTTCTCGCCGAGCTCGTGCCCGAGGACGCGCGCAGTCACGGTCGCGGACGGCGAGAGATCGGGCGATCCGTTCCCGCCCACGAGCAAAACGCGAGGCTCGAGGGTCTTGCCCTCGTCCACCTTGAGGCGGTCGACAAGCAAGTACTCGCCCTCCTGGACGCGGTACTGCTTACCGCCGAGACTGATGATTGCGTAACCGCTCATGTGAATGGGAACCAGGCGTGGAAACGCGGGCTTGGTCGCCCGCGAGGCCGAAGTGTAGCTAGCGCGACTCGATTTCGTCCGCCCACTCCGACATCGGGACGTAGCCCCAATCGTCGTTCGTGGACGCGGATTCGAGCGCCGGCTCGGGCTCCGGCTCCGCCTCGTGCTCCGGCTCGAGCTCGAGCTCCGATTCCGGCTCGGAGTCGGGCTCGGCATCGGCTTCCGGCTCGCTCCCGTTCGTCGCCACCGCGGGCTTCTTCTTGCGGTTCTTGCCACCGCGCGAGCCGCGACGGGTCTTCTTCTTGGGCGGTGCCGCCTCGTCACCTTCGACCGGTGCCTCGCCCTCGGGCTCATCCTCCGCGGTCTCGGCGACGGGCTCGGGCTCGGCCGGAGCCTCCGTCGGAATCTCGGCCGGCTCGGTGGCCTCGGGCTTCTGGCCGAGGTCGTCGCCGGGGATGTGGATCGTCGTCGGCTTCTTGCGGTTCTTGCCACCGCGCGAGCCGCGCCGCGTCTTCTTCTTCACCGGTGCAGCGGCCTCGTCGCCCTCGGCAACCTCGTCGTCCTCGGCAACTTCTGCCTCGGCGATCTCGGGCTCGTCTACCTCGACCTCGTCGACAAAGTCGTCGGAGGTCTCCTCGGCCGACTCGTCCGTGGTCTCCTCGTCCGCAACCTCGGTCGTGGCCGCTCCCTTGCGCGCCGGCGGCTTGCGGGTCGGCTTCTCCGCCTCGGCCTCCGCGGTCAACGGCTCGGCCGCGACCTTCGTCTTCTTCATCAGCACGGCGTAGGCGCGCCCGTCGAGCACGCGCTCGACGCGGACCTTCTGCCGCTTACCGACGAGCGCGGCCGCTTCGGCGACGACGACCTCGAGGCCGTCGGAGCGACCGACCGCAGCCGTGCCGTCGTAACGGTCGATCTCGCCGAGCTCGAGCGTGAGCTCAGCTCCCTCCTCCACCGTGCTCGTGGGAGCGACGTCGGCCAACTTGCCCTCGGAGAGGACGACGAAATGGTCGAGATGCGTCTCCGGCTTGCCGGAGAGGAAGAAGCGCTTCTTCGTGAGCGCCTCGAGCTCGATCAGCCGCCGAGCGCCTGGGCCGACGAGCGCGCTGGCGATCGGGTCGGCGAGCTCGATGCGGAATGCCTGCGAGCGCGAGCCGGCAGCGAGCGCGCGAATGCGCCGCTCGACGTCGATCGCGGCCGAAGCCTCGGAGTAAACGATGCCGTCGCCTCCACAGGTCGGGCATTTGCGCGTCATCACCTCGCGCGGACCGTCGGTGACGTTTTGCCGCGTCATCTCGACGAGGCCGAGCGGCGAGATCTCGACGACGTACGTCTTCGTCCGGTCACGCTCGAGCTCGTTCCGTAGCGCTTCCTCGACGGCGGCGCGGTTCTTCGGGTTCGCCATGTCGATGAAGTCGATGACGATGATCCCGCCGATGTCGCGGAGCCGGAGCTGGCGGACGACTTCCTTGACCGCTTCGAGGTTGTTCTTCGTGATCGTGTCCTCGAGCCGGCCGCCGGAGTTCTTGCCGCGGCCGCCGACGAAGCGCCCCGTGTTGACGTCGATGACGGTGAACGCCTCGGCGTAGTCGAAGACGAGGTAGCCACCAGACGGGAGATCGACGCGCCGGCCGATCGTCGAGCGGATCTCCTGGTCGACGCCGAACTGCTCCATGAGCGGCGCCTTCTCGCGGTAGCGGATGACGCGCTCGACCATGTGCGGGGACGTCTTCTTGAGGTAGCCGACGATGCGCCTGTGCGTGCGCTCGTCGTCGATGTACGCCTTCTCGAAGTCGCCGGTGAAGAGGTCGCGGACGACGCGAAGCGGCAGCTCGGCCTCCTGGTAGACGAGCTCGGGCGCCGTCGCGGTCTTCGCGCGCGCCTGGATCGACTTCCACAGCCGCTGCAGGAAGACGAGGTCGCGCTCGATGTCCTCCTCGGACGCGCCCTCGGCCGCGGTGCGGACGATGACGCCGCCCTCCTTGACGTTCAGGCGCTTGAGGATGTCCTTGAGGCGGTTGCGCTCGTCGTCGTCGAGGCGCCGGGAGACGCCGAGGCCCTCGCCCTGCGGCACGAGGACGACGAAGCGGCCGGGAAGCGAGATCTGCGTCGTGAGGCGCGCTCCCTTCGTCTTCATCGGATCCTTGACCGCCTGGACGAGGATCGTCTCGCCGCGCTTGATCAGATCCTGGATCTTGCGGCCGTGGCCGCGTTCGATCTCCGGGCCGACGATCTCGTCGACGTAGAGAAAGCCGTTCTTCTCGAGGCCGATCTCGACGAACGCCGCCTCCATCCCGGGCAGGACGTTGTCGACCTGGCCCAGGTAGATGTTCCCGGCGATCGAGCGGCGGTCGGGACGCTCGAGGTAGACCTCGGCGACGCGGCCGTCCTCGAGAACAGCGACCCGCTGCTCGCCGACGTCGACCGAGACGACGAGCTCGCGCTTCGCTGCGGG
>JAWVDC010000031.1:0-18468 GCA_033857715.1 Gaiellaceae bacterium | reverse complement strand
AACGCGCGCGCGACCGCGTCCGCTTTGTCGGCTCCCGTGACGAGGAAGAGAACCTCGCGCGCGTTGCGGAGCCGCGGCAGCGTCAGCGTGATCCGGTCGACGAACGGCTCGTGGCCCGCCTCGCTTCCGACGACGTCGCGGTCGGTGACGTCGAGAGTGGGGAAGTCGGGGAAGAGTGACGCCACGTGGCCGTCGGGGCCCAGGCCGAGGAGGACGAGGTCGAACGTCCCGGCGCTGGCGAGCTTCTCGTTGTACTGCTCGACGGTCGCCATTCGGTGGACGGCGGCCGGTTGCCGGCCGAGCCGATCGAGGAGCGCGGCCTTCGCCATCCCGTAGTTCGAGCGCGGGTCGTCGGGCGGGACGCAGCGCTCGTCTCCCCACCAGAGCTCGACACCGCTCCAGTCGGGCTCGAGCCCCGCGGCGATCTCGTACGCGCGCTTGGGCGTCGAGCCGCCGGTGAGGACGATCGACCCGCCGGCGCGCGCCTGCGCCACGAGCCGCTCCGCGCAAACGCGCGCGGGATCGTCGACAACCTCGAGCTCGACGTCGCTCATTCGCCGCCGAGCTCGCGCGCGCGATCCATAGCCGCCTGAATCGCGTTGAGGAACGCCGCGCGCACGCCGGCTTGCTCGAGCTCGCGGATCGCCGCGATTGTCGTCCCGCCGGGCGACGTGACCGACTCGCGCAGCTCGACCGGATGCATGCCCTCGTCCCGCAGCAGCTTCGCGGTGCCGAACATCGTCTGCACGACGAGCGTCGTCGAGTTCTCACGCGAGACGCCGAGCAGGATCCCGGCCTCGATCATCGCCTCGGCAAGGAGCGCGAAGTACGCCGGCCCGGAGCCCGAGATCGCGGTGACCGCGTCCATCAGGATCTCGGGCACGCGGACGACGCGGCCGAGATGGCCGAGCAGCTCCTCCGCGAGCGCGAGGTGCTCCTCTCCCGCGTGCGCGCCCGCGCAGACGCCCGCCATCCCCTCGTGCACGGTCGAAGGCGCGTTCGGCATCGCGCGCACGACGGGCACGCCCTCCGCGATGCGCTGCTCGAGGTGCGCGGTCGTGATCGCCGCGGCGACGGAAACGACCGTCTGCTCCGGCTTAAGGCCGGGCCCGACCTCGGCGAGGAGCGCGTCGATGTCCTGCGGCTTGACGGCGATGACGACGATCGAGGCGCCCGCGGCCGCCGCGACGTTGTCGTCGCCGCGCCTCGTGACGACGATCTCCGACTCCTCGCGCCAGCCCGACGAGAGGAGCCCCGCGTGCAGCGCTTCGCCCAGCCTGCCGCCTCCGAGGATTGCGACCGTCCTTCCCATGCGGAAAGCCTACGAACTAGGCGGCGGTCGAGGCGGCAACCGGGACGAGCCCGCGACTCACGCCCCGGAGGAGGTAGACGCTCGCGAGGCCGGCCCACTCGCCGTACGGCTCGAGCAGCTCGGCCGTCTCCCACGTCTCGACCTCGTGCCGCCCACGCACGGCGCGCAGGAACTTGACAAGGCCGAGGTCGCCGACGAGGCCATGCTCGTAGCGGCCGAGCCCCTCGAGGCAGACGACGCCGGCCGACCACGGGCCGAGCCCGCGCTCGCGCTCGATCCGGGCGACGACGGTCTTGGTCGGGACGCCGTGCAGCCGCTCGAGCTCGATGCTGCGACAAAGGCGGACGAGTGCCGCGCCCCGCCGCTCACCCAAGCCGAGGCGTCGCAGCGTGAACGGCGCGAGGGCGCCGAGCGCGTCCGTCGTCGGCGGCTCGCACAGCCCGTCGGCGTCGCGCGGCGAGAGGGAGCGGATGACCCGCCGCTCGTGCGCGCGCGCCGTCTTCGCATCGATGAGCTGACCGCAGACCGCCCGGAGGAGCGACTGCGCGACCGTCGCCGTACGCACCGGCCGCAGGCCGCGCAGGTGGACGGTCGCGCGCCCGATGAGTGGGTCGTCGCGGAACCGCCGCAGGAACTCGGAGTGGTCGTCGTCGAGCGCGAGCACCCAGCGGAGCTTCTCGGCTGCCGCGGCGGAGTCGGAGCGGATCGTCATCGTCCCGTCGGGCGACTGCCACGCGCGCGCCGTCGCCCCGGCATACCGAGCTGTGAAAACTCCGTCACGAAACTGTCGCGTCGCGTCGCTTGCGAGCCGGGCCGACAGCGCGAGGGAGTACGGCCCAAGCGGCTTTGCGGCGATCTCGACCATCAGCCCGAGCCTACTCGCCTTTGAGGACGCGTCCCAGAGAGCGAATTGCGGCCGCGTGTCGTCCTGCGTACGTTCGCCACGGTGGAGAAGGTCTCGCGCGGGGACGTGGTCTTGGCGGTGATTGCGGTCGCGATCGTCGTGGTGGCGTTCGCGCCGGCGCCCGGCGGAAGCAGTGCGCCGGGGATCGTGGCGGATCCGCAACGCACGCCGGGAGTCCTCAACCCGGACGTGACGCAGGCGAACATCCGCTCGACGATCTGCAAGCACGGCTGGACGTCGACAATCCGCCCGCCGTCCTCCTACACCGACGAGCTCAAGCGACGCCAAATGCGCCAATACCGCGAGACGGGGTCGACCTCCGACTACCAGGAGGATCACCTCATCAGCCTCGAGCTCGGAGGCGACCCGACCGACCCGCGCAACCTTTGGCCCGAGCCGTACCCGCGTGCCTCGCAGATGGACCAGCAGGAGAACGAGCTCAACGCGCAGGTCTGCAGCGGCGCACTCGCCCTCGCCGACGCGCAGCAGAAGGAGTCGGAGATCAAGCACACGCAGGGATAAGCTCCAAGACATGGCGCTCGACTCCCGCGTGGACATCGGCCACGTCCACCTCAAGGTGTCGGACATCGACCGCGCGCTCGACTTCTACGTCGGTGTCCTCGGCTTCGACGTCATGGCGCGGATGGGCGACCAGGCTGCTTTCATCTCCGCGGGCGGCTACCACCACCACATCGGCCTCAACACGTGGGAGTCGAAGGGCGCCGGCCCGCCCCCGCGCAACTCGACCGGCCTCTTCCACACCGCCATCCGCTTCCCCGACCGGCGCACCCTCGGGCAGGCCGTGCAGCGCGTCCTCGACGCCGGCATCCCGCTCACCGGCGCAAGCGACCACGGCGTCTCGGAGGCGATCTATCTCGACGATCCCGACGGCAACGGCGTCGAGCTCTACCGCGACCGGCCGCAGGAGGAGTGGCCAAAGACGCCGGACGGGGAGTTCACCATGTTCACGCGCCCGCTCGACGTCGCCGAGCTTCTCGCAGAGGCCGAATAGTGCGCTATACCTGACACATGAGTTCCAAGCCTGTCGAGCAGATCTCGCAGGTCATCGTCCGCTTCTGCGGCGACTCGGGCGACGGCATGCAGCTCACCGGATCGCAGTTCACGTCGGAGTCGGCGATCCTCGGCAACGACATCTCGACGCTGCCTGACTTCCCCGCCGAGATCCGGGCGCCCGCCGGCTCGCTGCCGGGCGTCTCGGGATTCCAGCTCCACTTCGCCGACCACGACATCCTCACGCCGGGAGACGCGCCGAACGTCCTCGTCGCGATGAACCCCGCCGCGCTGAAGACGAACATCGGCGACCTGCCCAAGGGCGGCACGCTCATCGTCGACGCCGACGCGTTCACCGACCGCAACCTCCAGAAGGCCGCCTACGCCGCGAATCCGCTCGAGGACGGATCGCTCGACGAGTACCAGCTCCATGCCGTCCCGCTGACGACCCTCACGGTCGGCGCGCTGAAGGACGTCGAGGGAGTGACCCCGCGGGAGGCCGAGCGCTCGAAGAACATGTTCTCGCTCGGCCTGATGTCGTGGCTGTACGGGCGCTCGATCGAGCCGACGGTGCAATTCCTCGAGGAGAAGTTCGCGGCGAAGCGGCCGGAGATCTACGAGGCGAACCACAAAGCGCTGCAGGCCGGCTACGCGTTCGGGGAGACGACCGAGAGCTTCGCGGTCACGTACGAGGTGAAGCCGGCGAAGCTCGCGCCCGGGACATACCGCAACATCACCGGCAACCAGGCGCTCTCGCTCGGCCTCGTCGCCGCGTCGAAGCTCTCCGGCCTCCCGCTCTTCCTCGGCGCATATCCGATCACTCCCGCGAGCTCGATCCTCGAGGAGCTCGCCGGCTACAAGGAGTTCGGCATCCGCACGTTCCAGGCGGAGGACGAGATCGCGGCCGCCGGCGCGGCAGTCGGCGCAGCCTTCGGTGGCGCGCTCGGGATCACGACGTCCGCCGGCCCGGGCATCGCCCTCAAAGCGGAGACGGTGGGCCTCGCGATCATGCTCGAGCTGCCGCTCGTGATCTGCGACATCCAGCGCGCGGGCCCGTCGACGGGGATGCCGACGAAGCCGGAGCAGGCCGACCTGCTGATGGTCATGTACGGGCGCAACGGCGAGTCGCCGGTGCCGGTCATCGCCGCAAGCTCGCCGTCCGACTGCTTCGACGCCGCGATCGAGGCGTGCCGGATCGCACTCAAGTACCGCACGCCGGTGTATCTCCTCTCCGACGCGTACCTCGCGAACGGCTCCGAGCCGTGGCTCCTGCCCGAGCTTGACACCCTTCCAGACCTCACGCCGACCTTCGCCACCGCCCCGAACGACGGCGAGGAGTTCCTCCCGTACCTCCGCGACCCCGAGACGCTCGCGCGGCCGTGGGCCGTGCCGGGCACGCCGGGTCTCGAGCACCGCATCGGCGGGATCGAGAAGGCGGACCGCACGGGGAACATCTCGTACGACCCCGACAACCACGACCTCATGACGCGCCTCCGAGCCCAGAAGGTCGCGGGCATCGCGGCCGACATCCCCGAGCTCGAAGTCGACGACCCCGACGGCGACGCGACCGTGCTCGTGCTCGGCTGGGGCGGGACGTACGGCCCGTGCGCCGCCGCCGCGCGCCGCGTCCGCGCGAACGGCAAGAAGGTCGCGCACGCGCATCTGCGCTACCTCAACCCGTTCCCGCGCAACACGGGTGAGGTCGTGCGGCGCTACGAGAAGGTGCTCGTGCCGGAGATGAACATGGGCCAGCTCCTCTCCCTGATCCGGTCGCAGTTCCTCGTCGACGCGGCCGGCTACAACCAGATCCGCGGCGTGCCGATCCGGGCGGCCGAGCTCGCGGACGCGATCGAAGCGATGGTGGACTCGTGACCGTAGGCTCGACGGAGGTCACCAAAGAGCGGAGGCGCCGACAGGCGCGGCGCCGGAGCGTGCAATGAGCGAACTGACCGCGAAGGACTACCGCACCGACCAGGAGGTGCGGTGGTGCCCGGGCTGCGGCGACTACGCGATCCTCGCCGCGATGCAGGCGTTCATGCCGGAGCTCGGCATCGCGCGCGAGAACACCGTCTTCGTGAGCGGGATCGGCTGCGCGGCGCGGTTCCCGTATTACATGAACACGTACGGCCTCCACTCGATTCACGGCCGCGCGCCGGCGATCGCGACCGGCCTCGCGACGTCGCGCCCCGACCTCTCGGTGTGGATCGTGACCGGCGACGGCGACGCGCTCTCGATCGGCGGCAACCACCTGATCCACGCGCTGCGCCGCAACGTCAACTTCAAGATCCTCCTGTTCAACAACAAGATCTACGGGCTGACGAAGGGGCAGTACTCGCCGACGTCGGAGCTCGGGAAGGTGGCGAAGTCGACGCCGATGGGCTCGATCGATTGGCCTTTCAATCCGGTCTCGCTCGCGGTCGGCGCGGAGGCGACGTTCGTCGGCCGCGCGATCGACACGGATAAGAAGGGGATGACCGAGGTCCTCCGCGCCGCCGCGTCGCACCGGGGCTCGGCGTTCGTGGAGATCCTGCAGAACTGCCCGATCTTCAACGACGACGCGTGGGAGTTCGTGCGCGACGACAAGGAAGGCGTGAACCGGATCGCGCTGCGCCAGGGCGAGCCGATCACGTGGGGCGCCGGGGGAGAGAAGGCGCTGCGCCAGCTCCCGGACGGCACCATCGAGGTCTGCGCGTCGTCGGATCCCGGCGTCCTGGTGCACGACGCCACGCACACGGAGCCGTCTCTTGCGTTTGCCTTGTCGCGTGTCACTCAGGGGACCCACGGAGGCACGCCGGTCGGAGTCTTCCGGAACGTCGCACGCCCGGTCTACGACGACCTGATGGCGGAACAACTCGAGACCGCGGCAGCCAAGCGCGGCGTCGGAGACCTCGCGGAGCTACTGCACTCCGGCGAGACCTGGGTCGTCAGCTAGGGCGAGCTGGTTCCCCGCGCGGGGATAAATGAGCGCTCTGGCTGAGGGGCGTCTCCGTCCTTCGCTGATGGCAGGATTCGCTCGTGAATCGCATCCGATCGACATCCGGCGGTTCGTACCTCAGCGGGAGCTACGGTTGGCAACGATGACCGATTTTCGAGGGTCGTGAGCAGCCACCAGGACCTCCCGAGCTTCGCTGATCCTCCCGTCCAGGAGGTCGCTCTCGGTATTCGCTTTGATCCGCTCGCGATACAGCTCCCTCACGTTGTCGCGCTCTGGGAACGGCTTCGCGATCGTTTGCCGGGCTTCGAACAACAGCCGGCCATTCAGGCGACCCCGCCTGAAGATCTTACTGGCAACCTCCAGCCGCAAGTTCAACTCATCATGGCTCCAGGAATTCCGCAGCGGTACTGGCTCGTCGGCGAAGACGGAAGTGAGCTTTGCCAGATCCAGAACGACCGAATTGTCGCGAATTGGCGGCGTACTGCCGCCGATCAGGCGTACCCTCGGTACGAGTACGTGCGCGACCTTCTCGAGGGCTGCCTCGAAGAATTCCTCACGCTGGCCGCCGAGTCCGACCTAGGCGAGGTCAAGCCGTTCCAAGTCGAGGTGGACTACGTCAATCAGATCGCACAAGGTCAGGGGTGGGATGACTTGGGTGATATGGCAAGCGTCATCTCCTTCCTCAATCCCGTCGCCGAAGGAGAGTTGCCTGCGCCGATCGCGGGAGCATCCTCCTTCCAGTTCCTCGTTCCAGACGCCACCAACCCGCGTGGTCGCCTGTACCTTGATGCCGTGGCGACGTCGGGCGCCGATCAGACTCCGGTCATGAACCTCGTCCTCCGCATGCATATCCCGCTCGAAGGATCAGATCTCGGTGGCGCATTCGATGGTCTCAACTTCGGCCGAGAAACGATCGTGCGTTGCTTCGCGGCTGTGACAACTGAGCGGATGCACGAGATGTGGGGTCGGGAGCAACAGTGAGCAATCTCACGGGGGTTCCTTTCTCTGGGCAAGTCAAGACCAGTGGTTGGCTGCCCCTCGGGGCTGGGCTCGGAGGTCAAAAGGCCTTTGTTATCAACCTCTCCGGTGCCCTGCACTTAGCGGAATTAGAGCCAGCGTGGGAGCGCCTTCGGGGCGTGATTTTCTCCCTTTCCCTCCCGTCGGGCCATCTCGACAAGGTAAACGGCTACCTCGCAAGCTCGACAGGACGGGAGAGTGCTCTGACTGATTGGGGCGGGAAGGCCGCCGAGGCGAATGGCTCGGGACTCACGGAGACTCGGGGTTTGGTCGATGAGCAGAGAGTGGTGATCGGGCAAACCGCGGAATGGTTCCCACGCGCCTTTGATCGCCTGCAAGAGCTTATGCTCCTGCCGACTGGGTGGGACGGCGAAGGCAATCCTCCCGTGGGCGGAACGGTTGCCTCTGGGGCGTTTACACTCCTCGACCGGCTCGCTCGCAAAACCAAGCTCGAGCCTTCTCTAGTCCCGACGCGCGAAGGGCGGCTGCAACTCGAATGGCATGAAGCCACGGGCCATCTAGAAGCGGAGATCGAGACTGGCGGCGCAGTCCACCTGTGGTATCACGATCTGCTGGACGATTCCGAACACGAGCGCACTATTGCTTCGATCCGCGAGGCCGTGTACGAAATTGACGCGCTCGTGACAGTGCTCGAAACGCGTAGTTAGGCGATGTCGCATCGTGACGTCCGCGCATGCGAGTAGCCTGCGGGGCCGCATGAGTCAAGCACTCCCCGCGGACGACGATGAGGTTCCGGACGGAACTTTGCTCTACCGGTGGGTTCCCCGGGAAAAAATCGTTCGTGACAACGAACTCGGGCGTCACCGGCCCTCTAGCGACTGTTTTCGGAACACGACGGGGACCGATGAGATGTCAGTACATCTCGGTGACACCCTCGACGCGCAGGGGCGTGACCCGAGCGAGCTGATCGAAGACCTGCGCTCGGTCGGAAGTCTCCCAGCTGATTTCGTGCGTAATCAGTGCGCCAAGGAGATCAGGAGAACACCGTTACGAGGTGACCAGGAGGAACTGGCCCACGGGAGTGTATTGGGCAAGGAAAATCGCAAAGCAATGGCGAGAATGGCTCAAGCAAGCTCATGCATCGAGCACGAAGGCGATTGGGAAAGGGCGAAGCTCGGCCCTTAAGTCGTTTCAGTAACAGCACGCTCGATAGCCCTCGCAGCCTCGTCCGGGGCATCTTCTTGGAGGAAGTGGCCGGCCGCCGGGATGACCTCCGGGCCCGTGGCGCCCGGGATCAACGCGATGAAGCGCTCCGCGATCGCGGTCGGCAGGACGGCGTCCTCGCCTCCCCAGATGACGTGCGCCGGTTTGTCCCACCGCGCCAGGCCTTCGCGCACCGGCTCTAGCGCCGCCGCTGTTGGGTGGTCCGGCTCGACCGGGACGAGTTCCGGGAACGCGAGCACTCCCGCTTTCGACTCCGGCGTCGGGAACGGCTCCGAATACGCGGCGCGGACGGCGTCCGGTAGGCCGCGCTGCGTGCCGCTCTCGACCAGGCGCGCGACGTCGATCTCGCCGCCGACGCTCCGCAGCGCTTCGCGGAATTGCAGCCACAGCTCGCTCGGCGCTCGGCCCGACCAGACGCCCGTGTCGAGGATGACTAGCCGCTCGACCCGCTCCGCGTTCTCGACTGCGAACCGAAGGCCGATCAGGCCGCCCCAGTCGTGGACGACGAGCGCGATGTCGCGCAGGTCGAACTCCTCCACGAACCGCGTCACGCTCGCGACGTGGCGGTCGTACGTGTACCAGCCCTGATCGGTCGGCTTGTCGGAGCGGCCGAACCCGATCAGATCCGGCGCGACGGCCCTCCGCCCGCTTTCGACAACGCGCGGGATGACGTGCCGCCAGAGGAACGACCACGTCGGCTCGCCATGGAGCAACAGCACCGGCTTGCCCTCGCCCTCGTCGACGTAGTGCATCCGCAAGCCGTCGAGGTCGACGTAGTTCGGCGCGAACGGGTAGTCCGGGAACTCCACGCCGGGAGTCTCTCAGGCTCAGACGAGGTGGACGATCTCGATCGGGCCGAGCTCGTCGTTCATCCGCTCGACGATCAGGCGCCGGTGGCACTTCTCCGGGGTTGGCTCGACGCAGAGGAGAGCGGGAACTCCCGGCAGCGCGAGGACGTCCTTCATGGCGGCTTTGGCCTCCGCGCTCTGCAGCACGAGCTCCTCGAAGACGGGCACGTACGCGTCCCAGTCCTTCTCCTCGCGGTAGCGATCGAGAAGCTCCGTCGGGGGTGCGAGCTCCGGGCGGTGCGTGTACTCGATCCCGGACAAACGCAGGATGAACGGGAGATCGCGCTGCCGGGCGTAGCCCGACAACGGGCCGTCCGGCCGTCTCCGGATGTCGACGACGATCGTGACTCCGGCGGAGTTCAGGAGCTCTATGAGGCGCTCCGCGCCCTTCCTGCCGAAGCCGATCGTTGCGACCCGCTTCACGCGTGCCGTGGCGCAGAGTCGCGGCGGCGCAGCGGCGCGTGGCGCGGCGTCCAGCCGAGTAGGAGCGCCGTCGCGACAACGCCGACGAGCCCGACTCCGCCGCCCAAGCCGAACGCGAGTTCCGTCCCGCCCTTCGCGCACAGCCAGCCGGCGAAGAGCCCGGCGACCGGCCCGGTTCCCATGAACGCGTAGAAGTAGAGGCCGATGATCCGGCCGCGCAGGCGATCCGGCGCGGCGAGTTGCAGGGTCGCCTGCGAGTTCGCCGCCCACGCCGTGAAGCCGACCCCCACGAGGAATAACAGCAGCCCCGCGACGACGACGTTGGCCGCCGGAGCGAGGACGAGTTCCGCAGCCGAGAACACGCCGGCGCCGATCAGCAGCACCCGCGCGGAAGCCTTCCCGCGCGTCGCGGTGATGAGCGCTCCAACGAGCGCGCCCGCGCCGAACACGGCGGAGAGGAAGCCGAACACCGCCCCGTTCCCGTGCAGCGTGAGCTTCGCGAGCACCGGCATGGTGACGTTGAAGTTGAACGCGAACGTGCTGAGCACGAGGGTCAGCGCGAGCACGGCGAGCATCCGCGGCTGCGTCCGCACGAACGCGAGGCCTTCCTTCGTCCCCGCGATGATGCTCGGCCGCTCGAACTCCTCGAGCGGGAAGAACTCGCTCGTCCGCATCATGAGCAGCCCGCCGAGGACGGCGACGAAGCTGATCGCGTTGACGAGGAAGCAGACGCCGACGCCGGCGAACCCGAGGAGGATCCCGGCCACCGACGGGCCGATAATCCGCGATGCATTGAAGAGGCTCGAGTTGAGTGCGATCGCGTTCGGCAGCACGTCCCGTCCGACCATCCGGTACGTCAGCTGCTGCCGCGACGGCGCGTCGAGCACCATGATCGCGCCGTTAACGAACGCGATCGTGTAGAGCATCCACGGCTGCGCCACGTGGGCGAAGGCGAGCCACGTCAGGACGATGGCAACGAGCGTCTGGCCGATCTGCGTCGCGAGAACGAGGCGGCGAGCGTCGAGGCGGTCGGTGATCACGCCGGCGAAGAGGCCGAAGAGCGTGAACGGCAGGAATTGCATGAACGCCATGACGCCGACCGCGATCGGCGAGCCGTGCGGATACTGCGGCGACTTCGTCAGCTCGAGGACGTACCAGGCGAGCGCGATCCGCTGCATCCACGCGCCGATCTGCGACGTGAGCTGACCGCCGAAGAAGAGGCGGTAGTTGCGGTAGCGGAAGCTCTGGAACGTGCGCCGTGCCGTCGTCACCGGCGGCCCTCCTCGTCGGCGAGGAGGTGGCCGAGCGCGTCGACGGCGGCGCCGACGCGGGCGAGCTCGTCGGCGGAGAGGGTGTCGAGGCGGCTCGCGAGCCAGGCGGTGCGGCGGGACCGGACGCGGCGGAGTGTCCGCTGGCCCTCGTCCGTCAGCGTCAGCCCCGTGCGCCGGCGATCTGCGTCGTCCGTCGTGCGCGTGACGAGGCCGTCGCGCTCGAGCCGCGAGACGCGCTTCGACATCGCGGCGGTCGACACGCGTTCGTCCGCGGCGAGCTCTCCGACGGTGACGCCCGGCGCGTACTTGATCGCGACGAGCAGCCCGACTTGGTGGGGCGAGACGCCGGCGATCTTCTCGCGGCGCAGCTCGCGCGCGAGCTGGAGGAGCGTGGGCCGGAGACGGTCTGCGACCGCCATCACGTCGAGCTCGCGCCTCGTTGCCTCTGCCATCCGTAACCAGGTTAGCGAATACCGCTAACCCGGCTACGGATCTAAACGCTTTGCTTACAGAGCGTCTGGAAGTGGCTGATCAGCTGCTCGCTTCGGCCCATGAGCACGCCGCGCTCGAGCGCGCCTGAGCCGATCCCGCGCTGGACGTCCTCGACGAGCTTCCGGTCCTCCCGGCCGACCTGGTCGTCGAACGCGAGGAGCTCGGCGATCCACGCGTCGTCGACATCCGCGCCGAAGAAGTAGTCGAGGAAGCGATGCGTCCTGTCGGGCGCGAGCGGGACGATTGGCCCGATCGACAGGTTCGGCTTGCCGCCGAAGATGTTGATCCCGAGGTTCGGCCAGAGGAAGTGGAACTGCGCGCGCGGGAGCTCGTCCTCCGGCGTCACCGTGCGCAGCGCGCCACGCTGAGTCGAGAGGTTGCCTTCGGTCGACAGCAGGTACGCGTCGGGCGAGACATCGACGATGTCGCTGAAGGCCGGATGCGCGACCTGGCAGTGGTAGCACTCGAGAAAGTTCTCGCACACGATCTTCCAGTTCGCGGCTATCTCCGCTTCCCAGCGCGAGTGGTGCACGAGCGAGTCGACATCGAGAAGCTCGGCGACCTGCGCGGGGAGCGAGCCGAGCGCGTCGCCCAGCGGTTCGGGGTCTACGCCGGCGTTCACAAAAATGAACGGTCCCCACGTGTCGACCTCGACCGGCACGAGGCCGAACTCGTCGCGGGGGAAGTCGGGCTCCTCGTCGCTGCGCGGGGCGGCGCGCAACCGCCCGTCGAGCCCGTACGTCCACGCGTGGTACGGGCACTGCAGCGTCTCGCGCGTGCTCTCGCCCTCCGCGATGACCGAGCCGCGGTGGCGGCAGACGTTGACAAAGGCGCGCAGCGTGCCGTCGCCGTCGCGCGTCACGACGATCGGCGTGCGCCCGGCGCGCGCAGCGAAGTATCCCGCGCCCGCCCCGAGCTGCCCCGTGTGCCCCGCGTACTGCCAGGCGGGCCGCAGGATTCTCTCCTCCTCGCGCCTCAGGATTTCCGGATCCGAGTACCAGGAGTACGGCAGCGTCGTGTCCGCAGGCGAGAATCTAGTGGTGAGCCGGCTGACCGCAATCGCGCAGTTCGCCAGCGCGCACCGGCGAGTCTTCGGCGCCCTCCAGATCGCGTTGCTCGTGGTGTTCTTCGGACTGCTCGGTTGGGGACTGCGCGGGGAGCTCCGCTCGGCGGCGGACGACCTCGAGCACGCGAATCTCGCGCTCTTCGGCCTTGGCTGCGCGGCGCTCGGGGCCTACTACCTCGTGTTCGTCCTCGGGTGGATGCGGATCCTTGCGGAGTGGGGGATCGGGCTCTCGTATCCGGCGGCGCTGCGCGCGGAGATGGTCTCGATGCTCGCGAAGTACATCCCTGGCGGCATCTGGACGCCTGCGGCGCGCGTCGTCGCAGCGCGGCGCGCGGGCATCACCGACGCAGCGCTCGTCACGTCGTCGATGCTGCTCGAGGCCGGGATCTCGGCGGTGGCCGGCGTGATCGTCTTCGTGCTCAGCCTCGCGTTCGTCAACGACGTCCACGCGCCGCTCGCACCGCTCATCGCGTTCGGCGTCGTGCTGACGATCCTCGTGCAGCCCCGCGTGTTCCGGCCGCTGGCGCACAAGGTGCTGGCCCGCTTCGGGTACGAGCGGGAGCTGCCCGACCTGCGCGGGCGGACGCTGACCGGACTGCTCGTCTTCTACGCGGGGACGTGGGTGCTCGGCGGCTTCGCGCTCTGGCTGCTCCTGCGCTCGGTCGGCGGTCATCCCGGGCCGGCGGCGATCGTCTTCCTCGGCGGGACGTCCGCAGTCGGGGCGATCGTCGCCGTGCTGTTCGTCTTCGCTCCCTCTGGACTCGGCCCGCGTGAGGCATCGATGTATGGGCTTCTCCTCGCGGTCACGTCGCCGGGCCAGGCGCTCGGCACGGTTGCGCTGAACCGGGTGGCTCTAACCGCGGTCGAGATCCTGCTGCTCGTTCTGGGAGGATTGCTCCTGCGCAAGTCCCATACCCCCATAGGGTATGCTGAGGAACCATGAGCACCCTCACGTACAGCGTTCCGGGCGTCTCGTGCGCTCACTGCCAGGCGGCCATCACCGAGGAAGTCGCGGTGCTGCCGGGCGTCGACTCTGTCGAGGTCGACCTCGAGGCGAAGACGGTGGCCGTGACCGGCGACCCCCTCGACGCCGACGCGATCATCGCCGCCATCGACGAAGCCGGCTACGAGGTCGCGCTGTAGCGATGGCCGCGACGTCCCTCGCCCTCGAGGGAATGACGTGCGCGACGTGCGCGAGCCGAATCGAGCGGAGCCTCAACAAGCTCGAGGGCGTCGAGGCGACCGTCAACTACGCCACCGAGACGGCCACCGTCTCCTACGACCCCGCCGTCGTCGCGCCCGAGTCCCTCCTCGCCGCGGTCGAGAAGGTTGGCTACCACGCCAGGCCCGCCGAGCAGCGCCATGTGCACGAGCACGACGGGCCGCCGAGCAGGCTGATCGTCGCCGTCGCGCTCGCAATTCCACTCGCGCTGCTCGCGATGGTCACGGCACTGCAGTTCTCCGGCTGGGAGTGGGTGTCGCTCGCGCTCGCGACCCCGGTCGTCTTCTGGAGCGGAGCCGAGTTCCATCGCGCGGCTCTCCTCAACGCCCGGCATGGCACGGCGACGATGGACACGCTCGTCTCGCTCGGCACGCTCGCTGCCTGGACGTGGTCCGCCGTCGTGCTCTTCGGGAGTCTCGACTCCGACACGTACTTCGAGGTCGCCGCGGTGATCACGACCCTGATCCTCCTCGGCCGCTTCTTCGAGACTCGCGCTCGTGGCCGCTCGGGCGCCGCGATCCGCGCGCTCCTCGAGCTCGGCGCGAAGGAGGCCCGGGTTCTTCGCGGGGGTGACGAGGTGCTCGTGCCGATCGAGGACATGCGCGTCGGAGACGTGTTCGTCGTGCGGCCGGGGGAGAAGATCGCGACCGACGGAATCGTCGTCGACGGCGAGTCCGCGGTCGACCAGTCGATGCTGACCGGAGAGCCCGTGCCCCTCGAGGTCGGAGTCGGCGCCGAGCTCGCCGGCGGCCCTATCAACACGTCGGGCCGGCTCGCCGTCCGTGCGACGAAGGTCGGAGCCGACACGGCGCTCGCGCAGATCGCGCGCCTCGTCGAGCAGGCTCAGGCGGGGAAGGCGTCGGTGCAGCGGCTCGCCGACCGCGTGTCGGCGATCTTCGTCCCGATCGTCATCGCGATTGCCCTCGGGACCCTCGCGGGTTGGCTGCTCGCGGGCTCCTCCACCGCGACTGCGTTCACCGCCGCCGTCGCCGTCCTGATCATCGCCTGCCCCTGCGCGATGGGCCTCGCGACGCCGACGGCGCTGATGGTCGGCACCGGCCGCGGCGCGCAGCTCGGCATCGTCATCAAAGGCCCCGAAGTGCTCGAGCAGACGCGGCGGATCACGACCATCGTTCTCGACAAGACCGGCACCGTCACCGAAGGGAAGATGGAGCTGGCCGAGGTCGCGCCGCTCAACGGAGCGACGCGTGCGGACGTCCTACGCCTAGCGGGAGCGGTCGAGTCCGCCTCCGAGCATCCGATCGCGCAGGCCGTCGCGCGCGCGGCTCGGGCCGAGCTCGGCGACCTGCCTGCCGTGAGCGGCTTCCGCAACGAGGCCGGCGTCGGCGTCCACGGAGTCGTCGAGGGCCGCGAGGTCACGGTCGGGCGCCGCGGCGGCTCGATCGAGGTCAGCTGGGACGGTGTCCCGCGGGCGACGCTCGTGGTGAGCGACACGGTCAAGCCCTCGAGCGCCGTGGCGATCGCCGAGCTGAAGGCGCTCGGGCTCACACCGGTGCTCCTGACCGGGGACGCCCGCGAGACCGCCGAGCGCGTTGCCGCCGAGGTCGGGATCGAGCGGGTTCTCGCGGAGGTCTACCCCGAGGACAAGGTCGCCGAGGTCAAGCGCCTGCAGAGCGAGGGGGAGACGGTCGCGATGGTCGGCGACGGGATCAACGACGCTCCTGCGCTCGCCCAGGCTGACCTCGGCCTTGCGATCGGAACCGGGACGGACGTCGCGATCGAGGCCTCCGACCTGACGCTCGTCTCCGGCGACCTGCGCGCGGCGGTCGACGCGATCCGGCTCGCGCGCCGGACGCTCGCCACGATCAAGGGCAACCTCTTCTGGGCGTTCGCCTACAACGTCGCGGCGATCCCGCTCGCGGTCGCTGGGCTCCTCAACCCCATCATCGCCGCGGCCGCGATGGCCGCTTCGAGCATTTTCGTCGTCAGCAACGGCCTGCGGCTGCGCCGTTTCCGCAGCCACCGCCAAGGAGCGTTCCAGTGACCGACACCGCAACCGAGCACGCCCACTACGGCTACCACGCCGACAAGGAGACCCTCACGAAGCGGCTCCACCGCATCGAGGGCCAGATCCGCGGGATCGAGAAGATGGTCGACGACGACCGCTACTGCATCGACATCCTCACGCAGATCGGCGCCGTCTCGACCGCGCTCGACAGCCTCGCGTTCCAGATCCTCGACGGCCACGTGAAGCACTGCGTCGCGGGAGCGATGGCCTCAGGCGACGAGGCGGACGCCCAGGCGAAGGCGGAGGAGCTCCTCGCCGCCGTGCACCGTTTCGCGAAGACGCGCTAGCCGAACCAGCGCGCGCGCCTGACGGCGGCGAACTCCTTCTTGTTCTCCATCAGCTCCGCGTTCGGGCCGATGACCTCGGCGGTGGGAGACGGGCCCCCGAGGAAGTTCGCCTGGATCTGCGCTACGCGTCCGCTGCCGAACTCGATGTAGCAATTGCCGTCGCCTTCGTAGTGGCGCGGAGGCTCCTCCCCACGGAGACGTGCGGCGATCGCGTCGGCGACGACGCCCGCGGCGCTCTCGGCGAAGACGCCCGCCTTGGCCATCGGGAGCGCGGCGACATCGCCGATCGCGTAGACGTCGCGGAACGGCGTGAGGAGCGTGCCGGGCTCGACGGCGACCCAGCCCTGCGGCGCGAGCCCGGACTCGGCGACGACGGCCGGGACGCGGTGGATCGGCACGCCGACGAAGAGGTCGTACGTGATCCGCTCGCCGCTTTCGAGCACTGCTTCCTTCGTGTCGGGGTCGAGAGCAGCGACGGTCGTTCGCGGGACGTATTCGATGTCCCGCGCGCGGAGCTCATCGAGGAAGCGCTGCGACACGTCCGGCGTGACCGGGACCGGCGCGGCCATCGGTGCGAGAACGCGCAGCTCGCTGCGGTCGCGGAGCCCGCGGGCGACGAGGTGGTCGTGGAGAAGGAAGGCGCCTTCGAACGGGGCGGGCGGGCACTTGAAGGGCTGGCCGAGGATCGCGAGCAGGATCGTTCCGCCGTCGAATCCCTGAAGCCCCTCGCGCATGCGATGGGCGCCGGGGATCGAGTAGTACTCGTATCCGCCGTCGGCAAGTCCCGGCGTCGCCGCGATGTCGTATTCCGCCCCGAGCGCGATGACGAGGACGTCGGCGTCGTATTCGCCTCGGTCCGTGGTCACGTGGCGGGCCGCCGCATCGATCGCGGTGACCGTCTCCTGGCGAAACTCGACTCCCGGCTTCGCAATCTCGCGGTACAGGAGCTTCGCGTCAGCCGGCTGCGGCAGGCCGAAGACGATGTCGAGCTTCGAGAACCCGAACGTGAACCCGTCGTTGCGGTCGATCAGCGTGACGCGGACGTCGCCGGCGAGCTCGTCCGACAGCCGGCTCGCGAGCTCGAGGCCGCCGAAACCGGCGCCGAGAATGACGACGTGCTTCACGCGGCCACCATACGCCCGAACGGCGGCGGAAAGAGCGGGATAGCGTGCGCCACGTGGCAGTGTCGTTCTGGATGGAGCAGCTCGGTCCGGAGCCTGAGCGGCCGCCGCTCGACGGGCGCTTCGAGGCCGACGTGTGCATCGTTGGCGCCGGTTACACCGGGCTCTGGACGGCGCTCGAGCTGCGGCGCGCGGATCCGTCCCTCCGCGTCGTCGTCGTCGAGAAGGAGACGGTCGGCTTCGGCGCGTCGGGACGGAACG
Organism: Gaiellaceae bacterium; assembly: GCA_033857715.1. Taxonomy (GTDB): domain Bacteria; phylum Actinomycetota; class Thermoleophilia; order Gaiellales; family Gaiellaceae; genus Palsa-739. Next base: position 1,084 of record JAWVDC010000031.1, on the reverse strand, counting down.
GTGGCTGGGTGCTCGGCACGCTCGCCGGCTCGCGGGCGGGCTGGATCGCGCGTGGCGGCGAAGCGGGGGCCGCGGCCCTCGAGAGCGCGATCCGGGCGACGGTGCCCGAGATCGGCCGGCGCGTCGCGGAGGAGGGAATCGACTGCGACTACGTGAAGGGCGGCACGCTCACGGTTGCCCAGACGGCGGTGCAACTCGACCGCCTCCGGGCGCAGCAGGGAGACGAAGAGCTGCTCGGCGTCGACGAGCTCGCGGCGCGCGTGCGCGTCCAGGGCGCGCTCGGAGCGCTCTTCAGTCCGCATTGCGCGCGCGTGCAGCCGGCGAAGCTCGTGCGCGGCCTGGCTTCTGCGGGGGAGCGCGCGGGCGCGACGATCTTCGAGCGCACGCAGGCCCTGGAGCTGGAGCAGGGCCGCGTCCGCACGCCGCACGGCGAGGTGAATGCGCGGTGGATCGTGCGCGCGACCGAGGCCTACACGGCCGACCTGCCGGGCCTGCGCCGTCAGCTCGCGCCGGTCACGAGCGCGATGATCGCGACGGAGCCGCTTCCCGCGGAGGTCTGGGCCGAGCTCGGCTGGTCCGGCTGCGAAACGATTCTCGACGGCCGGCATCTCTACACGTACGTCCAGCGGACGGCCGACGGCCGCATCGCGCTCGGCGGCCGCGGCGTCCCGTACGTCTTCGGATCCGGGACGGCGCGCGAGGCCGCGCCGCCGCGCTCGGTCGTCGAGCACCTGCGCGGGCGCGTGCGCGACCTCTTCGGGGTCGACGCGGAGGTCGCCGCGGCGTGGCAGGGAGTGCTCGGAGTGAGCCGCACGTGGCGACCGGCGGTCGGCGTCGATGAGGCGCGCGGCCTCGCCTGGGCCGGCGGCTATGCGGGCGATGGCGTCGCGGCCGCGAACCTTGCCGCGCGCACCCTCCGCGATCTCATCCTCGCCCGCGACACCGAGCTCACGCGACTCCCGTGGGTCGGGCCGCTAGACCGCGAATGGGAGCCCGAACCGGTCAGGTACGTCGGAATCCACGCTGTGCACAAGCTCCTTGGCGCGGCCGACCGCCGGGAGCTTCGTACCGGCAAAGAGTCGGT
>JAWVDC010000030.1:0-29933 GCA_033857715.1 Gaiellaceae bacterium | reverse complement strand
GGTCGAGCTCACGCGCGCCGGTGTCGTCGGCGACCGGCGCTTCTGGCTCCTCGACGCCGACGGGAGGCTCGCGAACGGCAAGCGCTACCCGCAGCTGATGCAGATCCGGCCGGAGTGGGACGAGACGACGCGGCGGCTGGCGTTCGCGTTGCCGGACGGCGAGCGGGTCGACGGCGTCGTCGAGCCGGGCGAGACGGTCGAGGCGACGCTCTACCGCAAGCCGCATCCGTCCCGCCGCGTCGGCGGGGTGTGGGAAGAGGCGATCTCCGAGCTCGCAGGCGAGCCGCTCACGCTGCTGTGGTCCGAGGGCGGCGCGGTCGATCGCGGCGCGGACCGCGGCGGCTGGGCGTCGATCGTCTCGCGAGCATCGCTCGAGCGCCTGCGGGTGGCGGCGGGTGAGGCCGAACCGCCGGACGGGCGTCAGTTCCGCATGCTCTTCGAGATCGACGGCGTCGGCGCGCACGAGGAAGACGAGTGGATCGGCAGGCACGTGCGGGTCGGCGAGGCCGTCGTCGCGCCGCTCGGCGACGTCGGCCGCTGCGTCGTCACGACGAAGAATCCGGACACCGGCGAGCCCGCCTACGGCACGCTCGACGCGCTCGCGACGTACCGGCGCGAGGGCGTCAGCGAGCCGCTTCCGCTCGGCGTCTACTGCGACGTCGTCGAGCCGGGACGCGTTCGGCTGGGCGATCCCGTCAGCTGCATCTCTTAGCGTTTGGGCATAGCATTCCCGCGATGGCTGCCAAATCCCGTGAGCCGGCGAAGGGTGCCGTCGAGAGGCTCCACGAGAAGATCGCGACCCGCGACACCGGATGGTTCTTCGCGCAGATTGCCGATCGCGTGGCCGAGCGCCGCACCGCGATGGGCCTCTCCCAGCGCGATCTCGCGGAACGGTGCGGGACGACGCAGTCGGCCATTGCGCGTCTCGAGCGGGGCGGACGTCCGCCGCGCATCGACACGCTGCTCCGCATCGCGGACGCGCTGCAGTGCGACCTCGTCATTCAGCTCGCGCCGCGCGACGAGTAGCGCGTGCCTCGCATCGCGGTCGTAGGCGACTCGATCTCCGCGGGCTCGCCGCTGTGGGATCCCGACCCGGCCGTGCGCGCCCGCATCGAGGCTCCCGACGAGCGGAGCCAATGGCAGTGGTGGGCGGCTCAGGCCGACCCGAGTCTCGAGTTCCGGACGTCAGCCGTGTACGGAGAGCGCACCGATCAGATCGCGCAGCGGCTCGACCTCGTCCTCGGGGGAGCCGACGTTCTCGTCGTCCAGGGCGGGATCAACGACATCGCCCAGCGGCGACCGGTCGAGGAGGCGGCGCGGAACCTCGCTGCGATGGTCGAGCGCGGGCGGGACGCGGGCCTTGCGGTCGCGGTGCCCGACGTTCTGCAGTGGCCGGCCGGAGACGCGCGTGCAGCCGGCGAGATCGTGCGGCTGAACGAGTTGATCCGCGCGATCGACGGCGTCACGCACCTTCCGTTCCACGACACGCTCGCGAGCGCGGGATTCGACTGGAGCGACGACGGCGACCATCCGTCCGTCGACGGGTACCGCCTGCTCGGGGAATGTGCCGCCCAGCTGCTCGCGGTCTAGCTTGCGGGCGCGAGCCGGCGCGCGGCGTAGAACGAGTCCGAGTACCAGCCGGCCATCGTCGAGATGCGGATGACCGTCCCGGTGTGCAGCGCATCGATCAACCGGTTGCTGCCGACGTAGATGCCGACGTGGCCGCCGCCGTTGAAGAAGACGAGATCGCCCGGCTTGAGGTACTTGCGCAGCACCCTCCGCCCGTAGGACAGGTCGGAGTAGCTCGAGTGGGGAAGCGAGATCCCGAAGCGCTGGTAGACGTAGCGCACGAAGCCGGAGCAGTCGAAGCCGGTGCGAGGCGACGAGCCGCCGTACGAGTACGGCACGCCGATGAACTTCTTCGCGTACGTGACGGCGCGGACGCCGAGCGGCGGCGGGGGCGTCGCCGCGATCGCGAGGGCCGCTTGCCGCTCCATCGCGGCCTGCTGGCGGCGGAGGAGGTCCCAAGCCCACGAGAACCTCTTTGTCTTCGTCCTCGTCGCCACCGTCTCGGTCGCGTGGCCCGGCAGGGGCCGGATCAGCGCCACGAGTAGAGCGATGGCGAGGACGAGCAGCAGTATGAGGTAGCGGAGTGGCCGCATTGGAAACTGGAAGAACTCCCGTCGAGGGACGCGGCCGATTACCCGGCGGCCGCTCGCTGTCGGCGTGGACTTCCCTCAGGGTGGCAGGTTTCCGGGGCCGGGTCTACCCCTTTTGGGGGATAACCGCGATCTTTTTCAAACTCTTGACAGACCCGGTAGCGGGTCTTTACACGGCTCCGCGCGCTCTACTTTGCGCCTGCCAGTGCGGCGTGGACGTGACCGACGAGCGATGTCACGCTCGGCCAGCCCTTCCCGCCGACGTCGTACTGCCAGAGGATCCGGCCCGAGCCGGAGACGAGCGTGAGCCACGGAGAGTTCTCCACGCGGTACCCGTCGGCGAGGCGGCCGCTTGTGTCTATCGCGACCGGGAAGGCCAGGGCCGGGATGCTCGTGAGGTAATCCCGCAGGGCGTGCGCGGACGGCTCGACACTCGCTTCGTCGACCGCTACGAGCGGCGCGACCGAGCTCAGCGCTGCGTATTGGTTGAGGTCGAGGAGATGGAGAGTGAGGCTCGAGACGTGCTCCTCCCCCGTGTCGAAGAAGAGGACGAGCCGCGGCCCGTTTCCGGGCCCGAGCAGCAAGCTTTCGCCGCGCGCGAGCGGAAGCCTGACGTGCTTGCGCGGGCCGATCAGCGGGATCGTCGCGAGTGACACCGAGTCGCGGACCGGCGGGTTGCCGGGCAGATCTGCAGCGATCGCGCGCGCGAGCACCTGGGCGAGCTGAGGGACGCTCGAATACGACATCCGCGTCATGAACAGGCGCGTGATCCGCCCGTTCGGATCGACGATGAAGGTCGCCGGCGTGTGGTCGATCTCGTCCCCCTCGACCTGGGCGAGGATCCCGTACGCGTCCCAGACGTGCTTCAGCTGCGGGAGCGAGCCGGTGAGGAACCGCCACTTCCGCATCATCCGGTGCGCCTGCGAATAGGCCCGCACCCACTTCACCTCGGTCGCGTCGGGGTTCGCGCCGACACCGAGGAGCTGGACGTTCGCCGCCGCCGGGCCGAGGAGCTCTTTCGCCTCGACCAGCGCGCTCGTCGTCAGCGGGCAGATCGTCGTGCACAGCGGATCGTTGAAGCTGAGCACCACGGCCTTGCCGCGGAACGAGCTCAGCGAGACCGTCTTCCCGAACTGGTCGGTCAGGGTGAATCCGGGGGCGACGAAGTTGTACGGGTTGCCCGGATCGAGACGCGGGTTCGTGAGCTGCGGGACGGTCTGGAACGCGGACGGGCTCTGCGGAGAGCTCTGCCGCGCCGCCGCGATCCCGACGCCGGCTCCGATCCCCGCAACAAGGGCGGCGATCCAGACGATCCACCGATACCGCATCGTTTCTCAGTATCGCAGCGGGTCTCCGACCCTGTAACCTCCCGCCGTGGCCGTAAGCTCCTCCCTCAGCGCGTCGGGCATTCGCTGGAATCTCGACGACCTCCTTCCCGACGCGGAGGCCTCGCGGCGCGCGTGGGACGAGCTCCTCACGCAGGCCAAGGATTTCGCCGACCGCCGGCGCGGCACGGTCGGCTCCGTCAGCCCGGGAGAGCTGTACACCCTCCTCTCCGAGCTCGACGAGCTCCACGAGGAGATCGCGCGCGCGCGGTTCTACGCGACGGCGCGCGAGCACACCGAGGCGACCGACGAAGAGGCGAACGACCTCGCGACGCTCGCCCGCGACCGGCTCGCCGACCTCGAGAGCCTTCTCCTCTTCGTCGATCTCGAGTGGCTCGCCCTCGAGGACGCAGAGGCCGACGCGCTGCTCGCCGCGCCGGAGCTCGAGCCGTACGCGCACCGCCTGAAGGTCGCGCGCGAGGAGAAGCCGTACGTCCTGCCGGAGGGCGAGGAGCAGGCGCTCAACGCGCGCCGCCCCGCGATCTCGGCGTGGGAGTCGCTCCACGGCCGCGAGCTCGCGACGCTCACCGTCGACTTCGACGCCGGCGAGGGCACAGAGCCGCACACGCTCGACCGCCTCCTCTCATACGTCCACCGTCCCGAGCGCGAGATCCGCCTCGCGGCGCTCGAGACGCTGTACGAGGGGCTCGCGACCGTTTCGGACGTGCAGGCCGCTTGTTACGACGCGATCGTCGGCGACCGGCTCTCGGTCGACCGGCTCCGCGGCGTGCCCGACCCGATGCTCCCGACGAACCAGGCGAACGAGCTCGAGGGCTCGGTCGTCGACGCGATGATCGCGGCGGTCGAAGACAACTACCCGCTCGCGCGCCGCTGGTTCGTCCGCAAGGCGCCGGTGCTCGGCCTCGACAAGCTCCAGCTCGCCGACCAGTACGCGCCCGTCGGCAGCGACCGTCGCGTCGAGTGGACCGAGGCGGTGGAGCTCGTGGACGACACGCTCCGCGACTTCGCCCCGCGGCTGAGCGAGATCTTCCTCACGTGTCTCGAGCGCGGCCATGTCGACGCGGAACCGCGTTCCGGCAAGGTCGGCGGCGCGTACTGCAGCTCCATCTCGAAGAACGTCCTCCCGTACGTCCTCATGAACTACACCGACCAGCTGCGCGACGTGATCACGCTCGCGCACGAGTTCGGTCACGTCGTCCACGGAACGCTCGCGCTCGAGCGCCAGCCGTACCGCGCCTACCACACCGGTCTTGCGGTGGCCGAGGTGCCCTCGACGTTCACGCAGCTCCTCGTCGTCGAGCGCTTGATCGAGCAGGAGGAGGATCCGTCTACGCGCGCGATGCTCCTCGCCGACCGCGCCGAGAGCGCGATGGCGTCGATCTTCCGCCAGACGATGATGTCGCGCTTCGAGCGGCGGGCGTATGGGATCCGCGCCGAGGGCAAGGCGCTGACGAGCGACCGGCTCGCCGACATCTGGTTCGAGGAGAACGCGAATTACTACGGCGACGCGCTCGGCCTGCCGGAGGGCTATCGCCTCGGCTGGTCGTACATCCCGCACTTCATCCACGTCCGCTTCTACACGTACGCGTACGCGTTCGCGCACCTCGTCGCGTTCTCGCTGCTCGCGCGGTATCGCCAGGACCGCGAGGCGTTCGTCCCGGCGTGGCTCGACCTGCTCGGAAACGGCGCGTCGCGCTCGCCGCAGGACCTGCTCATGCCGGTCGGCGTGGATCTCCGCGATCCGGAGACATGGGCGCTCGCGTTCGGCGAGTTCGACCGCTGCATCGCGGAGGCCGAGGCCGGCCTCGACGCCATCTCCTAGCTCCGCGGTTATTTGTCGAAGCTGAAGTCGGCCATGAGCCGATCGACTGCCGCATTGCCGGCGCCGAGATGCGGGCCGCAGATGACGGCACTCATCGTGAGCAACCCATTGGCTTCGATGGCGACGGACCGGACCTCGCGTCGCACGCCCGTCGGGCATGTGACGGCACGGTCGCGCTCCGTCCCGTACTGGGGCTTTGCGACGTGCGCGGGCCTGCCGCCGATGCTTGCATCCCACGTCGGCGGCCTCATCATCGGAAGCAGCGCCAGATAACCGAAATTCACACTCACGCCATCTCTTTCGAGATGCTCCCTCGGCGGGAAGGAAAACGAGCCATTGTGCCCCCTGCACGTAGGCGCGGGATGCGCCGTCGTCAGGACGGCGATCGGGTCGAAGTGGTGTCCGGTCCACGAGCAGTCCACGCGTGTCCAGGAGCTCGGGTAGAGAACGGAGAGCCCGTTCCAAGTCCCTGTTGCGGACCCGCCGCCGCTCGCCGGCGCCGGGGACCGCGACGCGAAAGTGAAGCCTGCAGCTGTAGCTGCCGCGAGGATGAGGGCGCCGAGCACGAGCCATCGCCGCCGGCGCATCCGCCTCTTCGCCTCTGCGATTAGAGGGGCGAGGTCGAACGGTGCGCGTGCGTGCGTTGTCATAACGCTAGTATCACTAGCACTAGGCGAAACGTCAAGGGTTCAGGCCGCGGCCAAACCCTCGCGGCGGAGTAGCTCGCGCGCCTTCGCGGCGTTGTCGGCTCCCGCGACGAGGATGACGAGGACGCCGCCGTACTCCGGGGAGACGTGGCGGAGCTCGAAGTCCTCGATGTTGATCTGCGCCGCGCCGAGGATCTGCGTGATGCGGGCGAGCACGCCAGGGCGGTCGGGGACGCGCACGCGGATGCGGTTGAGCTGCGCCGGCTCGGTCTTGTAGGCGAACGCCTCGAGTCGTTCGCGGGCGGTGGCTGCGGCGGCGATGGAGGCTCCCAGCTCGTCCCGGCCCGCAACGGCGAGGGCGTCGAGCGCCGAGCGGAACGCCGCGAGGGCGCTGTCGAGCTCGTCGCGGTTCTCGAGGAGGATGTCCGTCCAGAGCGGCGGGTTCGCGCCGGCGACGCGGGTCATCTCCCGGAACGAGGCGCCGGCGTGGGCGAGCGCGGTCTCATCCTCCGAGGCGGCGAGCATGAGCGCGTTCGCGATCGCGTGGGGGAGGTGGCTCGTGAGCGCGAGCATCCGGTCGTGCGCGACGGCGTCGGTGCGCACCGGGCGCGCGCCGAGCGACGAGACGAAGCGCTCGACGAGCGCGACGCTCTCGGGGGCGCTCGCGTCGGTCGGCGTCAGGAACCACGTGGCCGCGTCGAAGAGGTCGGCCGTCGCGCGTGCCGGACCGCCCGTGGCGCCGCCGGCGATGGGATGGCCGGGGACGAAGCGGGCGTCCTCGATTGCTGCGAGGGCGCGCTTCGTCGAGGCGACATCCGTCACAACTGTCGTGGAACCGGCGGCGGCGAGGACTTCCGCGACGACGGCCGGCGCGCCGCCCACTGGCACCGCGACGACGACGAGCTCCACGTCAACGACCGCATCGGCGAGCGACCGCGCAGCGTCGAACGCGCCGAGCGCGGCCGCGCGCTCGAGCGTCGCGCCGTCGGCGTCGAATCCACGGCAATCCGCGCCCGTGCGCCGGGCCGCGAGCGCGATCGACGTTCCGATCAGCCCGGTGCCGACGACCGCGAGACGCTCCACCGCCCGCGCCGCCGCGCGCGACTCCGGCTCGACGCGACCCGGCCGGTCGGCCGCAACTTCCTGCTTCAGCACGTCGAGGACGGCCGAGAAGATCGACCGCACGCCACGCTCGGAGAGCGGCCCGTCATTCGCGTCGACGAGCGTTTGGAGCAACTCCGCCTCGCGCTCCGGGTCGATCCACCGCTCGCCGGCCGCATCCTTGTGCCGTCGCACGGCCGCCACGAGCTCGAGCCGGCGGTTCAGCGTCTCGAGCAGCCGGCGGTCGAGGGCCTCGATCTCGGCGCGCAACTCGGCGAGGTCGCTCATGGCAGGACGCTACCAAGCCGATCGTTCTAGACTCCCCGCACCACAACGGGAGGGATGCCCAATGTCCTGGAATCTCAGCGGTCGGTACGTGGAAACGTGCTCCTGCGACCTCATGTGCCCGTGCAATCTCAGCTTCGACCACGGCGCGACGAACGACTACTGCCGCGCGACGCTCTGCTTCGACATCGAGCAGGGCGAGATCGAGGGCACGGACGTCGGCGGGCTGAAGTTCGTCGCGATCATCGACTCACCCAAGGTCATGACCGACGGGAACTGGAAGCTCGGCGCCTTGGTCGATGCCAACGCGAGCGACGAGCAGATGGACAAGCTCGTCAAGGTCTTCACGGGTCAGCTCGGCGGGCCGATGGAGGCTCTGGCGCCGCTCGTCGGCGAAGTGCTCGGCGTTGAACGCGCCGCGATCGAGATCGACCACGACGGCCTCAGGCACAGCGTCCGCGCCGGTGACGGAATCGACTTCGAGGTGCAGGACATCGTCCCGTTCGGTGTCGAGAACGGCCAGCCGGTCAAGTTCGACGGCGCCTTCCATCCGGTCGCCCCCGATCTGACGATGGCGGAAGCGACCCGGTCGGCGATCAGCGCGTTCGGCATCGAGTACGAGGGCAAGACGGGCATCACGCACGCGAGCTTCGCCTGGGCGGCCTGAGCCCGATGTTCACCGCGGTCTCGCCCGGGGGGCTCGCGCCTGCCTTCGCCGCCGCGCGCGCACGGCTGGGGCTCATCGCGCTTCTCTTCGCCCTCGCGGCCGTCGGTTGGTGGTGGACCGTGGGCCAGATGCGCGGGATGGACGGCGGGCCGTGGACGGCGCTCGGCTCGGCCGGCTTCTTCCTCGGCGTCTGGGTCGTGATGATGGGGGCGATGATGTTCCCGTCGGTCGCGCCGACGGTCGCTCTGTACGCGCGGATGGCGGGACAGCGGACGCTCGCGCCGCTCGTCTTTGCCGGGGGCTATCTCGTGACGTGGGCCGCGGCTGGGGTCGTCGCGTTCGGCATGGCCTACGGCGGCGGGCGCGTCGCTGGCGGCGTCCTCGACTGGGATCGCGCCGGCCGCTGGGTGGCGGGGGCAACGCTCGTCGGCGCGGCGGTGTACGAGCTGACGCCGCTCAAGGACGTGTGCCTCGGCAAGTGCCGCAGCCCGCTCGGTTTCCTCCTCAGCTCGTGGCGCGGCGGCTACGGAGGCGCGCTGCGGATGGGCGCCACCCACGGCGCGTGGTGCGTCGGCTGCTGCTGGGCGCTCATGGCCTCGCTCTTCGCGCTCGGGATCATGAGCGTCGGCTGGATGGCGTTCGTCGCGGCGCTGATCGCGGCCGAGAAGCTCATCCCGTGGCGGCGCGTGGCGACGTGGGGCACTGCCGGGATCCTGCTCGCGCTCGGGGTGCTCATGCTCGCCGCGCCCGACGCGATCCCGGGCTTGCTGATCCCCGACGGCGGCATGTCGCCTATGGGGATGTAGCTAGAGCTCGCGGGGAACGTCGAACCGACCGAGCACGGGCCGCTGGAACGCGCTGTGCACGCACGCTGCAGCGTCCTCAGTCGCCCCGATAGCGCTGCTATCGAGGCTCCCTGCGTCCTTGCTTCGCACGCACCCAGCACGCCCCATCGGCGCGTGGTCACTCAGTTAGACGTCCCCCGCGAGCTCGCGGATCCGGGTGGCCGCGCGCGCGAACGACTTTTCGTCGAAGAGATACGGAGTCGCGTTGGCGACGGAGCGGAGCGGCCCGTTGAGCTCGTCGCTGCCGCCGGCGGCATTGACGGCGTAGCGCACCGGGATCTCGTGGCAGACGACGAGCGTCGTCTGCTCGTCGCGTGCGAGCAGCCGCTCGAACACGCCGGCGTAGCGCAGCGCGGCCTCGTCGAGGCTCTCGCCGCCGGGGAACCGCTCCTTGCGATTCTCGTGCGCGGCCGTGGCGCGGTATTCGTCGAGCGTCTTCCCCTCGAGCTCGCCGATCCGCACGTCGCCGAGGTCGTCGTCGACGAGATGCGGCACGACGCGGTCCCCCAAGGCGATGTTCGCGGTCTGCAGCGCGCGCGGGAAGGGGGAGACGGCTGCGAGATCGACCGTGAGCGCGGCGATCTCCCCGCCGAGCCGCTCGGCTTCCTCGATTCCCTGCTCCGACAGGCCGCGGTCGAGCGTGGGGTCGCCGTTGACGATCCGGTCGACGTTGAACAGCGACTGGCCGTGCCGTACGAGGAGGAAGAGACGCATCGCGGCCGGCTCCTACGGCGAAATGGCGTCCCGCACGCCTGGCGCCGCCGGAGCCGACCGCTTGCTCACGGATGTTTTCCGCTCAGAGCCGCTTGAAACGTGCAGCAATGTCTTTTGCCTTGTTTCGCTTTCGCGGGAAGAGCCAGCGCGCGGCGATTGCGCCCACGGCCCAAACGACCAGCGTCGCGCCGACGAGCGTCCAGAAGCCCTCGATGTGGAAGCCGCTCACGATCGCACTTGTGAGCCAGAGGATGAACATCGCGACGAAGAACCACGCGATTCCGAGCGTCAGGATTGCGAGCGGGAAAGTGACGAACTTGAGCACCGGCTTGACGAACGAGCTGAGAAGCCCGTACACGAGCGCCGCGCCGACGACCGCGGCAACCGAGCCGAAGACGCCACTGAAGATCCATGCCGCAGCCGCGAGGGCGAGGGAGTCGACGGCCCAGCCGATGGCGAGCTTCTGCCAAAAGGACATGGCGCGGATCCTACGGCGTGCGCTCAGTCACGCGTCAAAGAGCCGAGCACCGCGCCGAAGAGCGCATGGCCCGCTACCTCTTGGGCCGCGATCCGGCGGTTCGTGAGCAGTCGCGGCCACGTGCCGTCGCGCCGGTCGGGATGGATGCGGTCGACGACCGCCATGCCGGGCCAGAGGACGAGGTTCTCGACTTGCGCGGCGGCAACTCCCGCTTTCACTCCTCCGAGCCCGGCTTTCTCGAACGCCGCGCCGAACACCGCGCCGTTGACGAGATGGATCGCGAGCCCGGCGGCCGGCCAAGCGCGCCCGCGCGTCGCGAAGCGCCCGAGCAGACGCACGTCGGAGTACGGCGTGCCGAAGACCCGCTTGAGCACCGGCTCGCCGGCGGCCCATGCCGCGGCTGCGACGACTCCTGCGACTGCTCCTCTCATATGGGCCGGGCAGGGATCGAACCTGCGACCTTGAGATTAAAAGTCTCCTGCTCTACCAACTGAGCTACCGGCCCGCGATGACGAGCGTAACCGGAACCGTAGGATCTGACTCATGGCATTCGCGTACGACACCGAGTTCCCGTCGCTCGACATCGAGCGGCTCGAGGACGGGATCCTGCGGCTCACCCTCCGTGCGCCCGGGCGGCTCAATGCCGTGAGCGAGGTGCAGCACGGCGAGCTGGCGCGCGTCTGGACCGCGATCGGGGCCGACGAGGAGACACGGGCAGTGCTCGTCCGTGGGGCCGACGGTGCGTTCAGCTCGGGAGGCGACCTCGACCTCGTGCTCCGCATCGCCGACGACGAGGAGACACGGCAGCGCGTCTTCAACGAAGCGCGCGACCTCGTCTACAACATGCTCGCCTGCCCGACGCCGATCGTCTCCGCGATCACCGGGCCGGCCGTCGGAGCGGGGCTCGTCGTCGGTCTCCTCGCCGACATCTCGGTCGCCTCGCCGAAGGCACGCATCGTCGACGGCCACACGAAGCTCGGCGTTGCCGCGGGCGATCACGCCGCCATCATCTGGCCGCTCCTGTGCGGGATGGCGAAGGCGAAGTACCACCTCCTGCTCTGCGAAGAGGTTGACGGCGTCGAGGCCGAGCGGATCGGGCTCGTCTCGCTTTGCGTGCCGGAGGAGGAGCTCGAGGATCGCGCCCTCGAGATCGCGCGGCGTCTTGCGAACGGCTCCCGCTCGGCCATCTCTCACACGAAGCTCTCGCTCAACGAGTGGATGAAGACAGCAGGCCCGATCTTCGACGCGTCGCTCACGCTCGAGTTCCTCGACATGACCGGCCCCGACGTGCGCGAGGGCGTCGCCGCCGTGCGCGAGAAGCGGCCGCCGAAGTTCGCATGAACGAGGCGCAGCTCCGCGAGGTGCTCGGCGAGCCGACGGAGCTCGTGAAGTCGAAGATCGTCGATTACATCCACTCGTTCAACCGGCGCTTCATCGAGCTCTCGCCGTTCGTCGTCATCGCGACCGGCCGGCCGGACGGCGGCCTCGACGTCTCGCCGCGCGGCGACCCGCCGGGCTTCGTCCGCGTTCTCGACGACAGGACGCTCCTGCTGCCCGACCGGCCCGGCAACAAGCTGGCCGACTCGCTCACGAATCTCCTCGACGACGAGCGGATCGCGCTGCTCTTCTTCATTCCCGGGATCGGTGAGACGTTCCGCGTGAACGGCCGCGCCCGCATCGTCGACGACCCCGGGCTGCTCGCGGGCAGCTCCGTTGAAGGAAAAGCGCCGAAGCTCGGGATCCTCGTCACCGTTGAGGAGGCGTACGGCCAGTGCCCGAAGGCGCTGCTCCGCTCCGACCTCTGGAATCCCGAGAAGCACGTGCCCCGCGACGCGCTGCCGACGCCGGGCGAGATGATGCGCGCCGTCGCCAATCCGGAGCTCGACGTCGAGGAGTACGACCGCGAGCGGGACGGGCGCTACCGCCGCCGCGAGGGTTTCTACTAGACCTTCTGCCGTTCCCAGGCGTCGAGCAGCTGCTCGACGTTGCGGCGTTGAGCGTCGCTGAACTCGAACTGTCCGAGCAGCCGGCGAGCCTCGGCGACGTCGTCGTTCTCGACCGCCGCCTCGAGATGCTCACGGGCAGGGATCGGCTGGCGCAGTTGTCGGCGCAGCCAGCGGAGCAGACTCACCTGTGCCGCTTCCACGGCACCAGTGTAGGTTCGGCCGAGCTAGTAGCCCGGGCCGGGCGGCGGTGCGGCTTCCTCTTCCTCGATCACGCGCCGGCGCGGGTACGCGGCGGGAGCGGCGGGGGCGGCGCCGTAACCGGGATCGGCCACCACCGTCGTGCGGCGGCGCAGGTAGCCAGGGCCGTGCGACGACCAGAGAAGCAGGTCGGCGAGGAACGCAACGATGCCGGCGACCACGAGGATCCAGCCGACGGTGTTGATGTTGACCGAGCCCGGATTCTCCGGATGCACGGCGAGGGCGAGGATGAAGCCGACTGCTGTGATGACGATCCCGATGAGAAACATGCGCAGTGTGTTCCCGCGGCGCTGGAATCCAACCCAAGCGACGCCGCTGCATATAAGGCACCGCCGCCGCGCCCGACCTGAGCGGGCGCGGCTCAGCTCGGCCGTGATCCTGCACGCGCCAGCCCAGGCTCGCGCACCACGAGCGAGCGAAAAGTACAGCGCAGGCCCCCGCGCGCGAAGCGCGCGCTGGACAAGCGAAGCGGGCGAAGCGGAAAAGAATGGGCGGTGAGGGGCTCGAACCCCCGACCCCCTGGGTGTAAACCAGGTGCTCTCCCAGCTGAGCTAACCGCCCTCGCCGCGGAGCGTAGCGCTACTTCTCGTCGAGCTTGAGCGCGGCGGAGTTGATGCAGTAGCGGATGCCCGTCGGCTGCGGGCCGTCGGGGAAGAGGTGGCCGAGGTGGCCGCCGCAGTTCGCGCACATGACCTCGGTGCGCACCATCCCGTAGCTCACGTCCGTCTCCTCCTCGATCGCCTCGTCGCCGGCAGGCGCGTAGAACGCGGGCCAGCCGCAGCCGGAGTCGTACTTCGCTTCCGACTCGAACAGCGTCGCGCCGCAGCCCGCGCAGCGGTACGTGCCGGGCTCGAAGACGTGGTCGTACTCGCCGGTGAACGCCGGCTCGGTTCCTTTCTCGCGGAGGATGCGGAACTGCTCGGGCGTCAGCTCCGCGCGCCACTCCTGCTCGGACTTCTCGACTTGTGCCATGCCTCGAGCGTACCGAGGAGCGCTCCCATTGGAGCGCTCCCCAGACGCGAAGCCGCGCTACGGCGCCGTCACGAACGCCTGGCGCAAGCCGCTCGAGTCGGTGTAGTAGCCGCCGATCGTGCAGCTGGTCGCCGCCTTGGCACACGAGACGGAGTTCACCGACGCCAGGCCGGCGGCATTGAGGTCAGCCGAGCCAGGCGCTGTCGTCGGAGTGCCCCACGTCCCGCTCGTCTCTCTCACCACGAACGCCTGCTGGCCACCGTCAAAGTTGAAGCCGCCGGCGATGCAGTTGCCCGCGGTCGCGCAGGAGACCGATGTCACCTGGGAGTGGGACATGCTCGGCGGCGCAACGAGTTTCTTCGCGCCCCAGACTCCCTGCTTCTCGGTCACGACGAACGCCTGGTAGTACCCATTGCTATCGATGTAGAAGCCGCCGGCGGCGCAGCTCGACTGACCGCGGCACGAGACGGATGTCAGTTGGGCGCCGGAGGTGTTCACCGCGCCCGTGCCCGACACCTTGACGGCCGCACGCCACACGCCCATGGTCTCCTTCGCGACGAATGCCTGGCGAACGTTGTTGGCGTCGGTGTAGAAGCCGCCGGCCGAGCAATAGCCCACAGCTCCGCACGACACCGAAAGCGTCGCGGCGTAGTTGCCGAGGTTCTTGGCCGCGGTACCGGGCAGCTTGATCGCCTTCTTCCAGACGCCGCCCTTCTCGATCGCCACCCACGCCTGCCAAGCCCCGTTGTTGTCGGAGTACGAGCCACCGGCGGAGCAGTTCCCGACGCTCTTGCACGACACTGAACCGAGGAAGGCGGAGCTGTAGTTCAGCGTCGGGATGTTCGGGACCGGGATCGCTCCGCCCCAGACGCCGTTCTTCTCGTCCACCACGAACGGCTCTTGGACGCCGCCACCGTCGAGGTACACGCCCCCGGCGGTGCAGTTGCCCACGCTCGGGCAGGAGATCGAGGTGACCTCGGGGTTTCCGCCGAGGGAGACGCCGGGCGCACCCTGCACGGCGACCGCGCTACCCCAGACCCCGTTGTACCCCTCGAGAATCCACGCGTTGTTCCCGTCGGGACCGGTGGAGTACCCGCCGGCACCGCAGTAGGTCGAGTCCGGGCACGACACCGTGAGCAGCTGGGCGTCGGCAGCGGTCTCCGTTCCCGACACCTGGATCGCTTCGGACCAGGCGGCGCCCGAGTTTTGGATGAATGCGTGCCGAACTCCGTTTTCGTCGAAGTAGAAGCCGCCGGCCGCGCAGGCACCCGTGGCGCCGCACGACACGGTGGTGATCTCGGCGTTTCCGCCGGTGTTGAGTGCCGCAGTGCCCGGCGCCTCAATCGCGGTTTCCCAACTCAACGGTGCCGCCGCCGCGAGACCGGCTGTCAAACCGACGGCCGCAACGATGAGACACGCGCACAGGGCGCGCCTGGTCCAGCCAAAAAGCATTCTCTCAACCCCTTGTAAATCGATTCGTCTTCGACGCCGAAGACCCCACTTGAACGTATAACAGGGGCTTCGTCAGGCTTCAAGAGGGCATGATTGGCGCGTGGCGGGGCCTCCCTACAGCGGACACTGCCTCTGCGGCGGCGTCCGCTTCGAGATCACCGCGCCGCCGGAGAGCGCCGGCTACTGCCACTGCACCCGCTGCCAGCGGCGCACCGGAACCGCGGCGTCCGCGCAGGCGCGCATTGCGCCGGGCTCGTTCCGGCTCCTCGCGGGAGAAGAGCTCGTCCGCGAGTACGTGCCGGACGGCGGCTGGCCGAAATGCTTCTGCGCGCACTGCGGCGGCGCGCTCTGGAGCAAGGACCCGGACACGGGCGAGATCGGCAGCGTACGGATGGGCCTTCTCGACCCGGGGCACGACATCCGTCCGCAGTGGCACTCGTACGTCAACTACGCGTGCGGGTGGGAACCGCTCCCCGACGACGGGCTCGAGCGCTTCCCCGAAGCGAAGCCTCGCTGACCGAGTGATGCCCCCAACGGGATTCGAACCCGTGCTACGGCCTTGAAAGGGCCGCGACCTGGACCGCTAGTCGATGGGGGCGGCGCGGCTCAGGGTAAAGGAACGCCGCGCATAGGTCGATTCGCTCAGCGTGAGACTGAAAGCCTGGGAAGTTGCTGTCGCGGTCGCCGCAGCGGCACTTGCGACGGCCTTCCTCTTCAGCGATGTGTCGGGTCTCGGTTTCGGGATCCTCGCGGCTGCCGTGCTGTGGGTTACGACGCGGATCGAAATCCTCGAGAACTACGACGAGCCTGGGCACTACACCACGCTTCGCGGCAAGCTCGGAATGCTCAAGCTCGGGCTTCTCCTCGGGCTCAACGGCGCGGCCATCTACGGGATCGCCCTCATCGAGCACGACGTCGGATCGGGCGCTCGCGCAACGTTCGTCGCGGACTTCGCCATCATCGGCCTCTGCTTCATGCTGCTCACCGAGCTCAAGCGCAGCGGTGATGCGGCGATGAACTGGTTCGTCGGCGCCCGCGCGGAGCGTGAGGTCGGAGGCAGGCTCGCCGTGTTCAAGACGCGCGGGTGGCTGCTCTTGCATGGATATCAGCGCGAGCGGGGCGATATCGACCACATCGTCGCAGGGCCACGCGGCGTGTTCGCAATCGAGACGAAGAGTTACGGGTATCGCCCGAGTGATGTCCGTCAGGTCGCGAGAAACGCCGCCTGGCTCCGCGATCAACTCCAGAACAAGTGGGTCACGGGTGTGCTGTGCGTGGACGACGATCGGCCGCCGTGGCGGAAGGAGCAGATCTGGGTCGTCAGCCACCGTGACATCGTCACTTGGCTTGGGGGGTATAACGACGTGCCGATGGATCCGGCTGAGGCTCGGGCTCGCCTCGTGCCTGAGGTCGCCGTTCGGCGAAGCTGGTTGGCCGAGCTCTGGTCGCGCCTACCCGCGCGTGCTTCCGAGACCGCCGCGCGCTAGAGGTACATGATCCACAAAGGCGTCGCGCCACAGGCGCAGTCCTTGTGTTTCACGGTGCAGCCGCGGCAGCTCCAGTACTCCCACCAGATCCACTTGAGGTGCTGGAGCTCGAGGACGAGGAGCGCAACGATCCAAATCAGGATGACGGGCTTGGACACGCCGCCACAGTCGCACACGACCGGGCGACCCGCAATGGGCCGCCCGGCTCATTCGTCGACTCGTTAGGGCCTAGTAGGTCACGTGGTAGTGCACGTCGTCGCTCTGGATAGAGGTCGTCGACGACGTGTAGTAGTAGGCCGAGGCCTTGAAGAAGCCCCTAGCGCCGAGCTTGTGCGTCCACTTGAACACCGCGACTTTGTTGCCGTTGGAGTCGGTGGTGGTGTTTCCGTACACGTGGGGCTGGGCGACCACCTTCCACGCGCCGAGGACGCACTTCTTGACCTTGATCTTGACCCGCCAGGTTCCATCCGCAAGGCCGGGGGGCGGCGACAGGGTGCCGTCCATCGTCTGCTTGGCGTAGAGGTGGTACATCGTCCAGTGATGAAGCGAGCCGCACTTGGTGACTTCCTGATTGTTGTAGCCGCCTTGCAGTTCGAGCGTGATCGAGGTCGGGGTTGCGCCCACCGCCGCCGCGGCCATGACGAGCAGTACTCCGATGGCGGCGAGGGCGATGGGCAGTCGACGAATGAGCGGGCGGTTCATGGGCGATTCTCCTTCTTGGTGGTGGTTAGGCGGCCCGCGCGTGCGCGAGGGCGGTGTCTAGGACATCGAGTGCGTTCTGAACTCCGTCGAGCGAGATGGGCGGCAGTTCGGGCTCGCCGCGGTCGATGACGGAGCGGATCGCCCTCGCCATCTCGCGGCTGCTCAGCTCGCTCGCACGGATCACTTCTGCCGCGTTCCAGGACTCGAGGCGGTCGGCGCGAAGTGTTTGCTCCAGGCTCGGGCCGGATCGCGGGACGAGCACGGCCGGACGCCGATAGGACAGAACGTCGCAGACGGTGTTGTAACCCGCCATCGCGACGATGCAGTCGGCGGCGGCGACCTCACAACGCAGCTCCGGTACGACGCGGCGGACATCGACCCCGAAGCGCGCCCCGAGCCTGACGAGGCGCTCGTGGTCGTCGTCGGCCATCAACGGGCCGCTGACCGCGAGCCAGCGTCCGCCGAGCTCCGGACGGAGCAGTTCCGCCGCGTGCAGGAACTGGTCGAGAACGAGCGAGCCGTCAGCGCCGCCGCCGCTCGTTGCGAGGACGTACGGGCCGTGCTGAGCCGGCGCCGTGGCCCGCGCGGGCTCCGAGCGGCCGAGGTAGCCGCAGTACTGGAGCGGGATTCCCGCGGCGGGGCCGAGGCCGTACTCGGTGAAGTCCATCACCGCCGGGTCGCCGTACACGCAGACCTCGGCGTAGTGGTCGCGCAGAGTCTCGTAGACGCCCGTCTCCTCCCAGAGCTCGCGGACGAAGCCGGGCTCGTCGACGATGTCGCGGAAGCCCGCGATCGCGGCGCCGCCCTGGCGCTTCAGCTCGTCGAGCGCCGGCAGCAGCTCGCCGTACGGGCCGGCCGGCATGAAATCGGCCACGAGCAGGTCGGGCGCGAAGTTGCGCACCGTCTCGCGGAGCATCTCGGCGCGCATCTCCGTCACGGTCTCGCGCGGGAGCGGCAGGTCGCGCGGCTCCCAGTTGCGGTAGCGGTCGACCATCTGCAGCGACGGCAGCTTCAGGTAGTCGATCCCCTCCGGGAACTCGAACATCGAGGCTCCACGCGAGCCGGTCGCGAGGAGCACTGCGCTCTCGGGGTGCCGGCGGTGGTAGGCCGTCGCGAGGTCGAGCTGACGCTGGAGGTGACCGACGCCGACGCCGTTGTGGGAGTAGAAGAGCACGCGCTCGGGCGACGCGCCGTCGGCCTTGGGCCGTGTGCGCTGCAGCGCACGCGGGGCGGAGTCCTCGGCGATGAGCCAACGGAACGCCTCGGAGGTGTCGAGGAGGTCGGAGTAGGTGCCCTGCGCGGCGATGCGGCCGCCGTCGACCATGACGACCTCGTCCGCGGCCTGGATGAGACGCGGGTCGTGCGTCGCGATGACGACCGTGGTCTTCGCTGCGAGGATCTCCTCGCGCAGCACGGCGACGAGCTCCGCCTGCGTGGCCGCGTCGAGGCCGGTCGTCGGCTCGTCGAGCAGCAGGATCGGCGTACGCCGGACGAGCGCGCGGGCGAGCGCGATCCGCTGGCGCTGTCCGCCGGACAGGGTCTGGCCGCGCTCGGTGAGGACGGTCTCGTAGCCGTCCGGGAAGCTCATGATCACGTCGTGGACGCGCGCCGCGCGGGCGGCGGTCTCGATCTCCTCGTCGCTCGCGTCGGGAGCGCCGTAGCGAATGTTCTCGGCGATCGAGAGCCCGAAGAGGACGGACTCCTGCAGGACGAGCGTGATCTGCGCGCGCAGCGAGTCGAGCGTCAGGCCGGTCACGTTCATCCCGTCGACCGTCACCCGGCCCGACGTCGTGTCGAAGAGGCGCGGGACGAGGCTGAGCAGCGTCGACTTTCCGCCGCCCGACGGGCCGACGAGGGCGACGTGCGTCCCGGGCTCGATCGTGAGCGAGAGGTCCTGGATGACCTCTTGGCCGGGGTGGTACGCGAAGCTCACGCCCTCGAACGCGATCTTCCCCTCGAGCGGCGGCGCCTCCTTGGCATCGCGCTTGTCGCGCAGAGCGGGCTTCACCTCGAGCACCTCGACGATGCGCTCCGCGGCGGCCTGCGCCTTGGCGGCGCGCTGCACGGTCTTCGACGCGCGCTGGAGGGGGCGATACGCGGCGCGGAGGTACATCACGAAGACGATCAGCTCACCCGGAGTCAGCGCGCCGTGCAGCGTGCGGATCGATCCGAACGAGAGGAGGAGCGCGACTCCGGCGCCGAGCGTGATCTCGACCGAGCGGAACATCTGCGCCTCGAGGCGCGTCGACGCGACTCCCTGCTTGAGGCTGCGGCGGTTGATCGCATGGAACCGCTCCTGCTCGCGCCCGCTCGCGCCGTGGAGCTGCACGATCGCCATCGACGAAAGCGCCTCGTGCATCGCCGCCGCGACCTGGCCCTCCCGCTTCCGCTGCTTCTGGGAGTTGACCCGGATCCGCCGTCCGTAGACGTATGAGAGCACGAAGACGACGGGCATGACGAGCAGCGCGACACCGGTCAGCACCGGGTCGATAAGCGCCATGACGACGATCATCAGCAGGATCTGCAGCACGCCGGTGCCGAGGCTGACGATCGCGTCGACGAGGACATCGCGGAGCAGGACGACGTCCGAGCTCAGCCGCACGAGCGTGTCGCCGGCCTTGCGCTGCTGGTGGTACGCAAGCGGCAGGCGATGGAGGTGCGCGTAGAGGCGCGTGCGGATGCCGTACACGATCTGCTGCGCCGCCCGGGACAGCATCGAGTCCTCGTAGTAGTACGAGACGGCGCGCACGACCCCGATCAGGGCAAGAGCGAGTCCCGCCGCGGCGAGGATCGCGTAGGGCGAGCGGCCGAACGGCGTGAAGATCGTTGCGATCGGTCCATGGGCGGGCTTGCGGAACAGAACTTGGTCGAACACGACCTTGAGCGGCCACGGCTCGGCAACCCGCGCGAGCGCGTAGATGAGGCCGAAGCTCGCTCCCCCGATCAGCGTGCCGCGGCGCTTGCGGATGTCCCTGCGGAAGTACCGGAGTAGCTCGCGGAACGTCTTGTCCATCTCAGGCCACCGCTTCGATGAGCTCGATCGGCTCGGCGAGAGCCGCCTCGATCTGGCGAGCGAGGCCATCCTGGAGAGAGACCGCGGGGCGGTAGCCGAGATCGCGCGTCGCGGCGGTGAGGTCGGCGCTCGTGCGCGCAGCGTCTCCTCGGCCCGGCGGCGAGAACCCCATCAGCGCCGGGCGGCGCGTGATGCGCTCGATCTCCTCGATCGCCTCGAGCAGCGTGCAGTTCGCGCCTCCGCTGATGTTGTACGCCGGCTCCGCGCCGAGCTCGGCCGCGGCGATCGTGGCTGCGACGACGTCGGAGACGTAGGTGAAGTCCCGCACCTGGCTTCCGTCGCCGAGGATGTCCAGCGGCCGGCCCAGGAGAACGGAGCGGATGAACGAGGCGAATGCCATCTCCGGCCGTTGCCGCGGGCCGTAGGCGGTGAAGTACCGCAGCGAGACGGCCGACAGCCCGTGCTCACGCCGGTAGACGTCGATGAGCTGCTCGCACGCCGCCTTCGTCATCCCGTAGGGAGATACCGGCGCGAACGGATCGGCCTCCTGCGCGGTCACGTCGATGTGCCCGTAGACCGACGACGACGAAGCGAAGACCAGCCGGTGGTCGCCCGCGCGATGCATGGCCTCGAGCAGTCGTTGCGTGGCGACGAGGTTGTGCTTGGTGTAGACCTCGAAGTCTTGGCCCCAGCTCGCCCGAACTCCCGGCTGGCCGGCGAGGTGATACACGACATCGATGCCGTCGAGGATCGGCTCGAGCGGGTCGCAGGTGAGATCGACGAGGCTGAAGTCGAGACCGGAGGCGACGGCGTCGGTGAGGTTGGCGCGCTTGCGGGCCGGCGAGTAGTACTCGGTGAAGGAGTCGACTCCGAGCACGGCGTCTCCGCGGGCGAGCAGCGCCTCGCAGAGATGGGAGCCGATGAATCCTGCGGCGCCGGTGACGAGAACGCGGCTCACGCTGCGATCCCTCTAGGCGTGGGCCGGAGGGCGGCGAGCGCTATGCGCGCATTTCCTTCCCACGTGTGCGTGTCGAGGACGTGCTCGCGCGCCCGGCGGCCGAGCTCGGCGGCGCGCTCGCGGTCGCGGGCGAGCGCGACGAACGCGTTGGCGAGCTCCTCCGCGTCGCCGGCCGGTACGAGCACGCCGCGTTCGCCGTCGCCGAGGAGTTCCGGCACGTCCCCGAGATCCGACGCGACCGGGCAGAGGCCGACCGCCATGTACTCGAGCACCTTGAGCGGCGAGAAGTAGAAGTCGTCGAGCGGGAGGTACGGGGCAACCCCTGCGTCCCAGTGGCGTAGCCGCTCGAGCGCGGCGGCGTGGGGGAGCGCGCCGAAGCAGCGAAGCCGGTCGGCGGGGAGGTCGGCCGACTCGACGAGGTGCTCAAGGGGGCCGCTGCCGACGACCTCGAGCCGCAACGTCGGCGCCTGCGCGAACGCGATCGCGCACGCCTCGAGCAGTACCTCGATGCCGTGCCAGGGCTTGAGGCTTCCACAGAACCCGAGCACGAAGTCGGCGTCGAGGCGTGACAGACGCTCGCCGACGCGGGCGGGCGCGACCGCGTTTGGCACGACCTCGATCCGCCCCGGCTCGACGCCCTCGTCTTCCAGCCACCGTTGCAGCGCGGCCGAGACGGCGAGGATGCGGTCGGTGCCGGCAAAGACGGTGCGCTCGATCTCGGCCGCGAGGTCGGGATGCGGAAGCGTCCGGAAACGGCGCGCCTCGTCGCGGAGCGGCGCGTTCACCTCGAGCACGTGCGGGATTCCGAGCGCCGCCGCCGCCGCGACCCCGGCGGCTCCGAACAGCGAGTAGCGCTCGTAGATCGCATCGGCTCCGAACAGCCCTGCGACGTTGGCGACGGTCTCGGTCTGCGTCTCGACGGCGGCGCGGAGCTCTGCGTCCGAGCCTTTCGTCGGGATCGCGGGAATCGGCACCAACTCGACGGGCGCGTCGAGGACGTCGCCCATCGGCTCGATCCGCGGCGAGGCGACCGCTACCTCGACGCCGAGCCGGGTCAGCGCGCTCGTCAGCTCGCGCACGTGGACGGAAGCGCCTTTGTGGCCGAGCACCGGGATCCCCGGGTCGCCCGAGAGGTAGAGGAGGCGCATCAGGCGACCGCCCGCAGCGGCGACGGCTCTCTCAAGGCGCTGGCCGGGATCATTCCCGCGTCCACGAGAGCCTTGACGACGTGAGGGAGGTTGGCGCGGCGCTCGAATCGTTCCGCGACCCGCTGCCGGCCCGCTTCGCCGATCCGCTGCCGGAAGTCGGCGTCCTCGATCAACCGGCCGAGCTGCTCCGCGAACGCGGGCACGTCGTCCTGGTCGACGAGAAGTCCCGACTCTCCCTCGACGATCGCCTCGGCGATGCCGTCCAAGCGGGTGCTCGCGACCGGCAAGCCGTGGGCCATCGCCTCGAGGACGACGTTCGGCAGCCCGTCCTGGTCGCCGTTCGGGAGCTTGCGACAGGGGAGCGCGAAGATGTCGGCGCTCTCGTACTCGTCGCGCACCTCCATCTCGCTCAGCGGCCCGAGGAAGATGACGCGGTCACTCAGGTTGAGCTCGTGGACGAGTCGCTGGAGCTTCGGCCACTCGGGGCCTTCGCCGACGAGGCGGACACTGAAGTCGAGCCCTCTATCTCGCAACGCACCGGCCGCGCGCAGCAGCGTCTCGTGACCCTTCTTCTCGACGAGCCGTCCGACGGCGAGGACGCGGGGACTCTCGCCGGCCGGCCGCGACGAGCGCGTCCGGTTGTCGAGGTCGACGCCGTGATGGACGAGATGCACGGGCGTCTGTCCCTCCGCGAGCCCGGCGAGCCGCGCGCGCGCCTGCTCGGTGCAGGTCATCACGACCGAGGCGCCCCGGACTTTCGCGGCGAGCTCGTCTTCGGGCGTCAGCCAGATGTCTTTCGCGTGGGCGGAGAGGGCGTAGGGAACGCCCGCGAGCAGCGCGGCGAACCGGCCGATCGTCGCCGGCTTGTGCGCGAAGTGAATGTAGAGAGGCGGCGAACCGAGACGGCCGAGGCGCTGCGCAAGCAGCGCCGCGCGCTCACCGAGCGAGCGGGTGTACTCCGGCGACGCGACAACCTCGGCGAAGCCGGTTACGTATCCGAGCCGGCGTTGCAGCGCCAGCGTGGCGTGGGCGAGCCGGACACGAGTGCGCTGGTGCGGCACGGCTCCCTCCGGCAGGTACTCGACCGTCGCCTGCAGCTCCGAGAGGGCGTCCTGCTGGACGATCTCGTCGGGCCGGCGGAGCGCGAACAGGTGGAGGCGCAACCCGCGGCGCTCGAGCTCGAGCAGCTCCTGGAGGACGAAGGTCTCCGAGAGTCGCGGAAAGCCGTTGACGAGCACGGCGAGATCCGTGGGCGGGTTCACCTGGTGCTCCATCGGCATGAGGAAGCCTTCATGCGCGCACGGTCGCACACCTTTGGGCCGGTCGCTGGCCGCTCGAATAGCAATTTTCACTCCCTTTAGCTCGGTAATCCTCTTGCCATAAGGGAGGCAGGCGACGTGGGAAACCGGCGCGTCCATCTCCGGCTTTTACGCTGCGATTACAAAGGCGGATTGCAAACCGGGCGGCCCATGGGCCGCCCGGTGCATTCGTTCTGGTGTCTGTGGCCTAAGCCGTTACAGACGGGAGCCGCTGCGGCCAAAGCCGCCGGTGACCATCGCGATCACCCAGATCAGGGCGAGCACAATCGCGACGATGAACAGCCAATGGACTGTGAATCCGACACCGAAGGCAACGATCGCCAGCAGCGCGAGAAGAACGAGTAGCAGCATCTAGGTCCCCTCCTTTCAAGCGAGTCGGAGCACGTTCAGTGTTCGCGGAGGGGAAACGGTGAAGTCGCCACTGTGGTTACGCATCTAAAGTCACGAGGTGGAGCTGACCGGAAAGCGGGCGATCGTGACGGGCGCGTCGTCGGGGATCGGGCAGGCGACCGCGCGCGCTCTGGCGGTCGCGGGCGCTCGCGTTGCAGGCGGCGCGCGGCGGGTGGAGCGGCTCGAGACGGAGCTCGCGCTTCCCCTCGACGTCACCGATCCGGAGAGCTGCGCCGGCTTCGTCGCCGGTGTCGTCGAGCAGTTCGGCGGAGTCGACATCCTCGTCAACAACGCCGGCGGCGCCCTTGGTCGCGCGCCGTTCGACGAGTCGAGCGACGAGGACGAGGCGTGGGTGCTCGGCACGAACGTCGCCGGGCTCATGCGGATGACGCGGCTCTGCCTGCCGCACTTCGGCGACTGGGGCCACATCGTGAACATCGGCTCCGTCGCTGGACGAGGCGCGTACGAGGGCGGCGCCTCGTACATCACGGCGAAGTTCGCCGAACGTGGCTTCACGTACGCGCTGCGTGAGGACCTGCTCGGCCGCCCGATCAGAGTCACAACCGTCGACCCGGGCCTCGTCGAGGGGACGGAGTTCTCGCTCGTCCGCTTCAAGGGCGACGAGGAGAGGGCAGCGGCCGTCTATCGCGGCACGGAGCCGCTGCAGCCGGACGACGTCGTCGACTGCATCCTCTTCGCGCTGACGCGGCCATGGCACGTGAACGTCGACGAGATCGTCGTCAAGGCGCGGACGCAGTCGTCCGGCGCGCGCATCCTCCGCGACGAATAGTTACTTCGGCAGAGGCCAGGCACTCCAGCGCTCGGGCTGCACCCAGGCGGTGAAGCGCCGGCTCTCGCGGTTCCGATACGGCTCGCCGACGTAGCGCACCGACAGCCGGTCGATGTCGCGCAGGCCCTCGTCATCCTCGATCGACACGACGGTGCCGAGGAGCGTCACCTGGCGGTACCAGTCCGTCAGCGCGAGAACGGTCAGCGACACGGACGGGTTGGCGCGGAGATAGCCGAGCCGGAGGCGGCTCTCGTCCATGTTGAGCAGGACGCGGCCGTCCTCCCAGTCGTACCACGTCGCCGCGGTGTGGGCCGTGCCGCGCGGGCTCACGGTGCCGACGACGGCAGGGTTCGGCATCGCGAGGAACTCGTCGATCTCGGGCGGCACGGGAACGGGGGGCATCGGGCGGGAGCCTACTCCGGCGCGGCGAAGTTCGGCCGCAGATAGGACTCGGCGAAGCCCGCCCGGAGGATGTTCCGGTACGAGCCGCCCGGCCGGCCGGCGACTTGCTCGCCGGTCTCGGTGGTGAATGCATGCGCGCCGAGCTCGCGGCCGCGCTCGATGCGCGCCGCGAGAAGCGCGTTCTGCGCTCCTTTGCCGCGATGCTCGGGCAGCGTGCCCGCGATCCCGAGCCAGCCGACTCCGCGGTGCACGAAGAGCGCCGCACCGCCGACGGGCGTGACGCCGTCGCGGGCGACGAGCATCGTCCAGCCCTCGCGGCCGACGATGCC
This sequence comes from Gaiellaceae bacterium, assembly GCA_033857715.1. Classification (GTDB taxonomy): domain Bacteria; phylum Actinomycetota; class Thermoleophilia; order Gaiellales; family Gaiellaceae; genus Palsa-739. Next base: position 4,703 of record JAWVDC010000030.1, on the reverse strand, counting down.
GCCGAAGAACGAGGCGACCGCGTCGGGCAGGCCGAACGCGGTGCCGACGGTCCGGCCGAACTCGAGCGGATCGGCTGTCTCCTCGACGGTGAGCTGCGTGCCCGCCGGGGCGGCGGGCGGCGAAGAGTCGCGCGCGAACTTCATCCACGAGTAGCCCGCCGTGTAGCCGCGAGCGCGCAGCCTGTCACCGAGCGCAGGGTCTGCGGTCGAGATCGCGCACCGGGTGCCCGCGGCGACGAAGAACGCCTCGATCTCGCCGAGCTCCTCGTCGGTCGGCGGGCGCGCGACACCGAGCGCGGCGACGCGATTGAGCTGGATGTCGGGCACGCCCGGCGCCGCGAAGCAGACGGCTCCGGCGATGCGCAGGACGGGGAGTCCCGCGCTCTCGAAGAGGGATCCGAACGCTTCGGCCTCGGCGAGCTCGAGCTCGGCGTTCATGCCTCCGCGCGCTTCTCCGCCCACCGCGCAAGGCCGCGGTACGACTGCCAGAACGGCATCGCCTGCGCGTAGGAGGCGACGTCCTCGCCGGAGTCGTGGAGCTCGGCGAGCGCGTAGTCGACGAACTCCTCCTCGGTCGCGCCGCCTTCGACCGACTTCGCCCAGTCGAGCAGCGTCAGACGCAGCTCGGTGAGGTGGCGCGCGACGTCGTCGGCGACGCCGAAATGGATGAGCGCGAGCCGCTCGGGTGTGCGGCGCTCGATCTCGTCGAGCGTCGTCTCCCACGCCTCGACGTCGATGTCGGGCGGTGGAGTGGGCGGCAGGACGAAGCGGCCCGGCAGAACGCGCACGCCGCATGCGTCGCCGGCGTAGAGCGTGCCGTCCGGATCGAGGTAACAGACGTGGTGCGACGCGTGGCCAGGTGTGGGGAACGACTCGAGGCCGACGACCGCTCCGTCGAGAAGGTGGACGTTCTCCTGCGGCACCGGAGCGAGCTCGCCCCAGAGCGAGTCGAACGTGTCGCCGTAGAGCCGGCGCGCGCTCTTCTCCAGTCGCTCGGGGTCGACGACGTGCGGCGCGCCGATCGGCGAGACGTGCACCTGCAGGCCGGGGTGCTTGCGCACGAGAACTCCCGCCGCGCCCGCGTGGTCGAGGTGGATGTGCGTGAGCAGGAGATGGCGAATGTCGGTCAGCGCGAGCCCGCGCGCCGCGAGCCCGGCCTCGAGCGCGCCCACGCACGTGGTCGGCCCACAGTCGAGGAGCGCCGGCCCGTCGGTCGTGTCGAGGAGATAGCTCGCGATGACGCGCTCGCGGCCGAGGTGGAGGAGGTCGATCGGCTCGGGCGCGCTCATCCCTTGCGCTCGCGCGCCGCGGTGAGGATCCTCTCCGCCTCACTGCGATTCCCCCAGCCGCGTGTCTCCGTCCGCTTCGTGGGCTCGAGATCCTTGTAGCGCTGGAAGAAATGCTCGATCTCGTCGCGCAGCTCGTTCTGGACATCGTGGATGTCGGCGATGCGCTCGAACCCCGGGTCGCCGAGCGGCACGCAGAGGAGTTTCTCGTCCGGGCCCTTCTCGTCCTCCATGTGGAAGACGCCGACGGTGCGTACGCGGATCCTGCAGCCGGGGAACGTCGGGTCGGAGACCAGTACGAGCGCGTCGAGCGGGTCGCCGTCCTCACCGAGCGTCCCTTCGACGAAGCCGTAGTCACCGGGATAGGTCATGGCCGTGAAGAGGCGGCGATCGAGCACGATGCCGCCGAGCTCCTCGTCGTACTCGTACTTGTTGCGCGAGCCCGCCGGAATCTCGACGAAGACGACGGCGTCGGCCATCAACCGGCGAGAGCGGTCTCGAGATCCTCGAGGAGATCTTCCGCCGACTCGATGCCCACGCTCAGGCGGATGAGGTTTGGCGGGGCCGCGAACGGCGCGTCGGCGGTAGCGGCATGCGTCATCCGCGCGGGCACCTCGATGAGGCTTTCGACACCGCCGAGCGACTCCGCAAGCTGGAAGAGCTTCGTCGCGCCGGCAATGCGGGCCGCCTCGGCCGGCGACTCGGCGAGGAACGAGACCATGCCGCCGAAGTTCCGCATCTGGTGCGCCGCGACCGCATGACCGGCATGGTGCGGCAGGCCGGGGTAGAAGACGTGCTCGACGCGTGAGTGCCGCTCGAGCATCGACGCGACCGCGATCGCGTTCTCGCAGTGCTGCCGCATCCGCACCGCGAGCGTCTTCAGGCCGCGCAGCACGAGCCAGCTGTCGAACGGGCCGGGCACCGCGCCGAGCGACTTCTGGAGGAAACGGAGCTTCTCGGCGATCGCAGCATCGTTCGTCGCTGCGAAGCCGCCGACGACGTCGGAGTGGCCGCCGAGGTACTTCGTCGTCGAGTGGACGACTACGTCGGCGCCGAGCTCGAGCGGGCGCTGGAGGTACGGCGTCGCGAAGGTGTTGTCGACGACGAGCATCGCGCCCGCTGCGTGCGTCGCGTCTGCGACGGCGCGGATGTCGATGATGTTGAGCATCGGGTTCGACGGCGTCTCGATCCACACCATCCGGGTCGAGTCGTCGAGATGCGCGGCGAGGTTGCCGAACTCCTCCGCCGGCAGGTACTCGAAGCGGTAGCCCTTTGGCTCGTACACGAGCGACGTCATCCGGTAGACGCCGCCGTAGACGTCGGCGATGAGGACGACGCGGTCGCCGGGGTTGAGGAAATGCATGAGCGTCGTCGTGGCGCCGAGGCCGGACGAGTACGCGAGGCCGTGCTCCGCCGACTCGAGCGACGCGAGCGCCGTCTCGAGCGCCTTCCGCGTAGGGTTCGCGACCCGCGAGTAGTCGAAGCCCTTGTGCTCCCCGACCGCGTCCTGGACGTACGTCGAGGTCTGGTAGATCGGCGTGATGATCGCGCCGGTCGCGGGGTCGGGCTCCTGCCCGTCGTGGATCGCGCGCGTCTCGAAGTCCATCAAGCCGATGCTAACCAGGCCTCGAGGTTGCGCAGAGGCCGGTCGAGCTTGAACGGGCGCACGCCGGGCTCCCACCAGAGGCCTTTCACGGAGAGCGTCTTCGTCTTGCGGTCGAAGACCGGCTCGATCCGGCCGACGAGCTTGTCGCCGCGGAGGATCGGCAGGACGTAGTACCCGTACTCCCGCTTCGGCGCGGGCACGTACATCTCGAGGCGGTAGTAGAAGTCCCAGAGCGCCTCGGTGCGCGCGCGATCGTGAATGAGCCGGTCGAAGGGGGAGAGGAACGTGACGCGGTCGGGCACAGGCCCGTCCACCGCCTCGGGATGCGCGACGAGCCGGCCGCGCTCGAGTCGCACGCCGAGGGCACGGAAGCGCTGCTCGTCGTACATCGCGAGCGCCGTCTTCAGCGGCAGCGCCTCGACGTCCGGGTACCAGCGCTCGGCGAGATCCCACACGCGCTGCTTGCCCCGCCGGCCGACGACGGCCACCTTCCCGACGGCGGCGAGGATCTCGAGCATGAGGCCCATCTGGCGCGAGCCCCACCACTCGTGGCGCTCGCTCTCCTTGCGGCTCGCGTGCGTCTCGATGTCGCGGGAGAGGAGCGGCCCGCGCTCGCGCAGCTCCTTGAGGACGTAGCGGCTGAACGCCGTGTTCGCGCGGAGGAACTCCCGGCGGCGGCCGTCCATCGGCCGGTCGTTGCGCCGCATGAACGCCTTGAGAATCGGCAGATCCTCCATCGGATACACGAACGCGCGCCACTCGACGAGCTTCCGTTCCTCCCAGAGGAGACGGTCCAGCTCGGTCGTGTCGAACGCCCCGAGCCGGCTCCAGAGGACGAGGTGCTGCGGCGGCGCGACGGACGCGATGGGGTCGAGCTGGAGGAAGCCGAGACGGCGCACCGTCTCGAGAACGGACGTCTCGGAGCAGTCGAGCCCCTGCGCGCGCACCGCGATGCGTCGAGCCGTGGCCACGTCGACGGGAACGCCGACAGCCGGTGTGGTCCAGCGTTCGAGCATGAGCGCGAATGTAGTTGCGACGCAGATCGCCGCGAGTGGATAGCCTCCCACCCGTGGCACCGCGCAAGAAGAATCCGTGGACTTCGACGAGCGAGATCCTCCTGTGGATCCTTTTCGTCGCGCTCCTCTTTCCGGCCGCTTTCGCCGGGTACGCCGTCGGGCATTACACGTCGCTCGGCAAACCGCCCGAGACGGTGACCGAGACGGTGACGAACGGCTCCACGGAGACGCAGCCGACGACGACCACCGGCATGACGACAACGACGAGCTCTGACGGAGGCGTGGCGGCAGGCAAGGACGTCTTCGACTCGTCGGGCTGCGCTTCGTGTCACACGTTCTCGCCCGCGGGCGCATCGGGCACGCTCGGCCCCGACCTCGACTCGGCTCCGGCCAGAGATGCGGCGGCCGACGGCAACATGGCGCTCGACGCGTTCATCAAGGAGTCGATCGTCGACCCGAGCGCGTACGTCGCGAGCGGCTATAGCGACATCATGACGAAGACGTTCGGTCAGACCTTGACGGCGAAGCAGATCGACGACCTCGTCGCCTTCGTCCTCTCCGGCACCCAGCACTAGCGTCACTCCTTCAGGGGAGGGACTAATGCTCGGCGGGTCTCGAGCCGATGACGGTTGAAACGTTGCACCCCATTCCGTCGCGGAAGGAGACCCGCACTATGTTCGATCGCATCAAGACGCGGCTGGCCTCGGAGGAGGGCTTCACCCTCATCGAGCTTCTGGTCGTCATCGTGATTCTCGGCATCCTCGTCGCTATTGCGGTGCCTGCTTACTTGAGCTT
>JAWVDC010000029.1:0-9660 GCA_033857715.1 Gaiellaceae bacterium | reverse complement strand
TTCCGGCCTTTCGCGCGGATGGGGGGGCGCTGCGTGACGCGGGGGGGTTGCTGCGGCGTCGGGGTGTAGAACGGCCGCGCGGCCGGCGCCTGCCAGTTGACGACGAGCGACTCCTGCTTGTCGTCGGTGACCCAGCGGCGGCCGACGTACAGCGGCCGCGGGTTCGCGTCGAGCGAGAGCCGGCCGAAGACCAAGCCGCGCTCGGCGTCCTCGAACGTCTGCATGCGGCGCTTCGCCCACGCCTCCATATTGAGCGCCGCCCACTCGGTCGCCATCGCCTCCTGCGTGCGCTCGACCGTCGAGCGCATCCGGTCGAGCTGCTCGTACGCGTTGTCGACGTAGGCCTGTTCCGCCGCTAGTTCAGGGTGCGCCACGGGCGCAGGAGCCTAGCTGACGTGGATCGTGGCCTTGAAGATCCGCGCCGGTGGCGTCTTCGGGGGATCGAACGAGCGGTAAAGCTTGAGGCCGATCTGCGCCGTCCCCGCTGCGATCGTTCTGTACGTGAAGATCACCTTCCCGGCTGTGCCCGGCGGCTTGTTTCTCGGCGGCGGGACAATACGGCGGGAGACGAACTGGAGGACCTTCCCGTTGGTGGCGCCCGGAATTCGGGCCCACGAGTAGCCCCCGTCGCTGCCGGTTTCGATGAGCGTGACGACGACTGTGGTCTGCGGCGGAAGCGTGAACGTCTTGCCGGTGTCCACGTAGGTGAGATTGAGCGTGGCTGCGGCGGCTGCTGCAGCGAGGAAGGCGAACATGCCGACGAACATACACCCGTAGGATCGCGATGTGAAGCTCGGCCTCAACCTCGGCTACGCGCCGCCGGGCACGAATCCCGCCGAGCTCGTGCCGCTCGTGCAGGAGGCGGAGCGGCTCGGTTTCGACTCCGTGTGGACGGCCGAAGCCTGGGGGACCGACGCGGTGACCGTCCTCGCGTACCTCGCCGCGAAGACGGAGACGATCAAGCTCGGCTCGGCGATCATGCAGATCCCCGGCCGCACGCCGACGAACACGGCGATGACGGCGGCGACGCTCGACCTCATCTCCGGCGGGCGCTTCCTGCTCGGCCTCGGCACCTCCGGGCCGCAGGTCGTCGAGGGCTGGCACGGCCAGCCGTGGGGGAAGCCGCTCGGCAAGACGCGCGAGTACGTCGAGATCGTCCGCACGGCGCTGCGGCGCGAGGTCGTCGAGCACAGCGGCGAGCACTACTCGATCCCGTACGGCGGCCCCGGCGCGACCGGCCTCGGCAAGCCTCTCAAGATGATGATGCGCCCGCTGCGCGCCGACATCCCGATCTACCTCGCCGCGCTCGGGCCGAAGAACGTCGCGCTCACGGCGGAGATCGCCGACGGCTGGCTGCCGCTCTTCGTCGATCCCGAGCACTTCGACGACGCGTTCGGCGAGAGCCTCGCCGGGGCGAAGCCGGGCTTCGAGATCGCCGCGACGGTGAGCTGCTTCGTCGGCGACGACGTCGATGCGCTGCGCGACGGGCTCAAGCCGTACCTCGCGCTCTACGTCGGCGGCATGGGCGCGAAGGGAAAGAACTTCTACAACGCGCTCGTCCGCCGCTACGGCTGGGAGGACGCGGCGGAGGAGATCCAGGAGCTCTACCTCGCCGGCAAGCAGCGCGAGGCGATCGCGGCCGTCCCCGACGAGCTCGTCGACGCGGTCTGCCTCGTGGGCCCGAAGGAGCGGATCGCGGAACGTCTCGCCGCGTGGCGCGAGACGCCGGTCACGACGCTCGTCCTCGGCACGCCGCAGCCCGAGGCGCTGCAGACGCTCGCCGAGCTCGTTCTCTAGCCTCCGGGCATGCGTCTCGAGACGGCACGTCTGATCCTGCTGCCGATGGGGCTACTCGACGAAGCCGAATACGCAGTTGCGTCGCGGAAACCCGCCGACGCCGCACGGGGCGCACGAGCTGCCGAAGCGCAATGGCAACAGCACGGCTTCGGGGCGTGGGCGATCCGAGACCGGCATGACAACAGATTCCTGGGCGGCGCGGAGCTGCGCTTCGCCGGCGAAGGGATCGAGGGGATCGCGCCCGACGAGGTGGAGGCCGGGTGGTGGGTGACGGAAGCCCGGCGGAACGAAGGCATCGCCACCGAGGCGATGCAGGCGGCCATCGCCGACCTATGGACTCGCACCGAGATCGAGACCGTCACCGCGTACATCTCCGGAGAGAACGAGCCGTCTCACCGGCTGGCCATCAAGCTGGGATTCACCGTCCGGGGGCCCGGCAAAGGCCGCTCGGGCGAGGCGATGACGGTGTACGAACTCCGCCGAGGAAGCGCGAGCTAGGGTCATCCGACATCCCAAAGGAGGACCAATGAGCTCGCATCAGGTGATCCACAAGAACGACGTCGAGGCGAAGCACGACGTGTTCCGGCCGTTGACCGCTCAGCTCGGCGTGGCCGGCTTCAAGATCAACCAGCTCGAGTTCCCGGCCGGCAAGGAAGGTCCCGAGCACGACCACGCCGGGAACGGCGAGGAAGAGGTGTACGCGGTGATCGCCGGTAGCGGCATCCTCCGCGTCGACGGCGAGGACATCGCGCTCGAGCCCGGTCACTTCGTCTACTGCGCGGCGAACGCGCGCCGTCAGATGATCGCCGGCGACGAGGGCCTGACCTGGATCGGGATCGGCTCGGCCGACGCAAGCTGATCGATGAGCTCGGAGGCACCGCCGCTCATCGTTCTCGGGGTCGGCCGGTCCGGCACGACGCTCCTCCGCGTCATGCTCGACCGCAACACGAGACTCGCAATTCCCGACGAGTCCTTCTTCATGCTCCCGCTCGCGCGACGGCACCGCGGGCGGGTCAAAGCCGCCGCGTTCTACGACGACCTGCGGCGGCTGCCGCGGCTTCGTGAGTGGGACATCGCGCCGGACGACGTGCGGCCGCGCCTGCGCGACGGGATGACCACGGGCGAGGCGATCTCGGCGATCTTCGAGACGTACGCGCAGAAGCAGGGCAAGCCGCGCTGGGGCGACAAGACACCGCTGTACATGCAGCATCTGCCGCTCCTCGAGCGGCTCTTTCCCGACGCGTTCTGGGTGCACCTCGTGCGGGACGGACGCGATGCCGCGCTGTCGTTCCTCGCGCTGCCGCCGGGCTTCTCGGGCAAGACATTGGCGCAACCGCGCACCGTCGCGCAGTTCGCGGCGCGGTGGAAAGTGGAGATCGACGCGGCTCGCGCGCTCGGCAGGCGTGCGGGCGGGCGCTACCTCGAGCTTCGGTACGAGGATCTCGTTGCCGATCCAGCGCGCGAGCTCGGCCGGATCTGCGAGCTCGCGTCGCTCCCGTGGGAGCCGGAGATGGTCGAGTACGCCGGGACCGTCGACGTCTCGAACCTCCCGCAGCACCAGCGGCTAGCGCAACCTCCGACCGCGAACGTCCGCGACTGGCGCACCGAGATGGCTGCGGAAGATGCGCGCGCGTTCGAGCACGTCGCGGGTGACGTCCTTGCCTCATCCGGGTACGAGTTCCTCGATGCCGATACGCGCTATCCGACTCTCGCGGGTCGCCGCGAGCTCGCCCGCTTCCACACCCTTTACAGGGGCTGGAACGCGGCGACGAGCCTCTTTCAGCGTTCTCCCGGATGGACACGCACGCATCCAGCTGCATAATTCAGTCATGCGCAGAGCACGGCTGGCCATCCTCACGGCGCTCGCGATCCTGATCATCGGCGTCGTCCCCGCGGCCGCGGGCAGCACGGACTGGGGAACGTGGACGTTCTCCGGCCACTGGACGAGCTGGCACGGGAAGTTCGTCGATTCCCACCGCGTGACGGGCTTCGTCATGGGCACGAGGTCGCTCGTGAAGTACAACGGGATCACGTCGTTCTCGATCGGCGGGCACGTGTGCAAGATCAGCTCGAACCACGGGACGGCGTACTGCTACTACCTCAACATCCCGGCGAACCAGAGACTCGACTGGAAGGTGACGACGCGCAAGCCGCTCAAGTCGGCAGCGGGGCTCGTCCCGTGCATCCAGTACGCCGGCGCGTTCCACTGCCGCTACGGCGACGGCTAGCTAGCTCTTTACCTTCCCGGAGGCGTTGGACGACGTCGCCGTCACCGCGCCCGCGACGTTCGACGCGGTGACCTTCGCCTTGAGCTTGTGACCGACGTCCGCGCCCGTGAGCAGGTACGAGGAGCTCGTTGCGCCGACGATCTTCTTGCACGACATGGCGTAGGCGTTGCAGCGGAACCACTGGTACGCGTACTGCGTCGGTGCCCACTTCCAGGTTCCGTTGCTCACAGACAGCGAGACGCCCACCTTCGCGATGCCCGAGATCAGCGGCAGTGTGACCACGACAGGCTTGTGGGCGACGACGCTCGTCGGCGCCGACGGCGCGTAGCCCGGGGCCGGGCCGGAGGCGTTGCTCGCGCGCACCTCGGAGCGGATCTCGTGACCCCAATCGGCATTGACCAGTAAGTACTGCCAGCTCGTAGCGTTCGGGATGTCGACGCAGTTCGAACCGGCGCTGTCGCAGCGCTGCCACTTGTACTGGTAGCTCGTCGGGGCGTTCGTCCACGACCCGTTCGTCGTCGACAGCTGCTGGCCGACAGTCGTAGTCCCGCTGACGACCGGCGAGGCCGAGAGCGCAGGGGTCGGGACGTCCGTGACGACGCTCGTCGGGGTAGACGGCGCGTAACCGGCCGCGGCCGGCCCGACGGAGTTGCTCGCCAGAACTTCGGAGCGCACCTCGAAACCGACGTCGTCGTCGGTAAGCGTGTACTGCGAACTTGTCGCGTTTGCGATATCGACGCAGTTCGAGCCCGCGTTGTCGCAGCGCTGCCACACGTACTGATAGCTCGTCGGCGCGTTCGTCCACGTTCCGTTCGTCGTGGACAACTGCCAGCCGGTCGTGGTGGCCCCACTGACGACCGGCGCGCTCGAGAGCTCAGGCGGATCGATCGGAGCGACGGCGTTCGTCGGCGCCGACGGCGCATAGGCCAGCGCGGGGCCGATCGCGTTGCTCGCACGCACCTCAGACCGGATCCTGTAGCCGGCGTCGGCGCCGACGAGCGTGTACTGCGGGCTCGTCGCGCTCGCGATGTCGACGCAATTCGAACCGGCGTTGTCGCAGCGCTGCCACTTGTACTGGTAGCTCGTCGGGGAGTTCATCCACGTCCCGTTCGTCGTCGAGAGCTGCTGGCCGACAGTCGCGGTCCCGCTGACGACCGGCGACGCCGAGATTGCGGGCGGCGCCGTCGGGATCCCGAGCCCGACCGGGATCGATTCGACCGGCGTCGAGGAGCCGATGCCGTTCGTCGCCACGACCCGGAACCGGAGCGTCGAGCCGAGGTCTGCGTCGGGCGGAACGAACGTCGGTCCGGTTGCGCCCGCGATGTCCGAGCAGTTCGCGCCGGCCGCGTCGCACAGCTCCCACTGGTACGTGTACGAGCTCGGCAGCCCCGACCAGATGCCGACGTCGGCGGCTTCGATCTCACCGCTGTTGCCGGAGCCCGTGATCGTCGGCGGAGACTGGCTCGACGGCGCGTTCGAGATCGTCCCGGCGGTTCGGTAGGCGATCAGCTTCGTACCCGCGGAGACGACGAGCGTGCCGTTCGCGGCCGCGAGCGCGGTCGGCGGCACGCCGAGAGCCGTCGACCAACTCGTCGCGCCGGTCGCCGCGTCGAGGGCATAGACATGGCCGTCCGTGGCGCTGCCGTTGCTCGAGCCGACGAAGACAAGGCCGTTCGCCACCATCGGTGACGTCTTGATGTTCCCGTCGCTGCTGAACGTCCAGTTGCTCGTTCCCAGCCCGTCTGCAGCGATCGCCGTGAGCTTCACGTTCGGCGCGCTCCCACTGAGGATGTAGGCGACGTGGTCTCCGATGGCAGGCATTAGATCCCCAGGCCCGGCGCTGAACGTCCCGAGCGTCGAGCCGTCCGCGGCCGAGAACATGTCGTTCCCCAACCCGCCGTAGGTGTCGCGCACGAAGACGATTCCGTCGGCGACGGCGACGGTGTTGCCGCCACCTCCGCTGCACACGCTGTTGTGATGCCACAACAGAGTCCCCGCGGTGGGAGTGAAGGCGTACGCCTGCTGGCACGCGTACGAGGCGTATACGCCCTGCTTCGTCACGGCGGGCGAGCTGTTCATCCCGCCCGCGACAGACTTCGTCCAGAGGACGGTGCCGTTGCTCTCCGCTACTGCCTCGAGGTTGTTGGACACGCCGACGAAGACGATCCCGTTCGCAGCGGTGGGCGGCGACTGGAAGGGGTCGGTCCCGACCTGGGTACTCCACGCGAGCGATCCGGTCGCAGCGTTGAAAGCGGTGAGCAGTCCGCCGGAGCTCAGCACGAAGATGCGGCCGCGGTCGTACGTGAGGCCCGAGCCCCCGCCGGTCGCGTGCGACCAGATCGTGCTCCCGGTTGCCTGGTTGATCGCGTAGAGGTTGCCGTCGCTCGCCGTGACGAACACCCTTCCGTTGACGATCAACGGATAGGAGGCGCTCCCGGGCAGCGTGATCGACCACGCCTGAGCAAGCGGCGCAGCGAGACCCGCATCGGCGATGTGACCGTCGTGCGTGGCGTCCAGCTGGTACGCAGTCGCCTGATCCGCGGGAGATCCCAGGGAGAACGGCTGGCACGCGCTCACGGACGACGCGTAGGCGGAGTCGCCCGAATAGGCGGCGTTGAAGCTGTAGGAGCCGACCATGAGCGGACTGGACACGTTCGAGTCCGCCACGCTTCCATCCGCGTTCAGCGGCACCTGCTGGCTGCTCGCGGCGGCTCCGGAGCACGTCCCGTTCGCAAACAGGTTGTACGTGACGGAGCCCGTCGGGACGATTCCCTGTCCCGTGACGGTCGCCTTGGCAAAGGCCGTGGCGCCGACCGGCTCGTTCCCCGTCCATGATTGCGAGGTCGCGCCGTCATACACCGCGGCGGTTGGCGAGGTCGGGATGTGGGTGCCGGCCGATCCGCCGAGCGTCGCCGTGGCGGGGGACTCGAGCGGAGCCGACGAGTCGACGCCGTTCGTCGCCGTGATCCTGACCCGGAGGGTCGATCCGACATATGCCCCAGGCGGCACGAGCGTTGGGCCGGTCGCTCCGGTGATGTCCGTGCAGCTCAAGCCCGCGGCGTTGCAGTGCTCCCACTGGTACGTGTAGGAGCTCGGCAGCCCGGACCAGATGCCGACGTCTGCGGCCTCGACATCGCCGACGGTTCCGGAGCCGGCAATCGAAGGCGAAGACGAGTTCGACGGCGCACTGCTGATCGTCCCGCTGTTGCGGAAGGCGATGAGCTTGCTGCCGGCGGAGACGATCAGCGTCCCGTTCGCAGCCGCGAGGGACTTCGGCGCAGCGCCGACATTGGTCGACCAGCTCGTCGCGCCCGTCGTCGCGTCAAGGGCGTAGACGGTGTGGCTCGCGGAGCCGACGAAGACGAGCCCGTTGGCCACGACAGGAGGCGTGTTGACGCTCCCGTCGCTCGTGAAGCTCCAGTTGTTCGTTCCGAGACCGCTTCCGGAGATCGCGGTGAGCTGGGCGTTCGGGGATGCCCCACTCACCATGTAGGCGACGCCGTTGGCGACTGCAGGGGGAGGGCCCGCATTGAAAGGCCCGAGCGTCGAGCCGTCTGCCGCGGACAACATGACGTTCCCGCCTCCGTCGCGCACGAAGACCGCGCCGTCGGCAACGACCGTCGTCGCGCCGCCGCCACCCTCGCATCCGGTGGAGTGATGCCACAGCAGGCTCCCGCTCAGAGGGTTGAAGGCGTAGGCCTGCTGGCATGCGTACGAGACATACACGCCCTGCGGCGTCACGGCCGGCGAGCTGCTGTCTCCGTTCATGACAGACCCGAACCAGAGGAGGTGGCCGTCGCTCTCCCGTGCCGCGTACACCGTTCCGCCCGAACCGGCACCACCGGTGTAGACGATCCCGTTCGCCGCGGTCGGCTCCGAGCTGAACGCCCACTGGCCGGGGAGCTGCTGGCCCCACACAACCGCACCCGTCGCGGCGTCGTATGCCGTGAGCCCTCCGCCGCCGGTGCCTACGAAGACCCGGCCGCGGTCGTACGTGAGCCCGACGCTCGGCCCGACCGGACGCGACCAGATAGTGCTTCCGGTCGCCTGGTCGATCGCATAGAGCGTGCCGCTCGAGGTGACGAACACCGTTCCGTTGACGATCAACGGATAGGAAGCGTTCCCGGGCAGCGTGATCGACCACGCCTGAGCAAGCGGCGCAGCGAGACCCGCGTCGGCGATGGAGCCGTCGTGCGTGGCGTCCATCTGGTAGGCCGTCGCCTGGTCGGCGGCAACTCCCGGATTCGACGGGATGGCTGGCCCGACGAGAACGAGCGCTGCGAACATCGCGACGAATACCAGGCTCCGCTTCACGACCCGGCTCACAACCTGGTTCCCTCTCGACATTCCGAACACCTCCGCAGCGCGCCCCCCAGTTGACACGCACTGTTGGTGCGCCTGGCACACACATCATCACACCGCTCGCCCAAACGCACAAGCCCCCCGCCCGCGCGCGCAGGAAGTGGTACTCAGGCCACGACGCGGTACACCTGGAACACCTCGGCGTACTCGCGGTTCACGTTGACGCCGTGCATGCGCGCGAGATTGTGGATGTACTCGGCGTTCGCGTAGCGGCGGTGCTGCTGTGACGCGTAGCACTCGAGCGCGGCGATCTTCCGCTCGATGTGCCCGGCGTCGAGCGCTGAGTACCACTGGTACGCGAAGTCGAAGTTGTTCCAGGGAATCTCGTAGCCGAGGATCGTCGTCCGCTTGAAGGCTCGCAGGCCCTCCTCCGCGACGGTGCGGTGATCCTGGTGCACGTCGTGGAGGCTCGGCTGGAAGACGACGTCGGGCTGCCATTCCTCCCAGAGCGCGACGAGCAGCTCGAGGATGTCCTGGCGCCGGTCGGGGAAGGTGCGGACGTCGAAGTCGTGGACGGTCAACGCCACCGCGGGGATACCGAGCTTGGTCGTCGCGGCGCTCACCTCCTTCGCGAGGGTGTCGGGCGGGAAGCCGGGTGGCAGCGACCGCGTCGCGATCGAGAACGCGACGTAGCGGACGTCGCAGCCCGCGTCGACGAGCCGCGCCATCGTTCCGCCGCAGCCGAACTCGCCGTCGTCGGTGTGCGGCGCGAGGACGAGCGCCTTCTTCCACGGTTCGATCACGACTCAATCATCGCGGAAGGGCCGGAGCGCCACCGGGCGGAGAGCGCGATCAGGCCGAACGCGAGCCACGTTGTCGGATCCTCGAAGAAGTCGTTGTATGCGTTCGCGTGCGCGAAGACCGCGATGAGGACGAGCCCCGCGGCAAGCGCGAGGTCGCCGGCGAGGGTGCGGTCGATCCGCCGGAAGGCGCAGAGGCCGAACGCGATCACGAGCCACAGGAAGAGCGCGAGACCGATCACTCCTCCTTCGGCCGCGACCGTCACCGGCGTGTTGTGCGAGGCGCTCTGCCGGTCCGAGCGATGGGTGAGCCTCGAGTACGCCTCCGAGAAGGAGCCGAGACCGACGCCGCTGACGGGATGCCGCTTCGCGATTCGCAGGCCGTTGAAGATCAGGCTGCCGCGGCCGCTCGTGAGGGCGTTGATCTCCGCGACGCCGGCGTGGTGGCGCAGCGAATGGACGAGCTTCGGCGCGGCGACGACTCCTGCGAGGAGCACGACGACGGTCGCGATGACGACTGCGATCCCCTTCCC
>JAWVDC010000028.1:0-17142 GCA_033857715.1 Gaiellaceae bacterium | reverse complement strand
CTGCGGGAGCCCGCTCCGTTCCGCTCCGTCGGCGATGAGGACAAACGCCGGCGTGAAGAGAACGCCGTACGCGCCCGCGGCGAGGATGATGAGCGGGACGTAGGCGAGCGGACGCGGCCCGAGCGCGAGGCCGATCGAGAGTAGGGCGCTCAGCGCGAGAGCGATCCGGATCGGTAGCGAGGCTCCTCGCCGATCGAGGAAGCGGCCCGTGAGGGGCGACAGCGCGGCTTCGAGTCCGGCGCCCACGAGCCAGATCCCGCCGATCGCGGCAGCTCCCCAGCCGGCGGCCGCGAGATGGAGCGGCGCGAGCGTCGAGAGCACGCCGAACAGCAGGGCGGGCAGCGACATGAGCGCGAGCCCTCCTATGAAGACCCGCGTGCGCAGCGCACGGGCTACGGCCGCCGCCGAGGGACGTTCGGCCGGCACCGGCTCGAGACGAAGCGTCCACCAGCCGAGCAGGACGGCGACCCCGGCGAGCGCCGCGAACACGGGCGCGCGCCCGAGCCAGACGGCGACGACGCCGACGACCGGCCCGAAGAACGCGCCGAAGACCGCAGCGCCCATCGCGCTGCCGATCAGCTCTCCGCGCCGTTCGCGCGGCGCAGCCGCGAGCAGCCACGCGAACGCGCCCGCCCACGTGAACGCGCTGCCGCCGCCCTGCAGGAACCGCGCCGCCGCGAGCGCCCAGAAGCCGTGCGCGAACGCAAATCCAAGACTCGACGCCCCCATCAGTGTCAGCCCGACGAGCACCGCCCGGCGCGAGCCGAGGCGAGCCGCTGCAACGCCGCCCGGCAGGCCGCCGACGAGCGCGCCGGCGGCGTACGCACCGACGAGCGCTCCGGCTCCCGCCTTGGAGAGATGGAACGAGTGGGCGAAGCGGGGGAGAAGTGGCGTCAGCGCCGCGAAGAGCATCGTGTCGACCCAGACGAGGGCGCTCACGAGGAGGAGCAGGCGGCGCATGGCAATTGAGCCTACGGTTCTCGATGTGACACTTCGACGGTTCGGTGTCGTATGAAGCCCGTGAACGCGATGCCGGCGGCTTTGACCGTCACACGTCCCGGCCGTGCCCAGCCCTTCGCGGATGTCGTCGCGGAGAATCTCGACGCGGTCTACCGCTATCTCGTCTACCTCACGGGCGACCGTGTGGCCGCCGAGGATCTCGCGTCGGAGACGTTCGAGAAGGCGTACCGCGGATGGCGGAAGTTCGATCCGCATCGCGGCGCCCCGCGCACGTGGCTCTGCCGCATCGCGCATTCCGTCGCCGTCGACTGGTTCCGCGCCGAGGCGCGGCGGACGCGGCGCGAGGACACCTATATGCGCGACACGGAGATGATCCACGAGTCGGTGTTCGCCGACGGGTTGTCGCCGGAACTCGACCAAGCGCTGCACCGGCTGACACCGGCAGAGCGGGAAGTCGTGGCCTTGCGTGTGCTGCTCGAGCTCGACGGCCCGAGCGCAGCGCGCGTTCTTGGAATTAGCCAGACGGCGTGCTCGACCCGGCTCAGCCGGGCCTTGACGCGACTTGAAGAGGAGGTCGGAGATGTCCGCGAGTGAATTCGAGGGTCACGAGGCGGTGGTCGCGCAGCTTCGCGCGGGGACGCTCGATGCCCCTGCCCACCTCCATCGGCGCGTGCTCGCGGGCGGTTCCGTGAAGCGGCGGCGCTGGGCGGATATGTCCGGTCGCCGGCGCCTGTTCCTCGTCGTGCCGATTGCCGCGTCGCTCGCCGTCGGCGCAGCGCTCGTCAACGCGGCTGTGAGCTCTGGCCCGTCTTCGAGCCCGCGCTCGGAGGCCGGGAAGCGCTCGGTGTTCGGCCAGTTCCCGACCGGCCCGCCCGGCCCGGTGGGCGGGCTCGGCGTCGCGGGCGCGACCGGTCCACAGGGTGCGACTGGCTCCACCGGCGCGACCGGCCCGCAAGGCCCGACCGGCGCGGCCGGACTGAACGGCCCGACCGGCGCGACCGGCCCGACCGGTGCCCAGGGGCCGACCGGCGCGACCGGCATTCACGCGAACTACGACGTCGCAACCGCCGCCGGCCACACGCCGCTCAGGGCAATTAAGGGGTTCGCCGCCGGCAAGGATGCGGTATCGATCCCGGCGAACCGGCTCGTCCACGCGGACGCGAAGCTCGAGGTCATCGTCGCCAGTCACAAGGCGCTCACGGATGCGACGAACAACGCGTCCCACATCGTCACGAAGCTCGGCGGTTACGCGCAGAGCATCCAGTACCAGGCCACGCGCAGCGGCTACGGGATCGCGTATCTCGACCTTCGTGTCCCGCTTCGTAAGGCCGAGGTCGGGATCGAGAGGCTCGGCGCGCTCGGCCGGCTCGCCTCGCAGCAGGTCACGACCCAGGATCTCGAGAGGACGTTCTCGCAGCAGACGAACTCAATCGACTCGCTTCAGCGCCGGATCGTCATCTACAAGCAGGCGCTCGAGAGCGGCACGTTGTCCAACTCGGAGCGGATCGCGACGCAGATCCGGCTCGCGGACGCGGAGCACCAGATCAAGGGGACGCGGAAGGCCCGCAGCCAAACCGTCATCTCGGGCAGGACCGCCGACATCGCATTGACGCTGACGACGAGCCGGCAGCATGCGGCGACGGTCGTCGAGCGCAAGTCCGGCGACAGCGGACGGTTCGGCCGGTTCCTCCACAACGCCGGCAGCTTCCTCGCAGTCGAGGGGCTCATCCTCCTCTACATCCTCATCATCGTCGGCCCGATCGTTCTCGTCGGAGCCCTCGCGTGGTGGGTCATGCGCGAGCGGCGGCGGAGGGAAGAGAGGCTCCTGGCGGCGAACGCGTAAGATCGGGCCGTGCTGCTCGCGGAGGGACTGACCACAGGCCACAAGGTCGCGCTCATCGTCGTGGCGGCGGTGTTCATCGCCTTCGCGCTCGGCGCCTCGTTCGTCGCGCCGAAGAAGCGGCCCGACTTCCCCGGCCCGAACGGCCTGAGCGTGTTCGTGATCGCGTCGCTGCTCATGTTCGTGCTGATGGTCTTGGCCATCAACTTCTTCGGCTGACCCCGACCAGGAACGGGGTTTGCCTCGCTAACCTGTCGACTCCGGAGAAGTGGCCGAGTGGCTGAAGGCGGCGCCCTGCTAAGGCGTTATGGGGCTGAATGGCTCCATCGAGGGTTCGAATCCCTCCTTCTCCGTTAGCGCGACACCGCGGTCGCGCACACCCGCGGAGGGGTGGCAGAGCGGTCGAATGCGGCGGTCTCGAAAACCGTTATCCGTGCAAGCGGATCGGAGGTTCAAATCCTCTCCCCTCCGCTCTACCACGCCGGAGCCGATGCGAGCAATCGGCTCCGGCGCTCCTACGTGTGTGCCCGGATCAACTCGCGGGTTGCTTCAACCGTCGCCGCGCTCGCTTGCTGACCGCCGGCGTTTGTCAGAACCGCGATCGCCAGGTCGCGTTCGGGCTGGACGACGGCGAGCGCAGTGAACGTCCCTGCGCTTCCTGCATGGACGCTGCTCCGCGCACCCTCGAACACCTGGATGCCCCAGCCCAGCGCAAACGGTTCGCCCACCGGTGTGTGCAGCAGCTCGAACGTCTCGCGCGACAGGAGTTCGGCCTGTGCACGCAGGCCGCGGAGGTGGAGTTGGACGAAACGGCTGTATGCACCGATGGTCGCATTGACGTCGCCCGCCGGTGCGATCGCTGCCGGAACGGTGTACCCGTCGCCGAGGTGGTGCGCCACGAGTACGCCGTCGCATTCGTAGTGACCGGAAAGCCCAACGGGCCACCCAACGCCGAGCTCGATCGACAGCGGTTCCGCAATCGAACTCTGGAGCAAAGACTCCCAGGCGATCCCGGTCACGGTCTCGAGCATTGCCGCCACGATCGTGTAGCCACCGTTCGAGTAAACGTTCGCCGTACCGGGCCGAAAGAGCGGCGGCCCGCTCATGAGTACCCGCGCTAGCTCCGCCCGTCCGGCCGGTACTCCGACGAATTCGGCGTCGTCGGTGAGCGGGCGGATTCCGCCGGCGTGCGCGAGGAGCCGGACGAGCGTGATCTCGGCCGAGCCGGGGACATCGAGCACCGCTGTCGCTTCGGTCGTCCAGTCGAGGAGGCCGCGTTCGACGGCGATTGCCGCGAGTGTTGCCGTCATCGCCTTGGTGTTCGAGCCGATGTGGAATCGATCGTCGACGCCTGCAGCGCCTGCGACGTTGGTCTCGACCGCGTCGCTCCGTATCACCGCGGTGGCGAGCGATGGCAGACCGTCGATCACGGAACGGAAGGATCGACCGCAGCGCGTGCCTCTTTGCCGAGCCGACCTAAATGAGTGTGTTGGAACTGGTCGCCGTACTTGAGGCCATAGCCGAGCAGACGATCGAGGCCGATATGGGCGAGCCAAACCAAGCCGAGCGCGACGATCAACTGCTTGTCCTGCCACCACCCGATCGCCACGACCGCGGCCGCCAGCGGGGTGCTGTGTCCCAGGTTGTAGAGATGGGCGCCGAGGCGCGTGCCGCCGAGGTAGCCGATCATCGTCAGGTCGGGAGCCAGCAACGTGAGCGGCACGAGCCACCAGGTTCGGTCCGTAGCCGAGTAGGCGAGCAAGGCGCCGATGCAAAGCACTGCTCCCTCGAGACGAAGCAAGCGCCGGGGCGTGCCGACAACGACGCCGTCGCCCACTACCCGGCCAGTGCCGGTACTGGCTTGATGATCTGACTGTCCGTCGGGGGCTCGTCGCCGCCCATGTCGAGGCGGAACGGCGGATAGACATCAGTCATGAGGGCTCCGTAGGCGACGACGCGGAAGGCCCAGCGGTTCATGCCGACCACGAAGTCGTAGAGCGGCTTTGGGTAGCGGTTGGCGAAGAGCAGCATGGCGCCTGCGAAGAGGACGAGCAGGCCGACGAGGCCGCCGCCGCCGTACATCCGGTCCACGCCGGAGCCCGCCCACGCCCCGCCGACGAACACGGCGATCACGAGGTAATGCGGGATTGCCAGCAGCCACCATTTGACGAGCACGAGGCCGCGCGAGAGTGACTCCGGGTACTCGACCTCGAGCCGAGCCGGATAGTCAGGCACGTCCTTGAGCGTGAACGGCGGGTACCTGTCCGTGCCGAGTGCGCTGTAGCTGTAGAAGCCCACGCGCCATGACCAGCGCAACACACCGACGTTGAAGTCGAACAGCGACCGTGGGTAGCGGCCCGTGAAGAGGATGGCGAAGAAGGCGACGATGCTCACGGCAACGAAGGCGATCCACAGGGCGATGAGCGCGATGAAGTGCGGAATCGCCAAGAACCACTTGACGAGCCAGAGCCCGCGACTGAGCTTCTGAGAGAGCTCGCCGGTGAGTTGGAGCGGGTAGGGGGATGCATTCGTGTCCATTGCAGTCCTCTCTGTCGCCGATCAGACGACGGGCACGGGCGGTGCCTCGACCTTGGGTGTCGGTTCGCGGTCTGCGATGCGCAGGACGGTTCCGAGCCATTCAGGCATCCACCAGTTGGCGTTGCCGAGCAGCTTCATGAGCGCCGGCACGAGGAGTGCGCGGATGACGGTGGCGTCGAAGATGATCCCCGCGGCGAGCCCGATCGCGAGCGATTTGACCTCGTAGCCGGGGGTCGACGAGAGCACGAGGAACGCCATCGCCAAGATCAAGGCGCCACTCGTCACGAGCTTCCCTGTCCGTGCCAGGCCTAGTTCGATCGCCTTGTCCGTCGAGCCGGTCTCGTCATACGCCTCACGCATGCGCGAAAGCATGAACACCTCGTAGTCCATCGAGAGCCCGAATAGGAACGCGAAGATCATCACCGGTATGTACGCGGTGATCGAGTGCGTTGCTCCGATGCCCCAGAGCGAGGAGCCGTGTCCCATCTGGAAGATGAAGACGACGATCCCGAAGGCCGCCGCGAGCGAAAGAAGGTTCAGCACCACCGCCTTGATCGCCAGCACTGGCGAGCGGAATGCCCGCGTCAGCAGGATTAGCGTCAGCAGGAGGACGAACGCGAGCGCGTAGGGGAAGCTGCCGAACAACGCGTGCAGGAAGTCGCGATCAATGGCGGCGATGCCGGTCAGCGAGCCGCTTGTCCCTTCGAGACTTGCGTTCGCGCGGTCGATGGTGTCCTGAATGCCCGGGGCGGCCCCGTCGATGGCTGCGAAGCCCTCCACGAATGAGTTCGGCCCTCGATGCCAGCTCGGGGGGGCGGTCGCCCCGACGATTCCCGGCACCGCGCGCAGCTTCGAAGCGATCTGCTGCGCGTTGCCGCCGTGCTCGACGAGGACATTCAAGGGCTTCATGACGCCGGGGCTGATGCCGGCGGCAGCCAGTTGGTTGCGGGCGGCGATCGCAGTTCCTGTGCCGGGGAAGTACTTCAGCTGCGCCTCACTGGCGTTCAGCTGCGTTCCCAGACCCGCAAGCACGGCGACGATGACCACGCCGACCGCGGCGACGGCGACCGGACGGCGGAGCACGAAGCGGGCCCAGCGTCCCCACGTACCGTCTTCGGGATGGCCGCGGTCGATGAGCCGCTTCGGCATCACACGAACGCTGTTGATCCGAGTGCCGAGTACGGCCAGCAGCGCCGGCAGCAACGTCAGCGACGCGAGCACCGAAACGAGAGGGATCAGCATCCCGCCGATGCCCATCCCGCGGAGCAGCGGAAGCGGGAGCGCGATCATCGCCAGCAGGCCTACCGCCACGGTGGTCCCGGAGACGATCACCGAGCGCCCGGCGTGAGTCATCGTCTGAACAAGCGCCGACTCGACATCGTTTCCTTCACGAAGCTCGTCGCGGAAACGGAAGATCATCAAGAGCGCATAGTCGATTGCGACCCCGAGGCCGACCAGCGCAATCAAGAACTTCACGATGACCGAGACGTCCGTGACGTACGTCAGCAACCCGACGAGCGTGAACGTATTGAGGATCGCCGCGACGGCGACGAGAAGGGGCATCAAGACCGCAGGCAACGTCCCGAAAACGAAGAGGAGGATGATCAGCGCGCCGAGGCCGCCAATCAGACCCTCCAGCAGGACGCTCGAGCCTCCGCTCTTGCCGTGGCTGTTCGCCTCATCGAGCGCGTCGCGACCGGTCACGTTCACGGAGATTCCAGCCGGGAGGCCGTTCGCCGCCATTGCGCGCATCTCGACCGCGCCGCTCTTCTTGTCGACTCCTGCCCGGCCCGGCAGATAGACCTCTTGGAAGGTCGTGTGTCGGTCCCGCGACACGTACGCAAGACTGTGAGTGGAAAAGTACGAGCTCGTCAGCGCCGCCGGATTCGCCTCGTCGACCCGCGCCATCGCAGCACGCACAGCTGCGCTTTTGGTCATGTCACCGCTGGCCGAATGGAAAACGACCACGTTCGGCGTACGCACGCCGGCCCCGAAGGCGTTCAATGTCCGCTGCCCGGTCTCGTACGCCGGCTGCCCAGGGATGGCCGTGCTCTGATTCCAGCGCGTCGACAGCTTTCCGGCCGCGACGCCACCGACCAGGGTCAGCACAACCCAGAGGAGGATTACCGGCCAGCGGTACCGGGCGCAGAAGTGACCGAGACGGGCGAGACCGCCCGCGCGCGCCACGGCAAAGTCGGTGCTCTGAGTTTTCACGGTGACTCCTCTTGACGGGCTACCTCGACACCGGCCGGTGTCGCAGTGCGCCTGTTCTCGAGGGTCAATCCGCCCGCAGCAGCGGCAAGCGGCAATCGAGCCGGGGCGGCAGTAGTTTCGCTGCTCCTCACCATCGAGGAATGCCGCTCCGGGTCAGCGTCGTCTTTCAAACTAGAGCAACCGGATGAGGAACTCAAGCGGGGCTATGGAGTAGGCGCCGCCTAGCACTGGCCCGCGCGAATTCGGCGCGCGGACCGGCGCGTGCGGCAGGACCGCCACCGGATCGGCTTGAACAAGCCACTCGGGCAGCGAACGGCGCGAGGCTCGAAAACCGTTATCCGTGCAAGCGGATCGGAGGTTCAAATCCTTTCCCCTCCGCTCTATTCATCCCGGATCCGATACGAGCTATCGGATTCGGGGTGCCCGCCGAGCCTCAGCGGATGATCGTCACCGGCACGCCGGGGCCGATGCGGCCGGCGACGAGCCAGCGCATCGCGCTGTCGGCGAGGCGGACACAGCCATGGGACACCGCGGTGCCGAGAACGCCTCCGAGGTTGTCCAGCCCGTGCAAGGCGATTTGGCCAGGCCCGCCCGCGTATTCCTGGAGAACGTTGGAGCGCGCGCTCAACGCGAGGGCGAACGGCCCGCCGGCGTCCCCCGTTCGCAGCTGGACCGACTCCTCGACGAAGAACTCGCCGAGCGGGGTCGGCGTCGACGGCTTGCCCACGATCGCCTTGAAAACCTGCACCGCGTATCCCGCCTGGTAGACGACGACGCGCCGTGTCGAGATGCGGACGAGGATGTGCCACGGTGTCGTGCGAAGGGCGGTCGCGCTGACTCTGATCCACCCCGTGTGCCCATTCGGACGGCCGGGGAGCCTGACATGGAGCCACCCCGGTCTCGAACCGATGACGGGCAAGATGGTGCGCTCGCCAGTGAGCGGTCGCCGCGCCTGCACTCGATCGAGCGGCGCTGACCGTCCCCAAGGCCGCGCGAACGCCTCGTGTGTGCGGAGCAGGGCAACCAGCTGCTGGGACGGCCTGACCGCGTGCGACGCGGCGGGGACGTTCGCCGAGGTCGGTCGCGTCGACGTTGCGGCGAAGAGTGCTACGGCGAACAGCGTCACCGACGCCATGAGTGCGAGCCTGTGCCGGCTCGCCCGCCAGGTACCGCGCCTCATCCTCCTGCGCCGCTCAGCCCGTGAAGCCGACGTCCCGGCTGTTCGGATCGCTCACGTTCTCCAGGTGCGCGGTCGACTTGCTCTGACGCGTGGGGGAATACCTGGGATGGTTCGCGGCCGTCGCGCCTCCGGCGAGAGTGACCATGATCCCGGCCACGATCGCCGCGACCACGACCAGCGCCCAGACGGACCGGGAGCGGAGACGCCTTGTGCTTTTTGCGTACGTCATCTTCCGGCCTCCTTCGTAGATTTCGCGAGACTCTAACCCAATCTGACAACGGAAGCCAGCGCGGCCGCTCGCCGCGCGGAGGGTGCGATAGTTGAACGTGCGCGGATGATTGAGCAGCCCTCAGGGACGGTCACCCTCGTCTTCACCGACATCGAAGGCTCGACCCGCCTGCTGCAGGAGCTCGGTGAACACCGCTATCGCGAAGTGCGCGACGAGCACCATCGGATCGTGCGCGACGCGTTTGCGCGCCATGCCGGCTACGAGGTCGACAACGAAGGGGACGCCTTCTTCTACGCGTTCGCGTCTGCCGCGAGCGCGGTCGACGCAGTCTCGGAGGTGATGCACGAGCTCGAGGCCGGCCCGGTCAGGATTCGGGCCGGCATGCACACCGGCGAGCCGGCGCTCGACCCACCCAAATACTTGGGCATGGATGTCCACCTGGCCGCGCGCGTGATGGCGGCGGGCAGCGGTGGCCAGGTTCTGCTGACGCGCTCGACCCGTGAGCTCGTCGACTCCGAGCTCGTCGACCTCGGAGAGCACCGGCTGAAGGACATTCCCGATCCGGTCTGGCTGTACCAGCTCGGGGACGGTGACTTCCCGCCGATTCGCGGCCTTGGCAACACGAACCTGCCCGTCCCCGCCAGCTCGTTCCTCGGCCGCGAGGAGGAGCTCGAGCATGCGGAGAGACTGCTCGAGGAAGCGCGTCTCTTGACCGTCAGAGGCCCCGGTGGCGTGGGTAAGACCCGGTTCGCAATCGAGCTTGCGTCCCGTCAGCTCGACCGCTTTCCGAACGGCATCTTCTGGGTGCCGCTCGCAGAGCTGCGCGACCCGACGTTGGTGATGGAGTCGATTGCCCAAACCGTCGGGGCCAAAGGCGATCTCGCAGCGTACATCGGGGCTCGGCGCATGCTGCTTGTCCTCGACAACCTGGAGCACGTCGTCGAGGCCGCTCCCGAACTGTCCATGCTTCTCGCCGCGTGCGAGCGACTGGCTCTTCTCGCGACCAGCCGCGAGTTGCTCCGCATCGAGGGCGAAGTCGAGCTCTCGTTGCCGTCGCTCGCCGGCGATGAGGCGCAAGCGCTCTTCTGCGAGCGGGCGCAATGCGCGCCGAGTCCCGCGATCGGGGAGCTGTGCGCGCGGCTCGACGGGCTTCCGCTCGCGATCGAGCTCGCGGCCGCGCGGGCGCGCTTGCTCACACCCGAACAGATCCTCGAGCGTCTCGGTGAGCGGCTCGACCTGCTGAAGGGCGGCCGCGACGCCGACCCGCGGCAGCAGACGCTGCGCGCCACGGTGGAGTGGTCCTACGACCTGCTCGCAGACGACGAGGCCGCGCTACTCCGGCGCCTGGCCGTGTTCGCGGGCGGCTGCACGCTCGAAGCCTGCGAAGTGGTGGCGCACGCCGACGTCGATCTCCTTCAGTCCCTCGTCGAGAAGAGCCTCGTCCGCCACGTGGACGGCCGCCTCACCATGCTCGAGACGATCCACGGCTACGCCCTCGAGAAGCTTGTCGAGGCCGGAGAAGACGAGACGTTCAGGCGCCGTCAATTGGACTGGGTCGTGTCCGTCGCTCAGCGTGTTCCTCTCCACGCATCGGCGGCCGAGTTCAGCGAGTGGTCGAGGAGCGTGACAGGGGAAGAGGACAACGTCCGTGCGGCTCTCGACTTCGCCGTCGAGGCGCGCTTGGGCGACGCGGAGGCGGAAATAGCCCTGCGTTTTTGGCTGTTCTGGGCGCAGAACGGCCCCGTCCGGGAGGGCCGGCTTCGCGTCGAGCACGCCGTCGAGAGCGCTGTCGGCCTTTCGCCCACGGCTCGTGCCGATCTCCACCGCGGGCTGGCCGTCCTCGAGATGTACGACGGACAGTTCGCTTCCGCTCGCTCGAACGCGGAAGAGGCTCTGCGCCTGCGCAGGGAGATGGGCGACGACGTTCGCGGTGTCACGCGCGCCCTCGAAGTGGTCGCAGCAGTAGCGAAGGCGGCCGGCGACACCGTCGAGGCGGTCGCGCTCTACGAAGAGCTGTGCGCCGAGGCTCGCGCGCATGACCCCGGCTCCGAAGCGCGTTCGCTCGGCCAGCTCGCCCAACTCCTCTACGCCGAGGGCGATTACCCGCGCGCGGCGGACATCGCACGGCAGGCGCTCGGTCTCGCGGAGAGCCGGGGCGACGCGAGAACCGTCGTCGCCGCGCACGTTGAGCTCGCCTTCCTCGCGCTGAGGGCCGGCGGGTCGGCGCAGATGCATCTCCGAGACGCGCTCCTCGCGGCGCGTGAGCTCCGCTGGGTGGAGATCTGTGCGGCGGCGCTCGTCGCTGCCGCGACCGCGAGCTCGAGCGTCGATCCCGCCAAGAGCGCCCGACTGGTCGGCGCCGCGGACGCACTGATGGAGGAGTTCGGCGAGCGGGATCCCTACGACGCCGTGCGGCGTGCGGGTGTCATGGCGGCCCTCGAGGAGCAGCTCGAGACCGAGGAACTCGACAGGCTGCTCGACGAGGGCGGGGCGATGGCACTCGACGAAGCGGTCGACTACGCCCTCGGCCTTTGACTGCGCGCCGCGGTCAGAGTCGCGGCTGTGCGGGCATACATCGTGGTGATGACAAGCCTTCCCGAGCTGTCGTCCCGCGCCGGGGAGCTCGTGCTCGTCGCGGTGGACAAAGCAGTCGAGGCGCGATGGGAGGTGGCGCGCCGGAACGCAGCCGCGACGACTGGCACGACCGCGGAACGGGTCGCCCAACTGCGGCGGAGGTTCGCTCGCGAGCTGGCCACCGTTGGGGCGGCGACCGGCGGGGTCGCCGCTTTGCCCGCCGCCGGCACAGCGACGGCGCTGGCGACAGGCGTCGCTGAGATCGGCTGGTTCACGACCCGGTCTGCGGACCTGATCCTCGCGATCGCCGCGGTCCACGGACACACCGAGCCGTCCGTGGAGGAACGGCGGCTGTGGCTCCTCTCGGTCTTGGCCTTCGGTGACGAAGCCGCAACGATGGTCACTCGTCTCGCGGGCGAGATGGGCAAGGGACTCGGAAAGACGACCACCGAACGCATCTCGAAGGAGACGCTCAAGTCCATCAACCGCGCCCTCGGCCGGACGATCGTCACGAAGTACGGCCGCAAGCGCGGCGTCATCGCACTCGGTACCGCCCTTCCCTTCGGCATCGGGGCGGCCATCGGCGGCGGCTCGAACTACGCGCTGACTCGCGGGATCGCCCGCAACGCGGACAGCTTCTTCAGGGCACTTCCGCAGACGCTCATCGACGTCGGCCTGCCGGAATGACCGGGATTCCGGCTGCTGCGACCCCGTTGCATCGAACTGCGAAGAGGTCTATCGTCTGAGGCCTAAGCGGCACGAGGCGCTTCAGGGGTTGTGGGGCTCAACACGATGCTTGGCGACCGCGCATCTTGCCGTCCCGTCGTTGTCGAAAGGGGTTGTGCACTATGCGTTCTCCGCGTCTCCGAGGGTTTATGGCCCTCGCACTTGTCACGATCGGAGCGGTCGTGGCCATGCCGGCGGCACTCGCGTCGCTCGCCGGTGACACGCCCGTTCTCCTGACGCCGAAGGGGGAACACGACAACGGCGCAGACGAACAGAGCTTCGACAAGCTACGGGACGCGTATTACGCAACCCGCCTGTTGAGCGGCGACAACCCGCTGAGCCTGACCGAGGCTGCGGCGCTGCGGAAGACCGCGATCAACAGCGCGACGTTCTTGCCGCACAGGGCGCTGGGCGTCAAGGGCGGCGCGTGGAGCCCGATCGGCCCGAGCCCCATCGTTCAGGTCGGGCGCACCACCAACACCTTCGAGGCCGTGTCCGGCCGGATCGGAGCGCTCGCCATCCGCAACGACGGGACGATCATCCTCGGCGCGGCTCAGGGCGGCGTCTGGACGTACGACCCCGGTAGCGGCACATGGACGCCGCGCTCGAACGCGACGGATACGCAGGCGGTTGGAGCGCTCGCCATTGCTCCGAGCGACGACCAGATCGTCTACATGGGCTCGGGCGAGGCAGCCCTCTCGGGCGACAGCTACTACGGGAACGGCTTCTACCGCTCGACGAACGGCGGCGTGGCCTGGACCCACGTCTCCTCGCTGTTCAAGGGTCAGGCGGTCTCGTCGATCGTGGTCGATCCTACGAACGCTTTGCACATCTACGCAGCAACGGTTCGCGGTCGCGGTGGAAACCACCGGACGACCAGTCCTACCGACGCAAAGTACGGCGTGTACGAGTCCACCGACGGCGGTTCCTCCTGGATCCTGCGGAAGGGGACGAGCGACCAGTTCCGCGGCGCGACCGACCTCGTCATGGACCCGCTGCATCCCAACGTCCTGTTCGCCTCGTTCTGGGGCGACGCCATCTACGAGTCGACGAACGGCGGCAAGACGTGGGCCACGGCTATGAACGGCCTGCCGGCCGGCAACTTCGCCGATGGCGGCACCCGGTTCTCGCTCGGCATCTCCGACATCTCGGGAACGCCGACCCTCTACACCGGGTTCGACTACTTCGACCTGGGCGACGCCTACCACTCTGCGCAGGTGTACAAGTCCACGGACGGCGGAGCGAACTGGACGGCAACCGCGACCGGGTCGGGCATCAACCGAGTCTCCGGATACTGCGGCACGCAGTGCTTCTACGACAACGAGGTGCAGCCCGACCCGACGAACCCGAACGTCGTGTACGTCCTCGGCTCGTACGGGTACAACTTCAGCCCGCCGTCAGGTGGCGTCTTCCGCTCGACCGACGGCGGCGCGACGTGGAAGAACCTCGGATACGACCTCCATCCGGACTTCCACGCGTTCGCCTTCCAGCCGAACAACACCTCACACATCGCGATCGGCAACGACGGCGGCGTGTGGGAGTCGCACACGGGCGGCGGTCGCAACAATCCGGCCGACCCCCTTTCGGCAGCCGATTGGCAGGATCTGAACGGGCAGGTCAATCCGACCACGGCCGCCCTGATCCACTCGACCGGCCTCTCCATCACGCAGTTCAGTTCTATCGCGACGGTGCCCAACGTCCCCGGCCAGTACTGGGGTGGGACGCAGGACAACGGCACGTTGCGCAAGTCCCTCTCCAACAGCCGCTGGTTCGACCAGGCGAGCGGTGACGGCGGCCAGGTCATCGTCGACCAGTCGACCGTCAACGAGATCAACCCGACGGTTCCGGCGTTCGTGTTCGGAACGTATTTCGACATCTCGCCCTATCGCTACGGGCCGAGCGAGACGAACACGTTCTTCGGGAACGAACCCATCGACGGCGGCATCGACCTCAACGACCGCGCCGAGTTCTACGTCCCGTGGGTGCAGAATCGCGGCAACGTCAATCAGATGTTCCTCGGGACATACCGGGTCTACCGCACCGACAACGCCGAGGCGGACAACGCGGGCGATGTCACGTGGGCCCCGATCAGCCCGGATCTGACGAGCGGCTGCACCGGCACCGCGCCGAACGGCGCGCGTGGCTGTTTCATCAGCGCGCTCGGAGTCGCGGACGGCGGTGACGGCGTCTACGCCGGCACCGACGAGGGCTGGATCCAGGTCAGCCGGGACGCCGTGTCGGCTGCCTCGCCGTCGTGGCACCGTGTCGGTGTCGGCGCTCTGCCGAACCGGCCCGTCAACCAGATCGCCGTCGACCGCTCGAACTGGCGCATTGCCTATGCGGCATACGGCGGGTTCGGCGCGGCCACGCCGAACAACAAGGGCCATGTCTACGCGACCGCAGACGGCGGCGCGCACTGGAAGAACATCAGCTTCGGGCTCCCCGACGTCCCGGTGAACACGATCGTGCTCGACCCGGCCAACGCCAGGACGCTCTACATCGGCACCGACGTCGGCGCGTTCATCAGCACGAACGGCGGCGGGACCTGGTCGATACTGGGCACCTCGCTGCCCAAGGTGAGCATCTGGCAGCTGGACTACGACGCCTCGCACGGCCTACTCGCTGCGGGGACGCACGGACGCGGCGGATACGTCACGACCAACGGCCTAACGCGGCCGGCGGTCATCGTCGCGATGACCGATGACGGCACGCCCGTCGGTCCGGGGAGCACCATCCATTACACGGTCACCGTCCGCAACGTCGGTAACGCCGATGCCACCGACGCTTCGGTCAACGTCCCGCTCCCGGCCAACACCGACGTTGAATCGATTGGGCAAGGCGGTCATCTGCATCTCGGCGTCGTCCACTGGGGTCATCAGACGATTCCGGCGGGCGGCAGCATCACCTTGACGTTCGACGCCTTCATCCACCAGACGTTCTCGGGCTCGAAGATCGTCGCTGATGGGATCGTCGTCAAGAACGCGAATGGGATCCTGACGACGGGCAGTCCGCATACGACGTTCATTGCACTGCCTCATGGTCTCGTGGTCGCCCCGACTTCGAGTGTGGAGGCTGGAAGGGATGGCCAGACCGCGAGCTTCATCGAGCACCTGACCAACACGGGGTATCAGTCGGACTCCTACAACGTCGCGACATCGGGCGGGAGCTGGTCGTCGGCGACCTATGACGCAACGTGCACGACGCCGGAGTCCGTAACCCCGGTCGTCGCGGGCGGCGCAACCGTCGATGTCTGCATCAAGGTCGACGTGCCGGGAGGAGCCGCGGACAACGACACCAACGACACGACGTTCACGGCCACGTCATCGGCCGACGCGGGTGTTACCGGCTCGGCGACGTTGACGACGATCGCCGTCGCATTCGACACGTTGATCGTCGACAACGACACGAACGGTCCCGTGGACTCAGCGCCCTACTACGAGAACGCGCTGGCTGCGAACGGCGTGGACTACAGCTATTGGGACCTCGCGGCCAATCCGGAGGTGCCAGAGAGCTACCTGGCTAAGCACACCAATGTCATCTGGTTCACCGGCAACTCCTACCCGGCGCCACTTGGCCCCTACGAGAGCGAGCTCGCTGCGTACCTGGACGGGGGCGGCCACCTGATGATGTCGGGACAGGACGTCCTTGACCAGGCGGCGGGCAGGACTCCGTTCGTCCAGAACTACCTCCACATCGATTGGGATGGCACGGAGGCGCAGAACGACAAAGCCACTGCGAGCGTGCACAGTGTCGCCGGCAACCCGGTCACGGACGGAGTCGGCGCTGTTGCGCTCGATCACGGAGTCCTCAACGCCGCCTTCGAGGACCAGATCACGCCCATCGACCCAGCGGAGGCGGCGTTCACGGACGACACCGCCGAGACCGACGCGCTGACGGTGGCCGATAGCGGGTACAAGGTGGTATTCCTCGCGTTCCCGTTCGAGGCGTACGGCTCCGCCGCTCAGAAGGCCGACCTGATGAACCGGGTCATGACCTGGTTCGGCTCGTAGAGTCAGCACAAGCGTGGGAAACCCGCCGGGGCCATCGGGCCTCGGCGGGTTTCTCCAACGTCCGCGCCGCTCCAGATCAACCGCCAACCGCCAGGGCGGTAGGGCCATAGCGACCCCCTAGTGCGCCAGCGAGTCGGCACAGCGCAAGTAGAACACCCGGGCCGGGGAAGAAGAATGTGAAGCCCCGGACGTCATTGCGAGTACGTTGACAGATGGCAGACAACGTTCCGGGGGTGCGCGATGACCACGGCGGAAGAGATCGTGCACCTGAACGAGCTCGCGGCGATCGTAGAGTCATCGAACGACGCGATCATCGGTAAGCGGCTCGACGGCACGATTACGAGCTGGAACCCCGCTGCCGCCGAGCTGTACGGCTACAGCGCAGACGAGGTCGTCGGGGGTCCGATCGACCTCCTCGCCCCGCCCGACCTACGCGCCGAGATTGCCGATGTCCTGCGCCGGCTCGGCGCGGGCGAGCGGATCGAGCGGCTTCAGACGATCAGGCTGCACAAGGACGGAACGCCTATCGACGTCCTGCTCACGATCTCGCCGATCCGGGATGACGAAGGTCACGTCGTCGGCGCGTCGGCGATTGCGCGCGACATTCGCGCGCAGCTCGCGGCGGCGTCGGCGGTGCACCGGGCCGAGGAGAACTACCGGCTCCTGTTCGAGCGGCATCCCGCGCCGATGTTCGTCTACGACCCAGCCTCGTTCCGATTCCACACCGTCAACGACTCCATGGTCGATGAATACGGATGGACACGCAGTGAGTTCCTCGCCATGACAGTCGACGAGCTCGGCGCGCCGGAGGACAGGGAGCATCTGGGGTGGGTGGCCCTCTCGGCCGCGGCCGACGGCTCCGACTTCTCAG
>JAWVDC010000027.1:0-13980 GCA_033857715.1 Gaiellaceae bacterium | reverse complement strand
CCTTCCGCGTCTCGATCGCTCGGTCAGTTCCGTCGCCCCGCTCGCCCCGGTACGTCTCGACGAGCAGGAGGATGTAGTCGACGTTGACCTCGACCTGCTTCACGAGCTCGATCTCGAAGACGACGTCATCGATGATCGACTCCTTCTCGGCGTCCGCAGCCCGGCGCAGGTCGTCGTAGAGATCGAGGTAGATCGACCGGTAGTCCTGGAAGTCGCGGTCGCTGAGCGGGTCGTTGCCCTCGAACTCGTCGAACGCCGTCAGGATGTTGCGCAGACGCAGGATCGTCCCGAAGATCGCGATGAACGCCGCGTCCGCCTTCTCGCCGATACGAGGCTTGTCCAAGGGGAAGAGCTCGAGCAGTTCGGTGACTCGCTCGGCGTACTCCGCGTAGTACTCGGCGTACGGCTTGAGCAGGACGACGCCGCGCGCGTCCTTGTTACCGAACAGCGCGAGCGCGTCATTCGTCGCATCCTCTAGGTCGCGGAAGGTGACAATGTTGCCGAACGTCTTGACCGAGTTGAGGATCCGGTTGGTACGCGAGTACGCCTGGATGAGGCCGTGCGCACGCAGGCTTTTGTCGACCCAGAGCGTGTTGAGCGTCGTCGCGTCGAAGCCGGTGAGGAACATGTTCACGACGATCGCCACGTCGAGTTCGCGGTTGCGCAGCCGCAGCGAGAAGTCCTTGTAGTAGTTCTGGAACTTGTCGCCCGAGGTGTCGAAGCTCGTCCCGAACACGGCGTTGTAGTCGCCGATAGCTGCCTCGAGGAAGTCGCGTGAGCTTGCGTCGAGGTCGCCCATCTCGAACTCCTCCTCGGGGAGGAAGTCCGGATCGTCCTC
This sequence comes from Gaiellaceae bacterium, assembly GCA_033857715.1. Lineage (GTDB taxonomy): Bacteria > Actinomycetota > Thermoleophilia > Gaiellales > Gaiellaceae > Palsa-739. The sequence goes on along the minus strand of JAWVDC010000027.1, from coordinate 13,142 downwards.
GTTCGCTGCGTAGCTGTAGATCAGCCCGATCTTCAGTCGTTGAGCCTCGGGCAGAGCTTCCTGCTGTCGCCGGAACTCGGCGTAATACCGCTTCGCCGCGTCGATGGAGGCGGTCGCGAGGATGGAGTTGAAGCCCCGCAGCCGCCGAGCGCCGACGGTGTACCCGTGACCGCGCTTCGTCTTCTGGTCGAAGTGCTCACGGATGTAGGAGACGACTTGCCCGATCCGATCCGGAGCGAGGAGCGCGCGCTCGGTGTCAATGGCGGGCACCTGCTTGTCGGTCAGCTCCTCTGGCACCTTGATCGTGTTGACGTAGTCGAGCCGGAACGGCAGGACGTTCTTGTCGCTGATCGCGTCGACGATCGTGTACGTGTGCAGGCGATCTCCGAACGCCTGCTCGGTCGTGCGCAACCGGGGGTTCCCTGACGTGCCAGCGTTCTCCGCGAAGATTGGCGTTCCGGTGAAGCCGAACAGGTGGTAACGCTTGAACGCCTTCTCGATCGCGACGTGCATGTCACCGAACTGGCTCCGGTGGCACTCGTCGAAGATCAGCACGACGTGGCCGTCGTAGATCGCGTGGCCGTTGTTCTTCTCGACGAACCTGGCGAGCTTCTGGATGGTCGTGATGATGATCCGCGCGGCCGGGTCCTCCAGCTGCCGCTTCAGGACGTTCGTCGACGTGTTCGAGTTCGCCGCGCCCTTCTCGAAGCGCTCGTACTCGCGCATCGTCTGGTAGTCGAGATCCTTCCGGTCGACGACGAAGAGCACCTTCTCGACGTCCGGGAGCCGGCTCGCGAGCTGCGCCGCCTTGAAGCTCGTGAGCGTCTTGCCCGAGCCGGTGGTGTGCCAGACGTATCCGCCGGCCGCGCTCGTTCCTAGTCGCCGGTGATTGGTCGAGGTCTCGATCCGCTCGAGGATTCGCTCGGTCGCGGCGATCTGGTACGGCCGCATGACGAGCAGCTTCTGGTCGGCGTCGAAGACGCAGTACCGCGTGAGGATGTTGAGCAGCGCGTGCTTCGCGAAGAACGTCTTCGTGAAGCCCGTCAGATCGGCGATCGTCGTGTTCTTCGCGTCCGCCCACCAGCTCGTGAACTCGAATGTGTTCGACGTCTGCCGCCGGCTCTTCCGCCCGGACTGCTCCGCGATGTGCGAAGCGCGGGTGGTGTTGGAGTAGTACTTGGTGTGCGTGCCGTTCGAGATCACGAAGAGCTGCACGTACTCGAACAGGCCGGAGCCAGACCAGAAGCTGTCGCGCTGGTAGCGGTTGATCTGGTTGAACGCCTCCCGGATCGCCACGCCCCGCCGCTTGAGCTCGACGTGCACGAGCGGCAGGCCGTTGACGAGGATCGTCACGTCGTAGCGGGTCGCGCGTGCGGCGGCGTCGACGTCCGTCTCGTACTGGTTGACCACCTGCAGCCGGTTGTTGTGGATGTTCCTCTTGTCGATCAACTGGACGTTCCTGAACGTCCCGTCGTCGCGGGCGAGCACCTGGACGTGGTCCTCCTGGATGCGCTTCGTCTTCTCGACGATCCCCTCGTTCGCGCTCGCGACTTTCTCGGCGAAGAACCGCTCCCACTCGGAGTCGCTGAACTCGAGCGCATTCAGCGCCTCGAGCTGCGCGCGCAGGTTGGCCACGAGCGCGGACTCGCTCGGCACCCGGAGATACTCGTACGCCTGGCTCTGAAGGAGACCGATGAACTCCGCCTCGAGCGCCGCCTCACTCTGATATGCCGTCTCGCCGGGCGCGTCGGGAACGAACTCGGCCACGACGGTGCTCTGATCGCCGACCGAGATCGGCTCGTAACGAACCGCCGCCGGCGCCTCGCTCATGCGGCTTCCGGAAACGTGAGCAGCCGGTCGCGGTAGTGCTCGTACTGCTTGCGGCGCGCATTCAGCTCGGCCGGAAGGCCGCTCGACAGGTCGTTCACGAGTGCGTCGAACCTCTCGAGGATCGAGACGATCCACTCCTGCTCGTCCACGGGTGGCAGTGGAAACGGAAATCTCCGCAACCGCGGGAGGTCGACGCCCGGGAAGTTCCCGAGCGTCGTGTTGTCCTTGCACCACTCATCTAGGACGAAGGCGTAGTAGTAGGCGAACTTGATGTTCAGCGCATCCGCATATTGGGGCCGGACCGACAAGGAGACGAATCTCTGGTTACACAGATGCGGAACGGTGATCAGCGCGTGTGCTCCGATGGTCGCTGAGGTCGCCACGAGAATCGAGTTCGTCGGAAACACCCCTCGCCCGGACTTCACTGCGCTCTCGGAGACGTGCTGTATTGAGTCTGACAGGACACCGCCGTTCGTCCGAATGTCCTCCATGCGAAACCACGGGATAGAGCCACCCTCCCAGTACTGCGCGACGCTCTTCGACGGCGTAAACCCGTTTCGAACTTCGAAGAGGTCGCTCAGCTCGATCCACATGACGTCAGCGCGGAGGCGCATATCCAGCAGCGTCTCGCGATAGTGGTGGTACTGCTGCCGGCGCGCTTCCAGCTCCGCTTCCAACTCCGCTTCCAACTCTGTGAACGTGTCCAGGATCGCGACGATCTCGCGCTGAACCCCGAGCGGGGGCACTGGCACACGCAGATCGAGAAAGTCGGCCCGCTGAAGGCGCTTGTGGCTGTTTGTGCTTCCTCTCACGCCGCTTGCGATTCGAGGAAGTTCGGAGACGATCAAGTGGTAGAGGAACCCAACCTCGAGTGCTCCTTCGATCGGAACGAGCGGATAGAACTCTGGCGAGCAGTAAGCGTTTTCCTCGACCTGCTCGAGTCGCCAAACCCGAGGAATGTGCGGGTTGAGCTTGGCGACCAGGACGACCGGACTCGTCACAGTCGTTTTCGCGGAGCCAACCTGATGCGGTGCAACGCGCTCTGGCCCATTTCCTGAATCGAAAGCCGGAAGGCTGTAAATCGCGACAACGTCCCCTGTCATTGCCGCCGGTTGGGTTGTACGACCTGCGATCTCGGCTACCTCGGACAACTCTCGGAGTCGCACGCCGCGTGGGCAGAGCTGTCGGATCAAGCTCTCGATGCGACTCATGCAGCATCCCCTTCGAGTTCGCCGACGATTGCGTCGATCTCGCGCCGCAGCTCCGACTGCCGGGCGACGATCTGTGCGATCTCACCGTTGAGCTCCCTGATGTCGATCGCCTCGCGCGTGTCCTCTCCCTCGATATACGAGGTGACCGCAATGTTGTAGTCGCCGGCGGCGATGACGCTGTTCTCGATGAGCGTCGAGAAGTGACTCTCATCGGCGCGCGCTGCGAACGCGTCGAGAATCCGCTGTCGGTTCTTCTCGGTGAGCTTGTTCTTATTGCCTTGGCGAACGAACTCCTTGGAGGCGTCGATGAAGAGCGTCTTGTTGTCGGACTTGCTCCGCTTGAGCACGACGACGCAGGTAGCGATGCTCGTGCCGAAGAAGAGGTCGGGCGGGAGCTGGATCACGGTGTCCACGTAGTTGTTCTCGACGAGGTACTTGCGGATCTTCTGCTCTGCGCCGCCGCGGTAGAGCACGCCGGGGAACTGGACGATCGCGGCCGTCCCGTTGACGGCGAGCCAGCTCAGCATGTGCATCGTGAACGCGAGGTCGGCCCTCGACTTCGGCGCCAGCACGCCCGCCGGCGCGAAGCGCGGATCATTGATCAGCAGCGGGTTTGCGTCGCCCTCCCAATTGATCGAGTACGGGGGGTTGGAGACGATCGCCTCGAACGGCTCGTCGTTCTCGTGGGCGGGATCGGTGAGCGTGTCTCCGTGCGCGATGTCGAACTTCTCGAAGTTGATGTCGTGCAGGAACATGTTGATCCGGCAGAGGTTGTAGGTCGTGAGGTTGATCTCCTGGCCGAAGAACCCCTGGCGCACGTTCTCGCGACCGAGCACCTTGGCGAACTGGAGCAGCAGCGATCCCGAGCCGCAGGCGGGGTCGTAGACCTTGTTGACCTCGGTCTTTCCAACGACGGCGATCCGGGCGAGAAGCTCGGAGACCTCCTGCGGCGTGAAGAATTCGCCGCCGGACTTGCCGGCGCTCGAGGCGTACATCGTCATGAGGTACTCGTAGGCGTCGCCGAACGCGTCGATCGTGTTGTCGGCGTGTCCGAGGTTGAGGTCGCCGATCGCGTCGAGGAGCTTGACAAGCTTCTCGTTCCGCTTCGCGACCGTCGGGCCGAGCTTGCTCGAGTTGACGTCGAGGTCGTCGAACAGGCCCTTGATGTCGTCCTCGCTCGCGGTGCCGACTGCCGATCCCTCGATGTTCCGGAACACGGCGGCGAGCGTCTCGTTGAGGTTCTCGTCGTGGCGAGCCCTCGCGCGTACGTTGACGAAGAGCGCGCTCGGGAGGATGTAGAAGCCCTTCTCCGCGACGGTCTCGCGGCGCCCGAACTCGGCCTGATCATCGGGGAGCGCGGTGTAGTCGAAGTCGGGGAACCCGGCCGCGCGCTCCTTCTCGTTCAGGTACGCGGTGAGGTTCTCGGAGATGAATCGGTAAAAGAGCGTCCCGAGGACGTAGGTCTTGAAGTCCCAGCCGTCGACGCTCCCGCGCAGATCGTTGGCGATGCGCCAGATCGTCTTGTGGAGCTCCGCACGCTCTGCCTCTTTGCCTACCACGGCCATTCGGTCAGTCTGTCAGGAGCGAGGCACGCCCGACTAGCGCTCAAGAAGATCCATGATGTAGTGAAGCGCTTCGTCAGCTCGATTCGTCGTGGCGAAGACCGTTTCGCGGACGTCGGACACAAGGGCCAGCCGTTCCTCAGCGGAGGCGCCCGGAAGCTGCGTGGGCTCGAACCGCGCGGTGAACAACAGGACTTGGCGACCCCACCGATCGAACACCTCGCGAGCAAGCTCGACTCCTTTCAACTCGCCCTTTGGCGCCTCGTCGTCGCGCGCGACGTCGCTAATGACGACGTCGTAGTCGCTCCCCCTGAGGAGGGCGAGGGCGTCAGCATTGGAGCGGGGAGTGTCTACCGTCGCGCCGAACTCGCGCAGAAGGTCGATCAGGGGCGCGTTGTTCTCAGGGTGGTCATCGACCCAGAGGATTCTCGCTCTGCCGAGGAGGTCGGAGTGTGTCCGCAGCCGGTCAATTACAGACCGTCTCGCAGCTCGGCCGATCGCTGCAGAGCCATTCTCTCGCTGCTCGTTCGACGTCGCTTGGCTGAGTTTCGCGTCCGCGAACTCCACTGTCACTCCGCTTAGTCCAAATCCAAGCTTGGTTAACGCGCCCCGTTCGCCCCGGAGGAGGCTACGCAACGCGAGGACAACGAGAATCGCCAAACCGACCCACGCCAGACCAGCGACTGCGCGGAGTAGATCGGCTGCACTCGACATCTGTCCACCTCCTCTCCTGAAGAGGCGACCCTACCCCGAAAGAGCCCTCTGACAGACTCGAACTGTCGACCCCCTCCTTACCATGGAGGTGCTCTACCAACTGAGCTAAGAGGGCTGGCGCGGCCCAGTGTAGCCCGACCAAACGGCAGTAACCGCCGACCCCCTGCGTAGCTTCCGCGCCATGGACGTGCGCCGTGCGTTCGAGGCCCACACTGGCGTCGGGGAGTCGCCGGTCTGGCCCGCCGCCGCGCTGATCGCCGCTGCCGTCCTCTACGCCGACCTTCCGACTCGCTTCATCTCCGGGCCGGGCGGGGGCAGCTTCCACGTGATCCGCTGGATCGTTCCGGGGCTGACGCTGCTCGTCGTCGCGTCCCTCGGCTTGATGCCTGTGTACGGCCGGATCACGCGCCGGCACCTCATCATCGGGACCATCGCGCTCGTGAGCGTGGCGAACGCCGCCTCGATCATCCTGCTCATCCACGCCCTGCTCCACAGCACGAGCACGAACGCGCCTCAGCTGCTGCGCGTAGCCGTCCACATGTGGCTCGTGAACGTCCTGCTCTTCGGGCTCTGGTACTGGCAGCACGACGGTGGCGGCCCGCTCGCGCGGCCGAGCTGCCCGCCGGCGCGCCGTGACTTCCTCTTCCCGCAGCAGCTCGAGCCGATCTTCGCCGACTCTGGATGGAGCCCGAAGTTCGTCGACTACCTCTACGTCTCGTTCACGAACTCGACCGCGTTCAGCCCCACCGACACGATGCCGCTGAGCCGCTGGGCGAAGATGCTGATGGTCGTCCAGTCGGCGATCAGCCTCGCTCTCGCGGTCATGGTCGTAGCGCGCGCGGTGACCGTTCTCACCTAGTCCCCCGGCTACACTGCCTCGCTCCCGGGGGTGTGCCCGAGCGGCCAAAGGGAACGGGCTGTAAACCCGTCGGCTCAGCCTACGGAGGTTCGAATCCTCCCGCCCCCATCGTGAGTTACGACGTCGCCATCGTCGGTGGAGGGCCTGCAGGGTCGACCGCCGCATACCGTTTGGCGTCGGCCGGTGCTCGCGTCCTCGTCGTCGACAAGGCGACCTTCCCGCGCGACAAGCCGTGCGGCGGCGGCGTGACCGGGCGCGCGGCGCGGCTCCTCCCGTTCTCGATCTCGGCCGTCGTCGAGGACACCGTCGCGAGGATGGACTGCGGGCTCCGCTACGGCCAGCACATCACGCGCACCGCGCGCAAGCCGATCGCGTTCATGACGCAGCGCTCCCGGCTCGACCACTTCCTCCTCCAGAAGGCCTCCGACGCGGGAGCGGAGGTGCGCGAGGGCACGACCGCCGACGCGCACGAGCTCGACGCCCGCATCGTCATCGGCGCCGACGGCTGCAACGGCTCCTCCGCGAAGCAGCTCGGGCTCGCCGACGACATCGCCTACGGCGTCGCGCTCGAGGCGAACTACCCGTGGGAGAAGCGCTTCGCCGGCGCGATGGTGCTCGAGATCGCCGTCATCCGCGGCGGGTACGGCTGGATCTTCCCGAAGGGCGACCACGTCAACGTCGGCGTCGGCGGGAACGAGGCGGAAGGGCCGAAGCTCCGCGCCGAGCTCAAGCGGATGTGCGAGGCGTACGACATCGACCCGGACTCCGCTGTCGGCACGCGCGGCTATCGCCTGCCCATGCGCGCTACCGGGACGACGCTCGCGCGGGGCACGACCGCGGTGATCGGCGACGCGGCCGGGCTCGTCGATCCGTTCTCCGGCGACGGGATGTACGAGGCGTTCTATTCCGCGAAGCTCGTCGCCGAGACGGCGCTCGACGTGCTCGCCGGGCGCGCGGCGGACATGACCCCGTACCAGGCCGCCGTGGAGCGGAAGATCGCGCCGCTGACGCGCGCCGGCTGGGGCGCGAAGGCCGCATTCGAGCGCTTCCCGCGCACGACGTACGCAATCGCGCGGCTGCCGGTGACGTTCCGCGCGCTCGAAAAGCTCCTCACCGGCGACTTGCCGGAGCCATCGGCCGCGAGCGGCGTCGAGAAGGCCGCGATCCGCGTGATCTACCAGGTCGCGAAGCGCGCGGCCTAAAGGAATTACCCCCGAAAGCCGAAGCCTCTCGTGTGGAACTCAATTCACTCCTCGCGCGCGCTGTCGAGCTCGGCGCAAGCGACATCCACCTGAAGCCTGGGCGGCCGCCCGTGCTGCGCCGGGACGGCGCGCTCGGCGACATGGAGGACTACGAGACGCTCACGCAGTGGGACATGGAGGACATCCTCACGACCATCTCGCGCCCCGACCAGGTCGATGCGTTCCACGCGACGGGTGACCTCGACCTCGCCTACCAGGTCGCCGGGCTGCCCCGTTTCCGCGTCAACGCATTCCGTCAGCGCCAGGAGATCGGATTCGCCTTCCGCGTCATCCAGTCGTTCATTCCCTCGTTCGAGGATCTCGGCCTGCCACGCGGTGTCGAGCGCCTCTCGAACGAGCCGCGCGGACTCATCCTCGTGACCGGCGCGACGGGGTCGGGCAAGACGACGACGCTCGCCGCGATGGTCGACCACATCAACCACACGCGGACCGACCACATCCTCACGATCGAGGATCCGATCGAGGTCGTCCACCAGGAGCAGCGCGGCGTCATCAACCAGCGCGAGGTCGGGCTCGACACCGCCACGTTCGGCGAAGGGCTGCGGCGCGCGCTGCGTCAGGATCCGGACGTCATCCTCATCGGAGAGCTCCGGGACGCCGAGACGGCGCAGGTCGCGCTGCAGGCCGCAGAGTCGGGCCACCTCGTCCTCTCGACGCTGCACACCGTCGATGCGGCCGAGTCCTGCGGGCGCATCATCGAGTTCTTCCCGCCCGAGAAGCAGGAGGTCATCCGCTCGATCCTCGCGGGCGTGCTGCGCGGCGTCGTCAGCCAGCGGCTGCTGCCGCGCGCCGACGGCGGGCGCATCCCGGCCGTCGAAGTGATGGTCATGAACGCGCGCATCGCCGACCTCATTCGCGAGGGGCGCCCCGACGAGATCACCGACGCCGTCGGCGAAGGCGAGTTCTTCGACATGCAGACGTTCTCGCAGGCGCTGATCAAGCTCGTCCTTGCCGGGGTTGTCGAGCGGGAGACCGCCGCGAACGCTGCCTCGAACCGCCACGACTTCCTCGTCGCGCTCGAGCGGGCAGAGAAGCAGCACCGTCTCGACCAGTCAGCTACGCCCGTCGACGAAGAGGCCGAGGAGGAGGAGATCGCAGACGACGCGGTCGCCCCCACCGGACTCCGGCTCGCACGCTGAGATGGACTTCGCGCTCGCGGCTTTCGCTTTCGCCCCCGGCCTCGCGCTCGGGAGCTTCATGAACGTCGTCGCCGCGCGCGTTCCGCTGCGGCGCTCCCTCGTCTCGCCCGGCTCCGCCTGCATGAGCTGCGGTCACGAGATCGGCTGGCGGGACAACGTTCCCGTGCTTTCGTGGCTCCTCCTGCGCGGGCGCTGCCGCAGCTGCAAGGCGACGATTCCGTGGCGCTATCCGGCCGTGGAGCTCGTGTCCGCGCTGCTCGTCGCCGGCTGCGCGCTGAAGTTCGGCTTGCACCCCGAGGCGCTCGTCGCCGCGGTGTTCTGCCTCGTCCTCGTCGCGGTCTCGGCGACGGACCTCGAGCATGGGATCATCCCGAACCGCATCGTCCTGCCGGCCTTCGTGGTCATTCTCGCGGCGCAGACCGCGGTCCATCCGAGCCTGCAATGGACCCTCGGCGCGCTCGGCGCGAGCGGCTTCCTCTTCGCGGCGGCACTCATTGCGCCGCGCGGGATGGGCATGGGCGACGTCAAGCTCGCGCTCGTACTCGGAGCGATGCTCGGGACGACCGTGGCCGTCGGCATGTTCGTCGGCCTCCTCGCCGCGATGGTGCCGGCGATCGTCCTCTTCATGCGCCTCGGCGCAGGCGCGCGCAAGGTCAAGCTTCCCTTCGGGCCGTTCCTCGCGATCGGCTCCGTCGTCGCCCTCTTCGCCGGTCACGCCCTGCTGCAGGGCTACTGGGCGCTCGTCCACGGCTAGTCCGCGTCTTTCGGAAGTCGCGGGCCGCAGAAGCTAAGTCTTCGGGGCGGAAATGCCGATGCCTATTTAGAGGGATACACGTGACTTTGGCTGCCATTGACTGATCATCAGACACACCTTCCGCGCTTGCGGACGACGACCGCTGTCGAGACGGATGGCGCCGACGGCGTCGTGCCGATCGCCGGCGCCGAGTCGGTCGACATGCTCCTCGACCTGATCGGAGCGACCAAGCTCATCCCCGAGGACAAGCTCGCGCGCGCCGAGGAGCGTGCTCGCCAGACGGGATCTTTCGCACGCGCCCTCGTCGAGGAGGGGATCGCGAGCAGTCAGGGGATCGCGCACCGTCATGCCGTCCAGTTCCGGCTGCCGCTCATCGATTTCGCAACGTCGGGCGTCGACGAGATGGCCGTTGCGGCGATTCCGCTGCGGGTGCTCGAGCGCGTCGTCGCGCTTCCGTACGAGCTCGCCGACGGCGTCCTCCGGGTTGCAGTCGCCGACCCGGCCGACGTGCAGGCGATGGACGAGCTGCGGCTTGCGACGCCGCATCAGCTCGAGCTCGCGGTCGCGTCGCGGGACGAGATCCTCAGCCAGCTCGGCCGGCTCGCGCGCGCCTCCACCGCCACCGCTGTCCCGACCGTCCTCGAAGGCGAAGAGATCGAGTTCGACCTCGCGCCGGAAGCAGACCTCGAGGCCGACGACGGCCTCTCCGACGAGCCCCTCGTGCGGCTCGTCAACTCGATCCTCTTCAAGGCCGCCGAGGACGGCGCGTCGGACATCCACTTCGAGCCGCAGGAAGATTCCCTCGTCGTGCGCCTCCGGATCGACGGAGTGCTGCGCGAGATCCAGCGACTGCCGAGGCAGACCGCCGCCGGCGTCATCACCCGCTTCAAGGTGCTCGCGAAGCTCGACATCGCCGAGCGCCGCAAGCCGCAGGACGGGCGCATCTCGGTGAACGCCGCGGTGGCCGGGCGCAAGCTCGACGTCCGCGTCGTGACGCTCCCGACCGTGTACGGCGAGTCGGCCGTCCTCCGTCTCCTCGATCAGTCGAGCAAGCCGCCGACGATGGTGGAGCTCGGCCTCTCCGAAGCGATGCAGGTCCAGCTCCGGCACATCGTCGAGCGGCCGACGGGCGCCCTGCTCGTCACGGGCCCGACGGGCTCCGGTAAGACGACGTCGCTCTTCGCCGTCCTCACCGCGCTGAGCCGGCCTGAGATCAACCTGATCACGGTCGAGGACCCGGTCGAGTACCGGCTTCCCGGCGTCAAGCAGGTGCAGGTCAACCCGCGCGGCGGCGTCACCTTCGCGACGGCGCTGCGCGCCATCCTGCGCTCGGATCCCGACGTCGTGATGGTCGGCGAGATCCGCGACGGCGAGACCGCGAAGATCGCGATCGAGGCCGCGCTGACGGGCCACTTCGTCCTCTCGACCCTGCACACGAACGACGCCCCGAGCGCGCTGACGCGCCTGAACGAGATGGGCGTCGAGCCGTTCCTCACGGGCGCCGCTGTAACCGGCGTCCTTGCCCAGCGGCTCGCCCGGAAGCTTTGTACGCACTGTGCGGAGCCCTACACGCCGAACGCCGACGAGCTCGCTGCGGCCCGCGTCACTCCGGAAGTCGCGGCCGCGAACGGAGCGCTCGTCTTCTATCGAAAGCGCGGCTGCCCGCGGTGCGACCAGACCGGCTACCGCGGCCGGATCGGCGTCTTCCAGCTCCTCTCGATGACCGAGGATCTCGCATCGCTCGCCGCCGCGAAGGCGTCGCGCCAGGAGATCGAGCGCGCCGCGTTCGAGGCCGGCATGTCGACCCTCTGGGACGACGGCCTCGCGAAGATCATCGCCGGCCTCACGAGCCTCGAAGAGCTCGCCCGCGTCACTTCGTAGTAGCGCGCAAGTGCTGCGCACTTGCGCGCTGGGCAGCGGAACTCCGGCCGGGAAGAGCGCGGTCTTCCCGGCCTCCGTGCTGAGAGCTCTTTGGACATCTCAGGACGGAGCGGTTCGGTCGTGGCGCGGCCGGTCGTGCGCCTTCGGCGCAGGAGCGGCAGCGCGCCTTCGTCGGGCCTCCGCGTAAGCCCGGCTGCGCCGAGTCTTACGCTCCGGCCTCTGCAGGAAGCAGCCCACTCCCCGCCGCGGCGGCACCCGCCGCGGCGGCAACAAGCTCTCGGCACGGAGCGCGCCGGAACCGCGCTTCCGGCGCGCGGAGTTCCGCCAACTCCGCGTGCGAGTGCGCAGCACTCGCACGCGTTACTGGGTGCGGATCTCGCAGCCGAGGTAGAGCAGCGATTCCATCGCCTCGGAGATGAACGCCGTTGCCTGGCCGATGTCCGCAAACGTGTACGGGCCGGCGAGGCTCGGCGGCGCGTCGCGCGGGAAGACTTCGGCCTCGACGAGGCAGGAGTCTCCGCGGTCGATGACGCGCAGGCGGGCGATGGAGCGGCCTTCGAGCTCCGCGTGGCGAACGAACAGCTCGCGCTCGTCGGAGGCGAGTGCGCTCACTGGGAGTCTTTGATCGCCTGGGGGATCAACTGGCGGAGCAGGAACCCGTCCGCGCGGTAGATGATCCTTCCGGGCCGCTTGTAGATCGCGATTCCCGGGTTGGGGAGCATCTGGCCGGACGGCAGGAGCGCCGTCAGGGGACCGGCGACCGAGTCGTGGCGGAGGTCGACGGTGAAATAGCCAACGCCGGCGAGGGCTGCTCCCGCACGCGCTTCCGCGATCGTGCGCAAGCCGATGGGAGAGTCAGGGTTGAAGAAGCCGACGACGACGATCCGATGCTGCTCGAGCACCGCGCGAAGCGGGGCGGGGAGAAGCGGGTTGACCGTCGGCCGCGTGCGGTGCGTGGGCGTCGTGGGGTGAGTCGACGGAGGCGCCGTGGTGCTCGGCGTCTTCGTATGGCCGCGCAACATGAAGAACGCCGAGCCGGCGAGCGCGATGAGCAGCACGCCGATGAGTGCGGCGAGGCGCACCTTTGGGGTAATGGTCGTCGTAGGCATCACCCGCCTTATCGGTTGGGGACGGGCAGGGCTTTAGCGCGAGCCGACTTCTGCCGATCTGTCCCTCGTGGAAAAACGCGTTCACAGCGAAGACGGCTTCCTCATGATCGAGCTCATCACGGCGATCCTGATTCTCACGATCGCCCTGCTCGCGCTCATCGGGGCGTACAGCCTCGGCTACTTCGCCATCGGCTCCTCGGCGAAGACCTCGGCGGCCGGTCTGCTCGCGAACAATCAGCTCGAGCTCTACTCCTCGCTTCCCTACGCCTCTATCGGGCTCGACGCGACAACGTTGACGTCGACGAAGGCGAGCGACGCGACGTACACCTCTGACGAGACCGCACTTCCTGTCAGCGGGACGGACGTGACGATCAGCGGTTGCGGGTCGTCCGCCCAGTGCTTGCCGGTGCAGACACTCACCGGGCCCGACAACAAGTCGTACAAGGTCGAGACCTTCATCCGGCTGCTCACGAACCCGAACGCCACGGGCCGGTCAGAGAAGGTCGTCACCGTCGTCGTGCGGGCCGCGAGCGTGTCTGGCACTCCGAAGGTCGTCCAGTTCCAGACGGCCTACGACTCCGGTCCGTAGCGCCAGACGCCGACCTACCCCTTTAGAGGGCTAATGCCCAGGGGCCGGTCGAGCCGATGACGGTGCGGACACCCCAATCCCCATCCCCTCGTGGAAGGAGACCCAGCACTATGTTCGATCGCATCAAGACGCGGCTGGCCTCGGAGGAGGGCTTCACCCTCATCGAGCTTCTGGTCGTCATCGTGATTCTCGGCATCCTCGTCGCTATTGCGGTGCCTGCTTACTTGAGCTT
>JAWVDC010000026.1:0-2936 GCA_033857715.1 Gaiellaceae bacterium | reverse complement strand
CGGTCAGTAAGGCGCGTAATGGCGGGGAGGCTGGAACATACGGAAAACCGCCGCTTTCAGGGTGAAACCAACGATGGAGCGTACCGGGATCGAACCGGTGACCTCCGCCTTGCAAAGGCGGCGCTCTCCCAGCTGAGCTAACGCCCCGCGCGCCACCAGTGTAGAGGCCGTCGGGACGGGTTACGTCAGCGTGGCTGCCACGTCGGCGCGCCGTTCGCGGAGCCGTCGTGCGTGAGCTGCCGCCGCCGGCTTCCGTCGGTCCGCATCACCCAGAGCTGGCTCGAGCCGGTGACGAAATCCTGGTAGACGATGCGGGTTCCGCTCGGCGAGAACACCGGGTGATCCTTGAAGGAGGCGGTGCGCGTGAGGCGCTTCTTCTCCGTGCCGTCGCTGCGCATTCGCCAGACGTTCGTTCCGGCGATGAACACGATCCACTGCCCGTCCGGCGACCAACTCGGCGCGCTGCAACCGCCCGGCGAGCCGTTCGTCACGTCCGTCTCGCCCGTCCCGTCGGCCGCCATGACGAAGATGTCGTTGCCGCTTCCTCCGTGGCCCTGGAAAGCGATCAGGCCCTTCGTCGACCAGTCGGGCGCCCTACCGCCTGCCGCTCCGTGGGTAAGCGCGTGGAGATGGGTTCCGCCGGCGTCGACGACATACAGCTCCACCTCTCCGGACTTCGGCTGGCGAGAGAACACGATGTGCTGCCCATCCGGAGACCAGGCGGGATCCTCGTCGTCGGCGCCGTGCGTGATCCGCAGCACGTGCGTCCCGTTGGCGTGCACCGTGTAGATCTGGCAGCACGCGGAGGGAGTGTGGTGATCGAAGACGAGCACCTTGCCGTTCGGCGAGTACTGCGCGTTGTTCACGCCGGCGATGACGTTGAGCGTGCGCTCGACACCGCCCGCCGGTGAGATGAACTTGATGCAGCTCGAGTTCGCGCACGGGCCTGCGACCCCGTTGCCCTGTCCCGTAAACGCGATCGACCCGTTGCTGCCCGGGAAACTTGCCTTGGCCGTGGTGGTCAGACCGGTCGCGACGCCCACACAAGCGAGGGACACGGCCAAGGCCGAAAGGCTCGCGCGGTGCGGATGGAGCCGCCGGATGGGCACCCAGAAAGGATCGACCCGGCACGTGGCCGGGTCGATCCCTCGCCGGAGTTCCCTCGGGGGAGGGTCAGGCTGCGCGCTCGAGCCGCTCTTCGACGCGCGCGCGGGCGACGATCTTCTCGCGATCGCCGAAACGGAGGGTTGCGCGCACGGCGCGGTTCTCGTCCCACAGCCGGTCGAGCTTCTCGTCGATCACGTGGATCTCCGCACGAACCTCAGAGCTGTGCTCCGCAGCGAGTCGATGCCAGAGCTCGGTCCGCTCCTCGCTCAGGCGCTCGATCTCCTCGTGGATCTGTTCGCTTGTTCTCATGGCGGTCACAACGCACGGCATTCCCGCAGAATTCCGCCGTAATCCTCAGCCGGGACGAATCACTCCCGAGCGGCCTTTCGTCGTCGCGCGCAGCACGAGCCCGGAGAGAAACCCGAACACGAAACCGCCGATGTGAGCGAAAACTGCGACGCCGCCTGCGGCCGCCGGGTGGTAGAGCGAGAGGCCCCCTTGCCACGCCTGAAAGGCGATCCAGAACCCGAGAAAAAGGACCGCGGGGATCTCCCGGATGAGGATGAGCCCGAAGAAGATCACCGTCAGCACCCGCGCCCGGGGAAGCAAGACGAAGTACGCGCCGAGGACTCCGGCGATCGCGCCGCTCGCCCCGATGTTCGGAATGCTCGCAGCGTGCACTCCCGCGAAGTGGAGCGTCACGAGCGTCTGCGTGGCGGTCGCGGCCACGCCCGCGGCGAGATACCAAAAGAGAAAGCCGAGATGGCCGAGCGCGTCCTCGATGTTGTTGCCGAAGATCCAGAGGAAGAGCATGTTCCCGAGGATGTGGAGCCAGCTCGCGTGCATGAACATCGACGTGAACGCGCCCTCCCACCACGGCAGAGCGTGGACGCCGCCGAGGCACGGGCCGTGGAGCGCGCACGGGTAGTAGCCGTCCCGGAAGACGTGGACGTCGACACCGGGCGCGCGGAGCTCCCAGAACCAGACCACGAAATTCGCGGCTATGAGCCCGACGGTGACGAAGGGCGTCGTCCTGCCGGGAGCGTTGTCGCGGAGCGGAAGCACCGGCGAAGTTTAGGAAATGTCGGGAGTTGACATCAACGGACTGAGGTTTTATCCTGTCACGCGCAACAAGTACGGTACGACGTAAGGAGGTAAGGCATATGGCCACTCTTGTTCGCTGGGAGCCGTTCCGCGAGATCGCCGCGCTTCAGAACGAGATGAGCCGTTTCATGAACGGCCTCGTCGAGGGCAACGGGCGGACCACGCAGAGCTGGATCCCCACCGCCGACGTCTGGGAGACGGAAGGCGAAGTCGTTTACGCGTTCGACCTGCCCGGCATCCCCGAGGAGAACATCTCCGTCGAGCTCGACGAGGGCGCGCTGACGATCAGCGCCGAGCGCACCCGCGAGCAACAGCTCGAGGACGGACGCTTCCATCGGGTCGAGCGCCGCTTCGGCACGTTCTCGCGGACGATCGGCCTACCGCAGGGCGTCACCGAGGAGCACGTCGCCGCGAAGTACGCGAACGGCGTCCTCGAGGTGCACGTCCAGAAGCCCGAGCAGCCGAAGCCGAAGAAGATCGAGGTCGCGGTGGGCGACGCCCACAAGGCGATCGACGGCGAGTCGACGCGGACGTAGGAGGGACTGGCGGAACGGTGCTCGCTGCGCTGGGGTGCTGGGCGCCGCGAGGGGAGGACGCAGGGAGACCCGATAGTCAGCGACTATCGGGTCGACTGAGGACGCAGCCTCGCCACGCGCAGCGCGTCAGCGCGGCACAGCCACTGTTCCGCCGATTCCTCCTCTAAGAATGGAAGAGCCCGCTGCTCG
>JAWVDC010000025.1:0-35856 GCA_033857715.1 Gaiellaceae bacterium | reverse complement strand
GATCGGAGGCACGGTTCTCGTGCGCGGGATGAATGTTCGCGACGAGCTTCTCGCGATGGGATCGGTGTCCGCGCTTACCGTCCCCCTTTACGTCCCCCTGCTCGCCTTGCTCGTGTATAGCGCCCACGTCTACTCGCTTGGTGTGGTGCTAGTCCTGTTTGTCCCGACACTCGCCGCGCAACGCCTACTTCACCTCTATCAGCAGGAGAAGGAAGCAACCAGCCATCTGGCGTCAGCGAACGCACGTCTGCGCACCGCGAACCGCCGCTTCATGACGGGCCTCGTGGGCATCTACGAGGAGAGCGACCTTTACACCGCTGGTCACTCGCTCGTGGTCGCGGTATACGCACGCGATATCGCTGAGCGGATGGGACTTTCAGAGGACGACTGCGACCTCGTCGAGCTCTGTGGCTTGGTTCACGACATTGGGAAATGCAGGGTCCCGAGGGAGATCATCGAGAAGGCTGGGCCGCTGACTCCGGAGGAGTGGAGGCTGATCGAAGAGCATCCTGTTTCAGGTGAGGAGATCGTGCGAAAGATCGAGATTGAGAACTACGGCCGAATCGGGCCGATCGTTCGCCACCATCACGAAAGAATCGACGGCACCGGATATCCCGACGGGCTGGTCGACACCGAGATCCCACTTCTCTCGAAGATCGTCTCGGTCGCCGACGCCTACAACGCGATGACCTCGAAACGTCCCTACCGAGACGCGATGCCGAGTCAAGAGGCGCGCATGCGGCTCGCCCAAGCGGTTGGTACGCAGTTCGATACATCAGTGGTGGCCGCCTTCGAGGCGATACTCGCCTCGTCCGACGAGGACTATCGGACCGGCCAGGGCCCCCGGTTCGTATTCGAGTGGAACGAAGTGGATCTGGAGACGTCGGCCGAGGTGATTCCCCTTCGAGCCGTCAGCTAGCGCCTTCCTCCCAGATGCGCGCTGCCTCCACACGTGACCGGACTCCGAGCTTCTCGAGGATGTGCTTCACGTGCACTTTCGTGGTCGAGAGACTGATGAAGAGCATTGTCGCGATTTCCTGATTAGTCCGCCCCTCGGCGAGGAGTTCGCAAACCTCCTGCTCGCGCCCAGAGAGGTTGAATCTCCGGTTCGCCGCTCGCGGCACCGGGATCCCAGCCCGTTTCGCGATTCCTGTGTCGTTCGCGCCAAACAGCAACGACATGACCGATTCACGATGCTCGTGACTCTGCAAAAGCGTTCGTGCGACCTCGAAGCGAGCCCGACAAGCAAGCGGGAGCACATACACAAAGCCTGAATCCACAATGGCCTCGTAGGCTTCGATGCATTCCGCCGTCTCCGTCTGGATTGCGGCGCGGACGGTAGCCGCTGCGGCGAGAAGCGCACGGGTCTCTAGGCCCTCCGACGTGGCGCTGGCCTGATGGGCCTGATCCTCCGCTTCTTCGAGCCGGCCAAGCGCCGTTAGTGCGATGGCTCGAAGGGCGTATTGCGCGCCATGGGCGCCTTTTGGCGTTCGGGGATGGTCGGATGAAGCGAGGTGGTCGAGTGCGCGGTTGAGATCGCCCCGCGCGATCTCGAGGGCAGCGGAGTGAATCGCATGTTGCGAAGCGAGAAAGGGATCGGAGTTATCGGAGTTAGCGCAGACGCGCTTCTGAACCACGCGTAACGCGCGCCGTGCCTCAGCAAACTCGCGTAATGCCACAAATGCGGATGCGCGATTGATCTGTGCGTACGGAACGACGAAGGTGAGTTCGAACTCTTCGGCGATGGCGATCTCTTTGTCGGCTGCCTTTAGTGCGTCGGTGTATCGACCGACGCCAAACAACCCATACGCGAGCAAGTTGAGCATCCCGGTGCTGGCGTAGGGATCAGAGGCAGTGTCCACGAGGGCGACGCGGCCTTCCGCGGCCTCGATGCGCTCGCGTAGCGGTCCGTGCACAAGGCCGAGTTGGAGATTGGAGGCGGCTACCCGAAGAGCGTGATCGTGTGTTCGATAGTTGACCCGAGAGAGCTCGTCAGCCAGCAGGCGGGCGTCTGGCCGCTCGTCCGCAACCGAGGCTGCGAAGCGGAGCCACCGCAAATCGGCTTCGGTTCGGGGATGCGCTACTAACTGGCTCGCGAACGAGAGATGGTTTTCTCGCAGTGCCGAGCGCTCTGCGAGATGGGCTGACCGGGCAGCTACGAGATGGGCGCGAGCGGCGAGATCTCCGCTAAGAGTGTCGCCTGCGGACCCGCCAAGCGCAATTGCTCGGTCGAAGCTGCCTTGGCGAAGGCGAAGTTCTGCCTCGGCGTAATCGATCAGGCCGCCTTCGGCCCGAGCCTTGCGGGCCGCCGTGACCCAGCGGTCGAGACTGCTTGTCCGGCCCGCGGCCAAGAGATCGTCCAGTGCTGACGCGATTGCATTGGCGATGAACTCTGCGTCGAGAGAGTGCTCCGCGACTGAGAGCGCTTCGTCCCACAGCCGGGATTCGAGGAGTCGGTGGCAGCGCGCGAGGAGCGGACCGCGGGCCTCCTCCTGCAGCTCCATGAAACGCCGGATCAGGAGGTCACGGAGGAGTGGGTGGAAGAACACGGCCAACCCTTCCGTCATTGAGAGGAGGCCGCGAGCGCACCCCTCGGCAATCGTGTCGTTAGCAGCGCCCCCGCCCAGGAGTTGCTCCGCGCGCTGTCGATCAACGATTGATGAGACGGCAAGGAGCGTCAACGCCTCCTGCGTCTCGGGTCCTGCCGTTGCGAGCAGTTCGTTCGCCAGGAATTCGTCGAGGGTGTCAGAGAGCAGGCGGTCAGAGCCGAAATCGACCTCACCGCTCATAGCCGCCAGGCCGAGCACCGCCGGCCACCCGGCCGCGGTGCGCATCACTCGCGCTCGTCCCGCGATGGCCCCCGCGACCTCGAGCACCTGGACCGCTTCCTCGTCGGTCATCCGCAGCTCGTCGACGCCGATCTCGAGCCCGTCGCCGTATATCTTCCGCCGCGGTGTGAACCAGGCGGGGCGCTCGCGCGTCGTGATCAACCACCGCACGCCGATCCCGTCGACGAGCATGGACAGGAGCTCGTCGGCCTCAGGAGTCTCTGCGGCCTCCCACTCGTCGACGATGACAAGGACGTCCCGCGTCATCTCGGCGAACGTCCGGATGAGGGCGCGGCCGAGCGGGCTCGGGCTCGGGTTCGCCGCGGCGATCGCCGCGACCTTCCCGGGATCGCGCGGCAGCTCCGGCGCGAGCTTTGCGAACAGCTCGTCGAACTGCACTGCGAGCAGTGCGACGTCGCCCGAGGCTCGGTTCGTCCGGTACCAGACCACCGGGCAGTCCTGTCGCTCGCCCCATTGACGCGCGAGCGTCGTCTTGCCGTAGCCGGCCGGCGCGGCGAACATCGCTACGCGCGCTCCCTCCTCGAGGCGCTCGATCAATCGTGGGCGCTCGATGATGTGCGCGAGCGCGAGCGAAACCGCTGGTGTGATCGTCTCGACCATTTCCCCTGTCCGCGGACCTTATTCGTTCGCGATCTCCGTCACAAAGAGGGGGCTCCCGCGCCTGGGTAGGGCCAGGCGCGGGTTGCCGTCAGCCCCCGACGCCGGACATAGCCGGCGCGGGCTCCTGGGCGAGGGCGAGGGGGTCCTCGCCCGTGAGCGCCCGGAAAGCGGCAGGGATCTGCCGCCGTCTCGGCACACCGAGCTTCTGCCGCAGCGCGTCGGAGTGCGCTTTCGCCGTCCTCGGTGAGATACCGAGCTTCGTTCCGACCTCGATGTTCGAGCAGCCCTGCGCGATCAACTTGACCATCTGCAGTTGGCGCTCGGTGAGGTCGGGCTGCGCGGTGTTCTTCATGGCACGGACGTTACGACCGCGCCGAGGACTGTCCTATCGGCCGACGGGAGTATTCGGCCGTGCAGTGCGAAACCCGCTCACGAATGCGGCTTCGTGGCCGCGGCGGTTCGCCTCGATGAGCTCGTCCTGCGTCAGCGCGCCGACTCGCAGGAGCAGCTCGAATTCGTCGCGGAGGTGGGTGCGCATCATCTCCGGGCCGTCCGTCGCGATCGTGAACTGCACGCCGTTTTCGACGAATGTCCGGAAGACCTCGCGGAGCGCGTCCTCGTCGGGCAGTGCTTTCGTCAACAGGTTCGACGTCGGGCAGATCTCCAGGACGACTCCGCGCTCGCGCAGGAGCTTCATCAGCTCGGGGTCGCCCGCGGCAAGAATCCCGTGGCCGATGCGGTCGGGCTGGAGGAGCTCGAGCACCTCGCCGATCTCCTCGCGGCCGAACTCGCCTCCCTCCTCGCCGACGTGGATCGTGACGCCGAGTCCTGCGGCGCGCGCGGTCTCGACCATCGGCTGCACCTGCGCGTAGTCGTACCGCTCGCCGCCCGGCCGCGGGCCGGCGATGTCGATGCCGACGACTCCGCGCGGCGCCCAGCGGATCGCCTTCTCGACGATGACCTCGTTCTGCCGCGGCGTGAATGTCCGGTCCATCATGAGGATCAGGCCGGTACGCGTCTGCGGGTACTCGAGCCCGGCGACGTCGAGACCGCGGATCGCGGCGAGGATGATGTGGTCGAGGTCGCGCTCGCCGCCGCGGTTCCGCTTCATCGGGTTGAAGCGCAGCTCGAGGGTCGTGATCCCCTGCGAGCGGTACGCGCCGCCGATCGCCTCGTGCACCGAGGCCTCGACCGCGAGGGGGCTCGACTGGATGAGCTCCGTCCAGTGGTAGATCGCGTCGAGCGCGTCGAGGTCGGGCACGCCGCGCGGGTCGGAGACGGTGACGAGCCGGTCGAAGTCCCAGTAATCCTTGACCGGGAGTGCAATCCCCTGGCGGTGCGCGAGCGACCAGAGGGTGTCGGACGAGACCGAGCCGCCGAGGTGTGTGTGGAGCTCGGCGAGGCCTCCGTCCATCGGCCGAGTTTAGTGCCGGGGGCTAGCCGATCCCCAGGACGCCGGTCGCGCTGATCAAGAAGCCCTTTCCCGTCTTCTTGTCGGTACACCGAACTCCGTCCCGCGATACCGTGCATTTCCACGGGCCGATGCCGGCGTGATCGCCAACGGCAAGCGCCTTGCCGCCGCTGCTCCTGCGGCATTCGGTTCCCTGGCAGATGTGGGGGGTTGTCGACGGTGTCATCGAGACGCCCGTCACGGGCTCTTCAATGCCCGTCGTCGGGTTTACATGGGGACGCTGGACGCAGTAGACATCACTGGCGGCGATGTCGCATTCCACGCCGTTCGTGCCTGACGTGGAGAAGCCGACGCGGTGACCGCCGCCGGTGGGGCCCGCTCCGGTCGAGCCTACGCCGGTCGCGCCCGCGTTGGTGGTCCCGGTCGGGCCCGGGGCGCCGCTCGAGCCGCACGCGCAGAGGCCAAGGATGAGGAGAAGAGGGGCGAGCTTCCGCATGGTGCAGTTCTCGTAACCCTTCAGCGGCCTTTCTACACCTTCCTACCCCCAGCCCACGACAGCCCAGCGGCGGCGCGCGAAGCGCGGCCAGAGGAGCGCGAGACGCGCGGCGATGAGGACGTCGAGCGCGGCCCAGACACCGATCACTCCCCAGCGGAACGCGAGGGCAAGTGACGCGAGAGCGATGAAGACGGCGCTCGCCGCGAGCATCGACCACATGAGATAGCGCGTGTCGCCGGCGCCGATGAGGATCCCGTCGAGCGCGAAGACCGCGCCGCCGAGCGGCTGCATCGCGGCGAGGAACGGCCAGAGGAGCGCCGCCTCATGGAGGACGCGCGGGTCGCTCGTGAACGCCGCCGGCAGCGCGTGGGAGAGAGGCGCGATGACCGCCGCAAAGACCGCGCCGATCGCGACCGACCACCAGATCATCCGCGTCGCGGCCTCATGCGCGCCGTCGGCGTCGCCGGCTCCGAGCATCCGCCCGACGATCACCTGGCCCGCGATCGCGACCGCGTCGAGCACCAGTGCGATGAAGAGGAAGAGCTCGTACGCGATCTGGTGCGCGCCGATCTCCGCGTCTCCCATCCGGGCGAGGACGGACGCCGCGACGAGGAAGCTCGCGTAGAGCGCGGCGGTGCGCACGAAGATCTGGCGTCCGATGCGGATCATCGGCCGCATCTCGCGCCAGCTCGGGCGGCGCGACGGCGCGTGGGGGCGAAGCAGCTCGACGACGAACGCCAGTCCCATCCCCGCCTGCGCGATCGCCGTTCCCGCCGCCGAGCCGGCGATTCCCCAGTGGAAGCCGTAGACGAACAGCACCTCGAGGACGAGGTTCGCGACATTCGCGACGACGACGATCTCGAGCGGGCGCCGCAGGTTCGAGACGCCGCGGAGATATCCCTGCCCCGCGAGCGCGACGAGCGCAGCGGGGAGGCCGATCGCGCCGATGCGGAAGTACGTCAGCGCGTACTCGCCCGACCGGCCGTGCGCGCCGAGCCCGTGGAGGAGGGGCGAGGCGACGATCTCGCAGCCTGCGAGCAGCGCGAAGCCGATCCCGAGCGAGGCCCACAACGCTTGCGCAGCGAGGCGAGCGGCATCCTCCTCGCGGCCGGCTCCCGTCGCGCGCGCGACGACGGCGGTCGTCCCGTAGGTGAGGAAGTTGAAGATCGTGAACGCTCCCGCGAGCACCGTCCCCGCAAGGCCGAGCGCCGCGATCTGCGGGCGGCCGAGATGGCCGACGATTGCGGTGTCGGCGAGGACGTAGAGCGGCTCCGCCGCAAGTGCCCCGAGCGCGGGCAGGGCGAGCCGGACGATCTCGCGATCGTGGCGTGAACGGAGGCTCATCTGGGCCGCCGACGAT
This sequence comes from Gaiellaceae bacterium, assembly GCA_033857715.1. Taxonomy (GTDB): domain Bacteria; phylum Actinomycetota; class Thermoleophilia; order Gaiellales; family Gaiellaceae; genus Palsa-739. The sequence continues at coordinate 29,140 of JAWVDC010000025.1, read as the reverse complement.
AATGACGCGGTGGAGTCAGTCAGTGACGTGGATCCGCCTGAGCCGGCCGTGAACCGCCTCGTTCGTCTTCCGACGGGACGGGCCGCGCGCATCGCGTTCGCGGTGCTCTTCGTCGTCGCGGTCGCCGTCGTCCTCTGGTGGAGGCGCGGGAGCCTCCACGACATCGGGGAAGCGTTCGCCGGCGTGAAGTGGGAGTGGGTCGCTCTCGCGATCGCTCTCAACCTCGTCTCGGTCGTCGTGCGCGCGCTCGCCTGGACGACGGTCATCCACTCCGCGATGGAGCCGGCGCGGCCGCGCGCCATGCTCGTCTTCTCCGCGTTCTCGGTCGGGCTCTTTGCGAACGCCGTCCTGCCGGGGCGGATCGGGGAGCTCGCGCGCGTCGCCGTGCTCACGCGCAAGCTGCCGCGCCGGAAGGGAGCATGGGCGACGCTCGTCGGCACCGTCTTCGCGCACCGCGTCTTCGACGTGATCCCGGTGATCCTCCTCGTCCTCTTCGTCGTCGCGACGGCGAACATCCCGACGTCCGTGCAGGTGCCGCTGATCGGCGTGATCGTGTTCGGCGTCTGTCTCTTCGCGTTCGCCGTCGTCTCGGCGCGGCGGCCGGCGCGCGACATCCACGACGGTCTCGGGCCTCTGCGGCGGCTGCTCGCGATGGGGAGACAGGGCCTCGGCGTTCTCCGTTCGTTCCAGGCCGCGGCGCTCGCGATCGTGTTCCAGATCTGCGGCTGGACGTGCCAGCTGTTCGCCGTCTACACCGCCATGCGTGCCTTCGACATCCACGCGCCGCTGCCGGCGGCCGGCGTCGTCCTCCTGCTCATGAACGTCGTGACGATCTTCCCGTTCTGGCCGGGCAACGTCGGGCTTGTGCAGGTCGCCCTCGCCTCGGCGCTCACCGGGTACGGCGTCGCGTCGGCGACAGGCTTCGCTTACTCATTCGGGCTGCAGGCGATCGAGGCGTCGGTCGGCATCGGCGTCGGCCTGCTCTTCCTGGCGCGCGAGGGGCTGTCGGTGGCGATGCTCCGCGTTATGCCGGACGCGACGCAGGCGGAGTTGCCGGAAGCCGACTAGCGAGCTCCTCGACCTTGCCCTGGGCGGCGTCGAGCTTCCCGCGGCAGAACGCGTGCAGCTGCTCGCCGCGCTCCCAGAGCGCGATCGCCTCGTCGAGCGGGACCTGGCCGCGCTCGAGGCGCTCCACGATCTGCTCGAGCTCGGCCTGCGCCTGCTCGAAGGTCGGTTCCGCCTCGTTCACCGGGTCACCTCCTCGACGCGGGCGCCGAACGCGCCGTCGGCGAGTGTCACGTCGACGCGGCCGCCGGGCTCGACGTCGGAGCTCGCCGTGACGAGGCGGGACTCCGTCCGGACGACGGCGTAACCTCGCCTGAGTGTTTGCAACGGTGACAACGCAGCGAGCTTGGCGGTTGTGCTCTCGAGCCCCGCCCGCTTCCGCTCGACTGTGAGCGCAGGCGCGCGGAGCAAGCGTTCGTGGGTGCGCTCGAGGCGGAGGCGGTCGCGTTCGAGGCCGAGGCGCGGGGCAGCGCGCAGCCGGTCGGCGGTGCGCGCCAGCCGGTCGCGGTCGCGCTCGAGCACGCGGCGGACGCCTCGCGCGATCGCTTCGCGCTCGCGGTCGAGCTTTCCGGACAACTGAGTGAGGTCGGGGACGACGAGCTTGCCCGCGGCGGTTGGCGTCGAGGCGCGGACGTCCGCCGCGAGGTCGCACAGCGGTGTGTCCTGCTCGTGGCCGACCGCCGAGACGACAGGGACGCGGCACGCCGCGACAGCGCGGACGACGCGCTCGTCGCTGAACGGGAGCAGATCCTCGAAGCTTCCGCCGCCGCGCGTTAGGACGATCACGTCGACGTCCGGCTCCTCGCAGAGCTCCGCGAGCGCTGCGACGATCTCCGTGGCCGCGCGTGGCCCCTGGACGTACGTCTCGGCGACGACGACGCGAGCCGGCGGGAAGCGCGAGGCGATCGTCGTGACGACATCCCGCTTCGCTGCGGCGTCGTTGCCGGTGACAACGCCGATCCGGCGCGGGAGGAAGGGCAGCGCGCGCTTCCGCTCAGCCGCAAAGAGCCCCTCGGCCGCGAGCTTCGTCTTGAGGCGCTCGAGTGCCGCGAGGTGCGCTCCAAGCCCGAACCGCTCGACGGTGAGCGCGCGGAGCTTGAACTCGCCACGCTGCTCGTAGAGCTCGGCGCGGCCGAAGACGTGCACGCGCTCGCCGTTCTCGAGCTCGAGCCCGAGCGCGTCGAACTTGCCACGGGAGATGGTCACGCCGACGCAAGAGCCATCCGTCGGATCCTTGAGCGTGAAGAAGACGCTCGCCCAGCGGTCGTGGCGCTTGAGCTCGGTCAGCTCGCCCTCGACCCAGACGCTCGGCAGCTTGGTGAGCCAGCGCCCGACGCCCTGGTTGAACGACGCGACCGAGTAGACGGTCCGGTCGTCGTACGGGAGCGCCTCGACCTTGGAACTCACTTCGGAATGGCCACGCGCTGACCGGGTGCGATGGTCGAGTGCGAGGCAAGGACGCAGGGAGCGGGAATAGCAGCGCTATTTCCGCGACTGAGGACGCCGGATCGCGCCGACCAGCGCGGCCGGGCGGGCCGTGCTTCATTTCGAAGTGAGTTCGCAGCCAAGGCCGCAGCGTACTCGCGCCCGGCGGTGTCCTAGAGGAGGATCTCGGCGGCCGTCTCGTGCGCGCAGCCGCGGTCGATCATCTCGCACGCGGTGTGGAGATCGGCCTCGCTCACGGCGAGGCGCTCGGCGAGCGAGAGCGGGTACCCGGCCTCGATGAGAACGTGGAGGCGCCAGCTCTCCACCTTCGAACGCTCGTCGGTCGGGGGCTCAAGGATTTCGGTGGCGGTGTCACTCATTGTCTCGCTCATGGCTCCTCTGGTTCGTGCTTGTACCGACGAACCCTCCAACATATTGTTAGATCGCCAATCGGCAGAATTCCTTTAGGAATTCGTTAGAAATTTGCCGACGGGAGCTCGCGCCCAAGCTCCTTCAAACGCGTCTCGAGAACGCTCCGCTGCATGTCGATGTCAGCGTGGAGCTCTTGTTGTAGCCGTTCGAGCTCGGTGGCCACCTCGGTGAAGCGCCGTTCCATGCGCTGGGCTCCGGCATCGCCGATGCGTGCGAGCTGCTCGGCGAGCACCGTCTCCGCCTCGCGGGCGAAGTTGCCGACGGACCGCTCGAGCTCGCGGGTGAGGCGTTTCGCGGCGTCTTCGCGCGCAGTCTTGATGACGGCATCGAATCGTTGCGCGGCCTCGGTGGCATACGAGGCGATGGCGCGTTCGACCTGGCGGTCGAGCTGCTCGACCTGGCGGCGGGCGATGTCGTCGAAGCTCGCCTTGATCCGCTGGGTCGCGTCGTTCTCCGCACGCTGGATCTGCTCGACGAGCGCACGCTCGCTGCGAGAGAGGCGCTCCTCGAGCTCGTGGAGTGCCCGCCGCCGCTCGGCCGCGTGGACGTCGAGCTCGTTGCCCGCGAGGGCCATCGCCTCGGAGAGCGTGCGATCCATGTCGGAGCGGATCTTGGCGAGCGCGGCGCGCTGTCCCTCGCTCTCGGTGGAGAACCGCTCGGCGTCGGCGAGCATCCGCTGCTCGACGTCGGTGAGGAGCTGCTCCTGCCGGCGTCGGAGCTCGGCCATGTTCGCCTTCGTCGTCTCGGCGGCGCGGTCGAGGTCCTCCGACCAACCGGCGAGCCGCTCGTCGACCTGGGCCTGAACCTCGGCGAGCTTCGTCTGCAGGGCCGCAGTCACGGCGCGCTCCTGCTGCTCCGCGACGGCGCGCCGCTCCTCGGCGAGCCGGCGCTCCTGCTCCTCGAGGATGGAGCGGGACTCGGCCCGCGCCCGCGCGAGGGTGAGCTCGAGCTCGGAGGCGCGGGTCTCGCGCTCCCGCGTGACGACGTCCACGAGATGAGCCTCGGCATCGGCGATCCGTGCGTCGACCTCGGCGGTCCGGCGGAGCGCGCTCGCGAGGAGCAGCGCGGCCGTCGCGGCGATGACGCACACGGTCAGCCCGCCGGCGGCGACGGCGAGGGAGCGGTCGTGGCGCAGCGCAAAGCCGACCCAGATCCCGACCGCGGCGACGCCTTCGACCGCGACAAATCCGGTGAGCAGGGGCGCTGAGCCGCGCCGCAACGCTGCGAGAGCCAGCGCGGCCGCGGCGAGGAGCACGCCGGCTGCAAAAACGAGATCGGCAAACGTCGTCAGCGCCACGCGGTCAGTGTAGGCGGCGGTTACGCGCGCGCAAGGAGCGCTGCGGCTCCGAGGAAGACACACGCGAACGCGAGCATCTGGAGCGCTCGCTCAGCCGGCGGCGCGATCGCGCGTTCGGCGTCCGTCACCTCGTCCGCCGGCTTCCTCCGCACCGCCCGAACCGGCGTCGACAAGGTTCGCTGGACCCAGCTCGTGAGGAACGCGTAGATCGCGGCGGCGACCGCCGCGCTCCGCAGCGTGTGGGCGGCGGCGAAGTACGCGGTGAGGACGGGGAACGCTCCCCATGCCGCCGCGAAGCAGACGTCGCCGTGCAACGCGCCGCCGAACAGCTCGAGGTTGTACGCGACGACGATGAAGCCCCCTGCGGCGACGAAGACGAGGAGCCACAGCGTCCTTTGCGCTGCGATCACGCAACCGATCGCGCACGCGGCCCCGATCGACACCGCCGCGAGGGCGACGAGCACGCGCGCCGGGATGAGCGTCTGCAGCGGACGGCCCTGCAACTCGTCGAGCGCGTGCGCGCCGACACCCATCGCGAGGAAGAACGCGAGCATCGTCCAGCCGAGCAGCGGCCAGTCCATCCGCGGCACGAACGCCGCGCCGAGCGCGACGTAGGAGAGGTGCCAGAGGGTGTACGGAGGATGGAGGAGCGTGACGTAGTCGCGCCAGCCGCCCGGCCGCAGCGCGTAGAACGCCGGCCTCGCTCGAGTGTTCACCGGCGCGTGCCCCAGACGACGATGCCGCCCCCGACGCTCATCCGCCGAGCGCCGACGTCGTCGAATCCCGCCTCCCGCCACGCGTCGAGGAGCAGCGGCTCGGGCCACTCCTTCCAGAACCCGCGGATGCTGGGGCCGAGGAAGCTCCCGACTTCGTGCCAGCCCGGCGCGATCACGGCGCCCGCTCCCGGCAGGCCCACGCGGACGTAGAGCTCCCATAGCGGCCGCCAGACGCCGCGCGGGAGGCCGAACTCCTGCATCGCGACGACGCCACCCGGCTTCACGACGCGCGCGAGCTCGCGCAGCGTCGCCGGCACGTCGTCGACGTAGCGGAGGAGGTACGTGAACGTGAGCGCGTCGAACTCGGCGTCCCCGAACGGAAGCGCCTCTGCGCGGCCCTCGTGGAGCTCCACTCCGGGCAGGCGCTCGCGGGCGACGGCGAGCATCTCCGGGCTCTGGTCGATCCCGACGACGGTGTGCCCGCGCTTGACGAGCTCGAGCGCGACTGCGCCCGTCCCGGTCGCGACGTCGAGAACGCGCTGCGCGTCCGGCGGGATCCGTGAGACGAGGTCGGCCCGCCAGCGCGGGTCCTGGCCGAATGAGAGGAGCCGGGCGTAACGGTCGTACGTCGGCCCAAGAGGCGCGAAAAGCGTCCGGGCGTCCATGCGGCCGACTCTATGCTCGAACTGTGTCGCTGAGCGAGGACCTCGAGCGCGTCGCACCGGCGGCGGCGCAGTTCGCGGCGCCGGGGGAGGAGCTCGGCGGCGTGGTCGCGGTCGAGACACTCGGCCGCCGCGTCTACCTCTGCGCGTTCAAGTCGGCAGAGGGGCACTCGTGGCTCGCGCTCGACGGCGACGCGAATCCGATCGCCGACATGCGCCTCGTGCGCGAGGCCGCCTCGCTCGCCGCGCTGTGCGAGGTTGCGGAGGAGTCCGCGGGCGGCGGGGACCTGCCGCACCTCCGCGCCCAGCTCGCCGAGCTGCGCGAGCGGGAGGCTCCGCAGGGAATCGAGGACGCCGAGGCGGCAGCGGCCGCGCTCGACGAGCTCGTCTCCCAGGAGGCGCGTGTCGCGAGCGGCGAGTACCTCGACGCGATCGGTGTCGCGGCGCGCCGGCTCGAGGATGCGCTCGGCGCTGCCGCCGGATCCCCGTTCGCAGCGGCGATGCAGTCGGCCGTCGGGACCGTCGAGGCGCTGACCGAGGAGATCGAGCGCAGCTACAAGCTCCCGCTACCCTGACCGCATGGAAGGCGGCGGATTCGGATTCCCGTTCGGGGGCGACCCCGAGGAGATCATGCGCGGTCTGCGCGAGTTCGCCGAGGCGCAGGCGGAGACCGTGCAGGAGGCGCAGCGCGAGCAGTTCGCCACGCTGACGCTCAACACGGCGGTCGAGCTGACCGCTGCGGCGCTCCAGCAGATCCAGCCGACGGGCGGCGTCGACGAGCAGGCGATCGCCCTGCGCGACGCGATGCGCGTGCTGTTCCCCGAGGCGGTGGCGCTCGTCAGCGCTGCGCGCCAGGGCTTCATGCAAGAGCGTTAGGCTCCCGAGCGGCCGTGTCGCTGCTCGATTCCGCCATCGTTCGCCTGCTCCCGGCCGTCCCGAAGCCGATCGTCCAGCGTTTCTCGGCGCGCTACATCGCGGGCGAGACACTCGCGGAGGCGGTCGCCGTCGTGCGCGAGCTCAACGCCGGCGGGAAGATGGCGACGGTCGACGTCCTCGGCGAGGAGATCACGCGGGAGGAGGAGACCCGCGCGATCGCGCAGGCCTACCGTGACGTGTTCGCCGCGATCGACGCGGAGGGGCTCGACTCGAACGTCAGCGTCAAGCTCACGGGACTCGGGCTCGGTCTCTCGTACGAGTTGTGCCGCGAGAACCTCCTCGAGGTTCTGCGGTCGGGGCGCTTCGTCCGGATCGACATGGAGGACGCGACGACGACCGACGACACGCTGCGCCTCTACCGCGAGTTGCGCGAGGACGGCCATGACAACGTCGGCGTCGTCCTCCAGGCGCGGCTGCGGCGGACGCTCGACGACATCGCGGCGCTCGCCGACCTTCGCCCGAGCGTGCGGATCTGCAAAGGGATCTACCTCGAGCCCGCGGCGATCGCGTTCACGGACTTCGAGGCGATCCGCGTCAACTTCCTCCGCTGCCTCGACGCGTTGTGGGACGCGGACTGTTACGTCGGCGTCGCGCCGCACGACGAGTGGCTGATCGGCGAGACGCTCGAGCGGGTTGGCCAGCGCGGGCTCGGGCGCGCGGACTACGAGCTGCAGATGCTCCTCGGCGTGCGGGAGGAGCGGCGAGACGAGCTCGTCCGCGACGGGCACCGGCTGCGCGTGTACGTCCCGTACGGCGAGCAGTGGTACGAGTACTCGGTGCGCCGCCTCCAGGAGAACCCCGCGATGGCGGGGACGATCGCGCGGGCAACGGCGGGGCGGCTTCTCGGTCGCGGCTCGTGAACGATTCGGCCGCCTGACCCGTCGTAGATCCAGTGCGCGCGCGTAGACAGCCGCTCCTCGACGGTGCCGCTGCGCTGCGTGTGCGCCGGGTGCTGTACCTCAACGGCTTGCGCGGAGAGGAGATCGAAGACGCGATGCAGGAGATCGAGCTTCGGGCACTGGAGCGGCCGCCACGGGATGTTTCCTCGGCCACGTCATGGGCGTGCGTTGTCGCCACGAATCTTGCGATGGACGTCCACCGGCGGATGGGTCGGGACGACGTCCTCGAGTCGTGGGACGCGCCCTCGCCCGACCCGACCGAGCCGACCGGGCTTCGCGACGCGATGCGGACGGGCCTCGCCGCGCTTACTGCCGACCTCCGAGCCACGATTGTCCTCCGCTTCTACGCGGACTTCACGGTCCCGGAGATCGCGACGGCGATGGCGGTGCCCGAGGGAACGGTGAAGTCCCGACTGCACCGCGCGATCGAGGAGCTGCGCCAGCATCTACCGATGGAGGCATTGAGATGAGCGACCACGTCGAAGATCAGATCCGGCTCGGGTTGCGGCTCGTGGCGGAGGATGTCCAGCCGCCCGTGCCTGCTCGTCGGCAGGCTCGACCTTCGCGGCGTCTGATTCTTGCCTTCGGGCTCGCGGCCACGGTCGCAGGGCTCTTGGCGGGGACGCTTGGCCGGTCATCCTCGCCGAGCACGCTCTTCCTTCCCGATGCGTTCAACTACTACAAGCCCGCGTCCGTCACCGGGATCATCGGCGGCCCCGACATGTTCTCGACCGCCCGCCTGTCGGGAGTGTCGGCGGTCTCCGGCGACGATGTCTGGGTCATTGGATCTGACCCGTGTTGCTGGAAAGGCGTGACTCCGCGCAGCCTCGCGTGGCACTGGAACGGTGAGGCTTGGCGCAGCTTTGCGACCCCGTCTGTGCGGCAGGCGTATCCCGACATCGCGGCGGTGGCCAGTATCGACAGCCGGGATGCCTGGGCGGTCGGAACCGCACGCACCTTCACCGTCTCGCCCTCGGGGCGTCACTGGCCCGGGCCGAACTACGCGTTGATCGAGCACTGGGACGGGAACCGCTGGGCAATTGTCCGCACGCCGCGGCTCGGGGAGGCCCGCTTGGCCGCGGTTTCCGCCGCCGGCCCCGACGACGTCTGGACGGTCGGCACGACCTATCGCCAGGGCGGATTGAGCCGTAGGGATCCGAACAGTTGGCGACCGCTCCTCCTCCACTGGGATGGGGCCACCTGGCGCACGATTCGCCTGCCCTGGGCCGCGCCCGGCCTCAGTCTCGACCGGGTCGTGGCGACCGGGCCATCAAGTGTCTGGGCCGTTGGCACCCACACCGATTGGACGAACCGGAAGGGCGTCTACCTCGATCGCTCGATCCTCGAGTACTGGGACGGTGTGAGGTGGCACGACGTCAGGGCTCCGTTCGGGCCGGACGACCCAATCGCGGATTTCTCCGCGACTTCCGGCAGCGATGCTTGGGCAGTCGGTAGCTACTCGCTTGGAGAAGCGCGTCAGGTGGCGTTCGCGGGCGCCCTCGCCGCGCATTGGAACGGCTCCGAGTGGCAGATAACGCCGGTTCCCAACCGGGAGGGAGCCAACAACTCCTGGCTCTTTGCGGTGGCCGCGGCGCGGTCCGACGACGCATGGGCCGTCGGTGTGAGCGAGCACAACACGAGGAAGCACGGCGAGGAGCCCGTCCTGCTGCTCGAGCACTGGGACGGGACGAGCTGGTATGCGACTCCAGGCCCTGCGCTCTCGACGTGGGACGGTTACGGCTTCCGCATCGCCGCCGCCGCCGACGGCTCAGCGTTGGCGGTGGGGTCGAGTGACTGCGACAACGTCGTTCTTCGCTGGGCCGGGGGAAGCTGGACGCTCTCGCGGCACCCGCCGGATCGGGTCGCGCTCGGTCGCACCCAGCTGCCGCGCTGCACGTCCCTGGGAGGCTTTCGGCCTGGCCCGACCGGGGCGACGAGTCCTATCGGGTAGAGCGCCGCGCGTAGAGCAGGAAAGTCGCCGGCACGCGGCGGTCGTGGCCGCGGCGGGAGGTGCCGCCCGGGTACTCCTCCAGCGCTTGCACGTCGATGCCGGCACGCACGAGGGCGCTCACGATCTGGCCGAGCCGCCACAGCTTGTTCGGGTCGGACGGGTCACGGAAGTAGCTGCCTCCCCAACGGAGTAGACCATCGACGCAGTCGGCGACCGGGTGGTCGTCGAAGACGAGGAGCTCCCCGCTCGGCTTCAGGACGGAGGCGATCCCGGCGGCCCAGCTGTTCAGGTCATCGACGCGGTCGAGGACTCCCTCGCCCGAGTAGACGAGGTCGAACTTCCTCCGGGAGAGCGGCCGGCGGAGGTCGTCCAGGTCGCCGTTGACCCAGAGGATCTTCGGCCATCGCTCCCGCGCCGCTTCGAGCATCGCGTGGCGCGGGTCGAGCCCCGTAACTACGGCTCCGAGGTCAGCGAGCGCCGCGGTCGCCTCTCCCGTCGAGCAGAGGAGATGGAGCACCTTCTTCTTCGTCAGGTCGCCGAGCGTCCGGGCGACGATCGGCGGAAGGACGTCGGGCTCGTGGCGTGCCCGGTGTACCGCGTCGAAGGCCCTGAGGTTCTCCTCGGTCGGCTCCACTACGCGGAGAGCGAGTAGCCGCCGTCGACGATCACAGTCTGCCCGCAGATCATCGCCGCGTCGGGCGAGCAGAGGAACGAGACGACCGCGGCCATGTCCTTCGGCTCGACAAGCCGCCCCGCGGGCGTGCGCTTCACCGTCTTGAGCATCTGCTCCTTGTTCGGGAACCAGTCGAGCGCCTCGGTGTCGACGACTCCGCCCGACACTGCGTTGACGCGGATCCGCGGCGCGAGCTCGACGCCGAGGTACTTGACGCACGTCTCGAGCGCCGCCTTCGAGACGCCGATGAGGACGTAGTTCGGGAGCACGCGCTGCGAGCCGAGGCTCGAGATCGCGACGATCGAGCCGCCCTCCTCCATCGTCGGCGCGCACGCGCGCGCGAGCGCGAGCAGCGAGCGGGCGTTCGCGTTGAGCGTCCAGTCCCAGTGCTTGTCCTCGGTCTCCATCGCGGGGCGGACGACGCCGGTCGCGGCGTTCGAGACGATGACGCGGTACGGGCCGTGGGACGCGAGCTCCGCGATCGTCTTCTCGTCGGAGACGTTGCCGCGCACGAGGACGACCTCTGCGCCGGTCGCGCGCAGCTCTTCGGCCGCGGCTTCGGCCGCCTCGTCGTTGCGCATGTAGCCGAGCACTGCCTTCGTCGCGCCGTCGGCGACGAGCCGGTGCGCGATTGCCTTGCCGATCCCGCGAGTGCCCCCGGTTACGAGGACCGCGTGGCTCACCGGGGCAATGGCTCGTCGGCCGGCGCTGAGCTCGGGAGCTCGTTCCAGCCCGGACGCGTCCGCGGCTCGCGATGGCTGTTCACGGCCTTCGAGGACGCGTGGCCGAGCCGGTCGAGGAGCGCGATCTTCGCGTCCGCGTACTTGCGCACCTCGTGCTCCTCCGGCAGGTCGCGGACGAGCTCGCGCACGCGCGCGCGGAGCTGGTACGCGAAGTGCGGAGTCGCCGGCCCGACGAGGGCGTCAACGTCGGCAAAAGTCGGCTCGGACATCGCAGGGAGCGTAGTGGATCGCAGTCTGCATCGATGACGGATAAAGAATTCGCAGCCCTCTAGCGTTGTACGGCTGATGGTCGATCAACTCGAAACTCTGTACCGGGGGCGGCGTGTGGAGTTCACACGCGCCGCGACTGCGATCGCGGGCGATCCGGAGGCCGGGCGAGACGCGGTGCAGGACGCCTTCGCCAAGGCGCTACGCGCGCGGCGCCGCTTTCGCGGGGGCAATTTGGAGGCTTGGGTCTGGCGGATCGTGGTCAACGCCGCCCGCGACGCGGGAAGGCGGCGGCGCCGGTCGTTCGACGCGCCCTTACCGGTCGAGGCGCGGGCCGACGAGCTCGGCTTGCCGCTCGAGCTTCTCTCCGAACGCCAGCGTGAAGTGCTCTTCCTCCACTACTACGCCGATCTCGACTACGCGACGATCGCGCAGGCGCTCGGCATCAGCTCGGGCACCGTCGGCGCAACCCTTTCCGCCGCGCGGCAGACGCTGCGCGAGGCGCTCACCAAGGAGGTTTCATCATGAGCGAGACCTATCTCGACCGGCTTTTGGACGAGCTCGTCCCCGCCGAGGCTCCGGAAGGCTGGGACGACGTGCGTCATCGCGCTCGCCGCTCGCAGCGCCGCTACGTCTCCCTCGTCGTGGCAGTGGCGGTTCTCGTCCTCGCTCCGGCGACCTGGGCGGCCTGGAAGGCGTTCGAAGGCACGCCGGCGCCCCGGCCCGTGCGGCACGCGTTCGGCAACTACAACGAGTGGGCCAGGCAGTTCGCCAAGCAGTGGCCGCAGGTCAAAGTGCGCAAAGCCCACGGCGTGCTTCGGGTGAAGACGAAGGACGGCCCCTACGCGCTCTGGGCGGCTCCATTGTCGACCGGCGGAGTTTGCTACATCGGAGCCTTGGAACGGGATGGGCGCCCGCTGCTCTCGCGAAACGAGCAGGCGAACTGCATACCGAAGAGGCCCGGGCCCACGTACCCGGCGCTCCTTGCATTCGCCGACCCGACTGACGGGGGCCAGCGGTGGGACGGATCCGCAAAGCGAGGCGTCCTCTGGGGTTATGCCAAGGGCCGCGAGACGACCGTCCAGGTGACGAGGGCGGACGGGCGAACGACGACACTCCGGGTCGTCGAGCACTTCTTCCTCATGCCGCTGCCTGACCTCGCTGAGCGCCTCGTCCTTACCGGCCGCGACGCGAACGGGAGGGTTATCGCCCGCGGGCGGGCCTAGCGGCCTGCCCACCCGCGTCCTCGACCGCGGCGGGCGCGGTAGCGTCGCAGCTGTGCGCCGACTGAGCCCCGAGTACGCGATGTTGCTCGGCGCGGTCGTGCTCTGGGCGCTCAACGTCACCGTTACGAAGTACATGTTCCAGCACGGCTGGCAGCCGCTCGCGTACGGGACGATCCGCTACTTCTGCGCGATCTCGCTCTTCTGGGTCTTCACGTACCGGCGCGAGGGGTCGCTCCGGATCGCGCGGGAGGACTGGCATCTCGTCGCGATCGCCGCGCTGATGATCTTCTGCAACCAGGTCGCGTTCGTCTACAGCCTCCAGTTCGCGGAGGCCTCGACCGTGTCGCTCCTGTTCGGGACGACGCCCGTCTTTGTCGCGATCGTCTCGCTGCTCTTTCGGCTCGAGCGGCTCACGCGGGCGTTCTGGGTCGGCGCCGTGCTCACGTTCGCGGGCGTCGCCCTCATCGCCGCCGGCGCGGGCGGCGGCTTCAGCTCGGGGACGAAGGGCAACCTCATCGCGATCTGCACCGCGCTGACGTGGGCGTGTTACACGGTCGCGATCGCGCCGCTCATGCGGAAGTACTCGCCGTTCCGGATCAGCGCCGTGGTGCTCGCGCTCGGCTGGCTCCCGCTCGCGCTCGTCTCGATCCCGCAGATCTCGCGCCAGCAGTTCCACTTCGGCACGCTGACGTGGATCGGCTTTGCGTACGCCGTCGTCGGGCCGCTCTTCCTCACGAACATCCTGTGGTTCACCGCGGTCGACCGAGTCGGAGCGGCGCGGGCGGTGATCGTCAACAACCTCCAGCCGTTCGTCGGCGTCGTCTTCGCGCTGCTCCTGCTCTCCGAGACGCTCCATCCGCTCGAGATCGCCGGCGGCGTCCTTATCTTCATCGGGCTCTACCTCGAGCGGCGCCTCCGCCATCGCGCCGTCGCAGCGGCTCTCGCGACGCCGGAATAACATGGAGCCCATGGCCGAAGACTTCATGCCGCTCGACGGCTGGGATTACCTCGAGTTCTGGGTCGGGAACGCAAAGCAGGCCGCCTACTTCTACGAGCACGCGATGGGCTTCACGCGCACCGCGTACGCGGGCCCCGAGACCGGACTGCGCGACCGCGCGTCGTATGTCCTCGAGCAGGGAGACATCCGCTTCGTCGTCACGACGGCGCTGCGCGAGGAGCACGAGATCACGCGCCATCTCGCGAAACACGGCGACGGCGTCAAGAACATCGCGCTCACCGTCCCCGACGCGACGCAGGCGTACCGCGAGGCGGTCTCGCGCGGCGCGCGCTCGGTCGCCGAGCCGGAAACGGTCGAGGACGAGTTCGGGAAAATCGAGCGCTCGGCGATCGCGACGTACGGCGACACGATCCACACCTTTGTCAACCGCAGCGACTACGCCGGCCCGTTCCTGCCCGGCTACGTCTCGTTGTCGGAGAACGGCCATCGCGACCCCGGGGTCGGTCTCCTCACCCTCGACCACCTCGTCGGCAACGTCGAGCTCGGGAAGATGAACTACTGGGTCGAGTTCTACGAGACCGTCTTCGGGATGACGAACATCCTCCACTTCGGCGACGACCAGATCCAGACCGAGTACTCCGCGCTGATGTCCAAGGTCATGTCGAGCGGCAACGGGAAGATCAAGTTCCCGATCAACGAGCCGGCGGAGGGCAAGCGCAAGAGCCAGATCGAGGAGTACGTCGAGTTCTACGGCGGCGCCGGCGTGCAGCACATCGCGCTCGCGTCGAGCGACATCGTCGGGACGGTGGAGGCCATGAAGGCGCGAGGGTTCCAGTTCCTCGACACGCCCGACTCGTACTACGAGGAGGCCCCGGATCGCGTCGGCGAGATCGCCGAGGACTACGAGGTGCTGCAGCAGCACAAGATCCTCGTCGACCGCGACGACGACGGCTATCTCCTCCAAATCTTCACGAAGACCGCGCAGGACCGCCCGACGGTGTTCTTCGAGGTCATCGAGCGGCACGGCGCAACGACGTTCGGCGAGGGGAATTTCAAGGCCCTCTTCGAGGCGATCGAGCGCGAGCAGGCGCTCCGCGGGAACCTCTAGGACCGCGGGGCCAGCGTGTTCGAGGATGCGAGGGCGGCGAGCCGGCAGGCGCGCTCCCTGCGCAGCGTCGGGCACCGTCCGTTTGCGCTCCCGTCGAGCAAGTGGACGCTCGGGCAGACGTGGGAGGACTACTTCTTCGCGCACTGGCGCGTGCCGCTCGAGGAGATGCGCGCGCTCGTTCCCGACGACCTCGAGATCGAGGAGTGCGACGGGAGCGCGTGGCTCGGGATGACCTTCTTTCGCGTGCGCGCTCTGCGAGCGCGCGGCGGCTTGCCGTTGCCGGGCATCTCGAGCTTCCTCCAGCTCAACATCCGCACGTACGTCAAAGGGCCGGACGGTCTGCCGGGCGTGTGGTTCTTCACGATCGACGCCTCGAGCCGGCTCGCCGCGCTCGGCGTGCGCGGGATGTACCACGTCCCTGCGTTCCACGCGCGGATGACTCTCGACCTCACGGATGACTGGCAGGAGGCGGAGTGCGTGCGGATCGGCGAGGCGGGACGCGTCTTCTCGGGCCGGTACCGCGCCGCGGGGGACAGCTTCCACGCGGCGCCGGGCACGCTCGAGTGGTTCCTGACGGAGCGCTACCGCCTGTTCGCGCACGACGCGCGTGCGGAGATGCACCACGACCAGTGGCTCCTGCGGCCGGCCGAGGCGGAGATCGAGCTGACGTCGATCGCGCCGTTCGAGCTCTCCGGCGAGCCGCTCTGCCATATGTCGCTGCGGCAGGACGCGCTCATCTGGCCGCCAGAGCCCGTCCGCAGCTGACGGCCCGAATACGCTTCCGCCGATGAGCCCGCAACGGCGCACCGCGCTCGTCTCCGTCTTCGCCGCGTGCGCGCTCATCGCGCTCAAGCTCGGGACGGGGCTCGCGACCCACAGCCTCGGGCTGATCTCGGAGGCGATCCATTCCGGCACCGATCTCGTCGCGGCGCTCCTCACGTTCCTCGCGGTCGGCGTCGCGGTGCGGCCGGCGGACCCCGGGCACCAGTACGGGCACGGGAAGGCGGAACATCTCGCGGCGCTCGCCGAGGCGGGGTTCCTCGTTGCCGCGAGCGTCCTCATCGCCTATCGCGCGGTGATGCGGCTGGCGGCCACCCACCCGCAGCCCGTGCACGCGGCGTGGTGGGCGCTCGTCGTCGTCGGCGTCGTGATCGTCATCGACGTGGGGAGGACGTCGGCGTCGATGCGCGGCGCACGCCGCTACCACAGCGCTGCGCTCGCCTCGAACGCGCTTCATTTCGCGAGCGACCTTGGCGGCTCGTTCGCCGTCCTCGGGGGTCTGCTCCTCGCGCGGGCCGGGCAGCCGAAGGGCGACGCAGTCGCGGCGCTCTTTGTCGCGGTGCTCGTTCTCGGCGCGGCGGGGCGCCTCATCCGCCGCAACATCGACGTGCTCATGGATCGCGCTCCCGCCGACGCGGAGGAGGCAGCCCGTCAGGCGATCGAGGCGCTCGTCCCACCCGTCGAGCTCCGGCGCCTGCGGATGCGCCAGGCGGCGGGCCGCAACTTCGCCGACGTCGTGATCGGCGTCTCGGCCGATGCAGCGTTGCGCCAGGGGCATGCAGCCGCCGACGCGGTCGAGCGCGCGGTGCAGGCCGCGCTGCCGGAGGCGGACGTCGTCGTCCACGTCGAGCCGGAGGAGGCGGTCGGCGCGGTGCGCGAGCGCGCGCATGCGGCCGCGCTCGGCGTGCCGCGCGTGCGCGAGGTGCACAACGTCACCGCCGTCGCCCTCGCGACGGGAACCGAGCTTTCGCTCCACCTCAAGCTCCCCGCCGACCTCTCGCTCGCGGAGGCGCATGCGATCGCCGAGGAGGTCGAGCACGCGATTCGCGACGAGGTGCCCGAGGTCTCGTCCGTGCAGACGCACCTCGAGCCGCTCGCCGAGGTGGCGGTGGGAATGGCCGCGCACGACGTCCGCGAGGAGAGCGACCTCGTCGTTCGGATCGTCCGCGACGAGACCGATCGCCCCCCGCGCGAGCTGCGCTTCTTCCACACCGACGACGGCCTCATCGCCTTCCTCACGCTCGCCGTCGACGGCGAGATGACGCTCGGGGAGGCGCACGCGCGCGCGAGCCGGATCGAGGAGCGGATCCGCGCGGAACGCCCCGAGATCGCCAATGTCATCGTTCACACTGAGCCCTAGATGAAGCTCTGCATGTTCAGCCCGGTGGAGATGGACCTCGAGCGCGGGTGGCCGGGGCGGATCGAGGGCGACACCGTCATCCAGCTCGCGGCGCAAACGCTGCAGGCGTTCTTCACCGGCGGCGGGAACGCGCGCGAGCATGCCGTGTATCCGTTGGCGGACGTCGTCTTCCGCGCGCCGGTGCTCCACCCGCCGTCGGTGCGGATCTTCGACGGGCCCGACGACTTCCGCTTCGCCAATCCTGCCGCGATCGTCTCGGCCGATGCCGAGCCGGCCCTCCCCGGGGCGGTTCCGGTGGCGCGGGTCGCGGCCGTGATCGGACTCGACGGAGCCATCGGCGGCTTCACGCCGCTCGTCGAGTGGACGGCTCCGCAGCTTTCGGGCGAGAAGTCCCGCGACTTCGCGCTCGCGCTCGGCCCCTTCGTGACGACGCCCGACGAGGAGACACCGCCGGGCCGCGACTGGGAGCAGCTCGTCGCGTACGCCGCCGAGAACACGCGCCTCTATCCCGGCGACCTCATCGCCGCCTGAGAATGGACGACGTTCGGGTCAAAGCCGAGGAGTCGTGCCGCTACGCGAGCCGGGCGAAGCATCTGCGGGCGGAGGAGATTGACGCGTTCGTGCGCGAGTCCCTCGCGGCGTTGCGCGCCGCACATCCGGCGGCCGGGCCTGCGTTCTCGATCTACCGCGGCTGCTCGAAGGAGGACGAGCAGATCGTCGAAGTCTGTCTCCCCACCCCCGCGGGCGAGCACGAGTGGCCGGGCGGCGAGGTCGCGTACACCGTCGCGCGCGGCGCAGAGACCGACTACCCGCAGATCCTCGGAGCCTACGACGCCGTGGCGGCGTACGCGGCCGCCGCCCGACGTGAGCTCGCAGGACCGCCACGCGAGACGTACCTGACGGAGACGGAAATGGAGATCGCGTTTCCGCTCGCGCCATGAGGGTCGTCGTCGTCGGTGCGGGGATCATGGGCGCGGCGACGGCGTGGCATTTGGCGCGCCGCGGGGCCGACGTCGTCGTCCACGAGCAGTTCGAGGAGGATCACGCGCGCGGCTCGAGTCACGGGCGGACGCGAATCTTCCGGCTCGCTTATCCGGAACCCGAGTGGGTTGCACTTGCGGACGAGGCTTTGATCGGGTGGCGTGTGCTCGAGCAGGAGATAGGCGCGGGCTTGCTTGGGATGCACTACTTCATCGAGCTTGCGCCAAGACTCGAACTCACTTCGCACTCCGCTCTTGGGGCTCGCTTGATCTCGCACAGCATTCATGAGCCCAGCGACCTTGGAGTCACCGCTCCTCTTGGCTGGATCGCACTCGTGCAGAACGAAGCCGGGGTCGTATACGCCGACGACGCACGCCACGCGTTCCTTGACGGACTGGACGTCCGATACGGCTCGCGCGTGGATGATCTCGAGGCCCTCGATGCGGACGTCGTTGTCGTGACCGCGGGGTCGTGGGTCGGTCGCTTCTTCCCCGACTTGCCGCTCAAGGTGACGCGGGAGACCGTTGCGTACTTCCGGCAGGAAGGCCCGCAGCCATTTCCGTCGATCGTCGAGATCAACGGGCAGCGATCTCACATGATGTTCTCGCTTGACGATCCGGTCTACGGCCTGAAGGTGGGAGCGCATCACGCAGGCATCGAGACCGACCCCGACGACGTCGGCGAGCCCGACCCCGCGCTCATCGAGCGGATCGCGGCCTGGGTCGCAAAGCGCCTCCCGAACGCCGACCCGGAGCCGCTGCTCACCGAGACGTGCCTCTACACGACAACGCCGGATGAGCGCTTCATCCTCGAACGTCGCGGCCGGGTCGTGATCGGCTCCGCGTGCTCGGGTCACGGCTTCAAGTTCGCGCCGGCAGTCGGCAAGCGCCTCGCCGACCTCGCGCTGGGCCATTGACGATCAGCGGGAACTCGACCGGTGCCGTCGGGCATAGCTTGGGAGTGGCGGCGTCAGACGACGAACTATGGGCGCGTTCGCGCGCCGGTGATCGCGAGGCGTTCGGCACGCTGTACGACCGTCACGCGCGCCTGATCTACAACTACTGCTTCCGCCGGGTCGGGAGCCGGGAGACCGCGCAGGACCTGCTCTCGATGGTCTTCCTCGAAGCGTGGCGACGACGGGACAAGAGGTTGGAGGCCGACAAGGTGCTCCCGTGGCTCTACGGGATCGCGACGAACGTCGTCCGCCATCAACATCGGTCGGAGCGCCGCTTCGCCGCCGCGCTGAGCAGGCTGCCCGCCGCCGAGCGGCAGCCGGACTTCGCCGGCACCGCCGACGAGCATCTCGACTACGAGCGGCAGGCACGGGAGGCGCTCAGTCGGCTCGCGATGTTGCCGAGGCGAGAGCAGGACGTCGTCGCGCTCTGCGTCGGGATGGAGTTGAGCTACGAGGACGCCGCGGTTGCTCTCGGGCTGCCGATCGGCACCGTGCGCTCGCGGCTGTCGCGCGCACGGGCAAGGCTCCTGGAACTCGATCCGGGCTCCGGGCATAAGCAGGTCGACCGCACGAACGCCCAGGAGGCAGGCCAGCTATGACCGACCACATCTCATTCCCCCCGCTTCACGATCCCGCCCCCGGCGAGTTGGAGAAGCGGAAGCAGCACTTGCTCAGCGAGATCGAGCAGCGGCCGGAGCGGCGTCTCCCGTTGCCCGCCGCCCCGCGTCTGCGCGTGGCCGCTCTCGCGGGTGCGGCTATCGCAGTGGCTGCCGGTGCGGGGGCGCTGTCGATCGCGCTGGGCGGCGCCTCCTCGGCAAAGGCGGCGTCCCTCCTCGTCCGAACTGCGTCAGGCAAGACGATCAGCGTCCCGGCGAGCTCGCCGACTGCTGCAACGACGGAGGTCGTCGGTGGCACACCGAGCGAGCAGGAGCTGATGCGCGACATCGTTGCGGGGATGCAGCCGAGCGTGATCGAGAAGATCGCGATCGTGGACAGCGGCAACGACGTTGCCCTCCACTTCACGTTCACGGGCCAGTCCCCGGAGGCGTTCTGGGAGGACTCGCTTGTAGCCGCCGCCTTCCGCGACCGGGCACAAGCAGCGGGCGAGGACCTTTCGGTCACGATCTACGACGGGGTCGCGTTCGGGGCTGCGCCCCCGCCGGGCCTGACGAGCCTGCCGCCCGCTCAGCCGGGCGATGCGGCTGCGGCACGGCAGGCGTTCGAGGACGCGGCGGCCGAGGCAGGGGTGTCGTTCGAGTCGCTGACGATCTACGAGCCGGATGGAATCGCCGTCGCGGCAACGTTCACGAGCGACGATCCCGCCCCGTTCCTCGTCCATCAGATGAGATCGTTCCTCGCTGCCCTTGGCACCGATACGGGCGACTTCGACGGCACCTACATCAGCCTCGTGGACGGCAGTGGCCAGACTGTCTGGGAGGCCTGGTGGAACAGGCGTGCCGCGGAGGGAAGCGTGGGCTCGACCCCGGATCTAGCCGGGTGCAGCCCGGTCACGCACTCCTGGGGTGCGGCGCCGCCAGCCTGTCCTGCGAGCTAGAAACCCGTCCCCGAGCCGTCAGAGGGCTGAGCCGGGTTACAGTCTCCGCATGCCGTTCTATCAGCGCCTCGGCGAAGTCCCGCGCAAGCGGCACATCCAGTTTCGGGAGGACGGCAACCTCCTCACCGAGGAGGTCATGGGCCTCGAGGGGTTCACGGGGAACGAGTCGATCCTCTATCACCTCCAGTCGCCATGCCGCGTCGCGAAGCTCGGCGGGTTCGTGCCGATCGAGCGCGACGAGTGGATTCCCGACGAGCACCACCACCTCCACCTGAAGACGTTCGACATCCCGGAGGAGGGCGACGAGATCACCGGGCGCCGGCTCCTCATGTGGAACAACGACGTCGAGATCTCGCTCTGCCGGCCCGCGGAGCGGATGGGCTACTTCTTCCGGAACGGCGAGGGCGACGAGGTGATCTTCGTCCACGAGGGCTCGGGCGTGCTCGAGACGATCTTCGGCGATCTGCCCTACAAGGAGGGCGACTACATCGTCATCCCGCGCGGCACGACGTACCGCTTCGCGCCGCAGGGGCCGCAGCGCTACCTCGTCTTCGAGACGCCGGGCCTGATCGAGATCCCGCGCCGCTATCGCAACCAGTACGGCCAGATCATCGAGGGCGCGCCGTACTACACCCGCGACATCCACCCGCCGACCGAGCTGCGCACCGTGCGCGAGTCGGGCGAGTTCCCGGTGAAGGTGCGCGTGCGCAAGGGCTACCAGACGTACGTCGTCGACTACCACCCCTTCGACGTCGTCGGCTGGGACGGCTACCTCTTCCCGTGGACGTTCTCGATCCACGACTTCGAGCCGATCACCGGGCGGATCCACCAGCCGCCGCCGTCGCACCAGACGTTCGCCGGCCAGAACTTCGTGATCTGCTCGTTCTGCCCGCGCAAGCTCGACTTCGACCCGGAGGCGGTGCCGATCCCGTACCATCACTCGAATCTCCCGTCGGAGGAGATGATCTATTACGTCTCCGGCCAGTTCGGCTCGCGGAAGGGCGTCGAGGTCGGCTCGATCACGCTCCATCCGTCCGGCCTGCCGCACGGCCCGCAGCCCGGCCTCGCGGAGAAGTCGATCGGCACGCACGAGACGCACGAGCTCGCGGTGATGTGCGACACGTTCAACCCGCTGCGCCTGACGACGTTCGCGCGCGACCTCGACGACGGGAAGTACTGGCGCTCGTGGTACGACAACTCGGAGTCGGACGACAACGACGACGCGTCCGGCGCCGGGCTTACTTCGCACCTCTAGTGCGTTTTCACTCGGGCGAACACGGACACTCCGTGGGAGGAACTCATGGTGCGCTTTCGTAAAAACGTCCGGCTTCGTCCGGGGCAGGTCCAGGACAGGCGCGGTGGCGGCGGCGGCTTTCCCGGCGGCGGCATGGCGGTCGGCGGTGGGGGCCTCGGCGCCGTCGGGATCGTGATCTACCTCATCTTTGCCGCGCTCTCCGGGGGCGGCGGGCTTTCGGGGCCGCTCGGGAACCTCGACGGCTCGACCGTCTCGCAGGATCCGGCCGGTCGCGTGCTGAGCGACTGCCGCACCGGCGCCGACGCGAACCGGCGCGAGGACTGCCGCATCGTCGGCGACATCAACAGCATCCAGGCCTACTGGCAGGGCGCGCTCTCGAGCCCTCAGTACGTCCCGGCAAAGACGGTCTTCTTCACCGATTCGACCCAGACCGGTTGCGGCCCCGCCTCGACCGACGTCGGGCCCTTCTACTGCCCGGCCGACAAGCACGTGTACATCGACCTCGGCTTCTTCGACGAGCTGCGCACGCGCTTCGGCGCCCGCGGCGGCCCGTTCGCTCAGGCCTACGTGCTCGCCCACGAGTACGGCCACCACATCCAAGACCTGACCGGCACGCTCGGCGCCGGCTCGAGCCAGGAGGGCGCGACCGGACGCTCGGTGCGGACGGAGCTGCAGGCCGACTGCTACGCCGGCGTCTGGGCGCACCACGCCACCGAGACCGGCTATCTCATCGGCTTGACCAGTTCGGACATCGCGGACGCGCTCGACGCAGCCGCAGCCGTCGGCGACGACCGCATCCAGTCGGAGACGAGCGGACAGGTGAACCCCGAGACGTGGACGCACGGCTCCTCGGCCGAGCGCCAGCACTGGTTCGACGTCGGCAACACGACGGGCAAGCCGAGCGCGTGCGACACGTTCCACGCGCAGCTGGGCGGGTGAGCCGATCTAAGGTTGACCCGTGATCCGGGTCGCGACCAAGGACGATCGCGCGCTCATCCTTGCGCTCCGCGCCGAGTTCGAGGCCGAGGTGCCGCCCGAGCTCTGGGTGGACGACGACGCCGACTACGAGTGGACGGTCGTCCTCCTCGCCGCGGACGTCGCGTTCGCGGGGATCGATCGCAAGGGCGACCGCACCTGGCTCCTCGACATGCTCTACGTCAAGCCCGAGGCACGGGGGCAAGGACTCGGTACCGAGCTGATCCGCGCGGCCGCGGCACACGCCAAGGAGCAGGGCGCGGAGATGCTCGCGCTCGAGGTGCAGGAGCGGAACGCAGACGCGCGGCGGCTCTACGACAAGCTCGGTTTTACGACCTACGACCGCCTGATGGCAACGCCGGTCGCTGGGCTTCTCTCGGCTGACTAGCCTGAGCTCATGATCCGCGTCGCGACCGAAGCCGATTCGCAGCTCGTCGCCGGCTTCTGGCAGGCGTTCAACGACGAGGTTCACGACGCGCCGTGGCGCGATCCCGACGCGGACGAGTTTGCACCCGATGTCTGTCTTCTCGCGGACGAGGATGGCGTCATCGCGCTCACGAAGCAGGGGAGCCGCGTCTGGTTCGTCGACGTTCTCTATGTCCGGCCGGGAGCGCGCGACCGTGGCATCGGCACCGAGCTCATCCGCGCCGCCGGCGAGCACATCGGGCCGGACGCCGTGCTCGAGCTGCAGGTGCTCGAGTCGAACACCGGCGCGCGCAGGCTGTATGACCGCCTCGGCTTCCGCACGCACGACAGGACGCTGTATCTCGAGGTCACCCCCGCGACGACGGACAAGCCGGAGACCGTCGGCGCCGTCCACGTCCAGAACGACGACGTCGACAAGGTGAAGCGCGATGCGACGAAGGTGCTGAAGCGCGAGCCCGAGCTCCAGCAGAGCGGCAACGGCTGGACGCGCGTCGCGGCGGAGCCCGAGGAGCTGCGGAACCTCGCGCGCGAGCTCTCCTTCATGACCGGCATCTCCGTCGCGCTCAGCCTCGAGGAGGGCGCGGTCGTGCGCTACGTCCTGTTCGACCGCGGCGCGATGGTCGACGAGTACCTCTCCGTGCCCGAGTACTACGGCGCGCTGCCACCCGGCGATGTGATCTCGCTCGGCGCGAACCCGACCGTCGTCGCGCGGCTCACAAACGCCGACCCCGCGCGCGTGCGGGCGGTCGCGCGCACGGCGTCCTCGCCCGCGGAGCTGCCTCCGGCGCAGGAGCTGTACGAGCAGATCGCCGACGTGCTCGGGGTCACGCCGTGACGCTCACGCTCTACGACGCGGCGCGCTGCCCGTACTGCGCGCGCGTGCGCATCGCCCTCGCGGAAAAGGGCGTCGAGTTCGAGACGGTCGAGGTCGATCTCCGCAACCGGCCTGCGTGGATCTACGAGAAGAACCCGACCGGGCGCGTCCCCGTGCTCGAGGAGGACGCGCGGGCGCTGCCTGAGTCGGCCGTGATCATGGAGTTCCTCGAGGAGCGGTATCCCGAGCCCGCGCTGCTCCCGGCCGACGCGGCCGATCGTGCCCACGTCCGCTGCCTGATCTTCCGCGACGACGACCTGACGGACCCGTATTACGCGTTCCGCCGCGGCGAGGGCTTCGAGGATTTCGACGCCGCGCTGCGGAGGCTCGACGACTCGCTCGCCGCGCAGCCGTATCTCGCCGGCGTGGAGTACTCGCTCGCCGACATCGCGCTCGTCCCGTGGATCCTTCGTGCCCGCGACATGCTCGAGGTCGACTTCGCGCCGTATCCCGCGCTCGCGGCGTGGCTCGCGCGGCTCGAAGAGCGTCCGGCCGTCGCGGCCGAAGCGGGTATCGTCGCCGCCCTGTGAACAGAACTCGTATCGGAATGACCACGCGCTTCCCGGGTGCGATGGTCGAGTGGGAGACAAGGACGCAGGGAGTGCGAATGGCAGCGCCATTCGCGCGACCGAGGACGCAGGATCACGCCGACCAGCGCGGCCGGGGAGCCCGTGCTTCGTTTCGATGCGAGTTCTAAATTCAGTCGTCGACGCCGCCTGGCTGAAGGAGCACCTCGGGGACGAGGACCTCGTCGTCGGCGACGTGCGGGGCCCGAACGCGCACATGCGCGGCCACATCCCCGGCTCGCGGCCGCTCGTGCTCGGCTCGCCGCCTCCCGGCGCCGACGCGGCGACCGTGACGGCGCTCGCGCAGGAGATCGCGCTGCGGCTACGGCGGCACGGGATCACCGGCCGCGAGCGGCTCGTGCTCGTCGACCGCGGCGACGGCGTCGGCGCTATGCCTGCGCTCCAGATGGCCGAGCTCGCCGGGCATCCAAACGTTTCCGTCCTCCTCGGCGGCATGGCCGCGTGGGAGGGAGAACTCGCCGAAGGTGCTGTCGAGCTGGAGCCGGTGCGCGAGGCGGAGCTGACGGCGAACCCCGGCGCGATGCCGACGCGGGACGAGATCGCATCGCGCCTCGGCGACGAGTCTCTCGTCCTCCTCGACATTCGCACGCCGGACGAGTACACCGGCCGTCGCGGAAGCCCGTGCGACCCGCGCCAGGGTCATATCCCCGGAGCCCGCCTCGTCGAGCTCGGCGATCTCTTCGACGGACCCGGCCGGCCCGCGTCGCCGGAGCGCGTCCGCGACGTCGTCGGCCTCCCGGAGGGAGCGGACGTGATCGCGTACTGCCACTCGGGCTCGCGCTCAGCCCTCGCGGCGCTCGCGCTCCGCGCCGCAGGCTACAACGCGCGCAACTACCCCGGCTCGTGGCACGAGTGGAGCCGCCACCACGAGCTTCCGCTCGAGCGCTAATCAGTAGGGACAGGGTCGCGTGCTTCGTCGATCGCGGCGACGAGCTCGACGACGCCGGCGGCGATCGCGAGCCAAAAGCCGTAGCTCCGGCTCGTATCGACGCCGTTGAAAGCCGGCAAGTTCGCGCCGCAGTAGATCATCAGCACGAGGCCGACGGCGGCGATGCCGGCAGCTAGACGGGTGTCTCCGAAGGGCGGGGCGTAGATCCGGTACTTCAGACGGCGAAGGATGAGGTACTCGCCTGCTGCGCTCAGGAGCAGGGCGCCGCCCCAGCCGGCGATGCCGGTCGTCCACCCGTCGAAATGGACCGTCCCGGTCGCGAGGCTGACGGTCTCCCACGGCAGGAACAGCGCGATGAGCACGACGATCGACGCGCAGCCGATCACCTGCTGACGTCTCGTCAGCTTCGGCATCTCCGCTCCCGGCCTGTCCGCAGCGGTGCGCACGTCAGGCCGCGCGCGCCGAACGGCTGTCGACGGCTGCGAGGAACGCCCCGCACAAGCGGCGCCCGAGCTCGTTCCACGTCCCGATCTTCTCGTGCGTCTCGCGGCGGAGGGCCTCGGGATCGGGCGGGAGGTCTGTCTTGTCCGTGATCCAGCGCTCGAGCTGCGCCTCGGTCACCTCCGGATGGAACTGGACGCCCCAGCATGCCTCGCCGAGACGGAACCCCTGGAGCGCGGCGTTGTTGCGCGCGAGGGCGACCGCGCCTTCCGGGAGGCCATGGCCGTAGTGGTGCCACTCGAGCGCGTCGAAGCGCGCCGGCAGCGCGGAGAGCACCGGATCGGCGGCGCCCTCGTCGGTGAGCTCGACCTCGTGCCAGCCGATCTCCGGCGCGGGGAGCGGGCCGACCCACGCGCCTGCTACGCGCGCGAGGAGCTGTGAGCCGAGGCAGACCCCGAGCGTCGGAACGCCGTCGGAGATGAGGCTCTCGAGCCACGCGAGCTCGTCCTTCATCCACTCGTGCCGGTCGTCCTGGTCGGGGTGGATGGCCCCACCGAAGACGAGCACGGCGTCGGCGGCGGGGGGCGTGCCCCCGGAGGCGAAGCTCCACTCGACTAGGCGGTGGCCGGCGGCAGCGACGACGGGCCCGAACAGCTCCGTCCTCGCGTCCTCGCCGTGTACGACCGATAGCACGTCCATCCCGGGAAATCTACGCGCCGCCGGTCGCGCTGATCCGGTTGACGTCGAGGAGGCGGCGGAGCTGCCGCGCGTTCGTCGCCGCCTGCGAGACGCGGCTCATCGGGTTGTCCGGATCCTCCGACGACGCGTTGTTGTTGAAGAAGGCGTACGCGTTCTCGGCCTGGCCCGCAAGCTCGCGCAGCGGCTCGACCCACTCCCCGAGCTCGTCGTCGGAGTAGAGGTAGTCGAACCGCTCCGCCGCCGAGCCGCCGCGCTTGTTCCAGGTGCCGAGGTTGCGGCCGTGGAAGCGGACGTACGCGGTCGCCGAGGTCGTCGCGACGACGGTCGGTACGAGGTTCTTCGCGGTGTCCGACTTGGGCGCGTCGACGACGACGTAGCCGGCCCCGATCGTCTCGAGGAACGCGAGGCTCTTCTCCCGGTTCTCGTCGTCGAGCCACGAGCGGTGGCGGAACTCCACGAGCATCTCGTGGCCCTCGAGCTGCTCGCGCGCCCACGCGAGATAGTCGAGCGACGCATCCTTGTAGACGACGTACGGCGGCAGCTGCATGAGGATCCCGCCGAGCTTGCCCTCGCGGCGCAGCGGCTCGAGCGCCTCGAGGAAGAGCCGGAAGATCTCGCCGCGGAGCTCGCGCGGCGGCCGGTCGACGCGGCCGCGCTCATCCACCGGCATCTCGTCGCGCAGGTCGGGAGGGATCGTCTCGAGCTTCACCGGATGGCGCGTCATGAGGCCGAACGCCTTGATGTGCATCGTGAAGCCGTCGGGCGTCCGGTCGGCCCAGCCCTGCACCATCGACTCGCTCGGCAGGCGGTAGAAGGTCGAGTCCACCTCGACGGTGTCGAAGTGCTCCGCGTACCACGCAAGGCGCTCCTTTGCAGGGAGTTTCGGCGGATAGAACCACTTCGACAGAGCCTCGTCGGCCCACGAGCACGTGCCGATCCGGACGGGCGCGCTCAGCGGTCGAGGAAAGCCGGCGTGAAGGTCACGCGCGTTATCCGAATCGATGCTCCGTCCGGAACCGCGTCCGCGAAGAGGCTGTCGGGCGAGGTCGCGCCAATCCTCACGACGATCGCCTTGCCGCGCGGGACGACGGCCATCTCGTTCATGAGGCGGATCTTCACGATGCCCGCGGACTGGGTGATCCGCGCCGCGCCGTCGGTCAGCGGTGTCGTCGAGCCGGCGAGCGAGACCGTCGCGACGAGGCGATCCCAGCTCGACGCGCCGGTGTAGCGAACGGTGACGGAGCCGTCGCCGAAAGTCGTGAACGGCCCGCCCGTCAGCCGCACCGTTCGCGCCACCCGTGCCTCTGGCGTCAGCGTCGTCGCGCCGGGAAGGTTGACGCTCGCGAAGCGCGATCTCGGGAGGCCGGTGTACGTCCGCGTGCCGATCTTCACGCTGTTCACCGGCGGCGGGTCGCCGGCGAGGTGGCCGTAGAGCCAGCCCGTGATGTCCGGCAGCGCGCGGGGTGTCGTCGCGATCTCGAGGAAGCGTGAGCCGTCGAGCCGGTTGAAGCCCGACCGCGCCTGGTCGAGGTCGAAGAGGAAGTCGTGGCGTCCGTGCACGTCGATCGTCGGCCCGGTGAGTCGGACGCTCCGCGACGAGCGCGCGGCCAAGCCGGAAGCCGAGTCCCAACCCACGGGCGGGCCGAGAGCCGTGATCACGTCGAAGAGCGCGCTCTTGACGACGCCGCCCGGCTTCAGCGCCCGCGCGAGACTCGTCCACGCCCCGTCCGGGACGATGGCCTGGAATGGGACGCCGGCGGCTGCCGCGTTCCATACCTCCGCGCCACCGACCGAGATCCCGAACGCGCCGATCTCGGCGTCCACGACGTCCGCGCGCGCCGCGAGCCAGTCGTGCAGGTCCTGGACGTCCTGCACGTCCCTCGGCCCCGCGAGGTCGAAGCTTCCGCCCGAGGCCCCCGTGCCGCGCTCGTCGCATGCGAGGGAGGCGAGCCCGTCCGGCGCGAAGCTCGCGACCGCCATCGCATCCATCGTCGCGTGCGTCTTGCCGAGCCCGGGGAAGAGGAGCACGCCGGGCCACCCGTCCGCGGGGGCCGAGCCCGTCGGGAGCGTCAGCCCGCATGCGAGCAGCACGTGGTCGGACATCTCGATGGCAATGCTCTGCGTCGTCGGCGTATCGGCTCGCGCCGCGGCGGACGCCGGCGCGAAGGCGAGCGCCGCGGCGAGAACGAGGAGCGCAGCGCGGCTGCGAATCACAGGCCCACGTTAGCCCCCGTTTACGATGGACGTATGGATCCTCGCGCCGTTGGTGTCTTCGACTCGGGAGTCGGCGGCTTGACCGTCCTCCACGAGTGCCTCGTGACGATGCCGAGCGAGGACTTCGTCTTCCTCGGCGACCATGCGCGCCTGCCGTACGGCCCGCGGCCGCTCGAGGAGATCCGCCGCTTCTCGCGGGAGATCGCGAGCTACCTCGCGCAGCAGGACGTGAAGCTCATCGTCGTCGCGTGCAACAGCGCCACCTCGGCGGCCCTCCCGCAGCTGCAGGAGGAGCTCGCGGTTCCCATCGTCGGTGTGATCACGCCCGAGGCGCACGCGGCCGTGCAGGCGACGCGCAACCGCCGCGTCGGGCTGCTCGCGACGGAAGCCACCGTCGAGGCCGGACGCTATGCGCGGCTGATCCACGATCTCGACGCCGGCGTCTCGTTCCATCCCGTCGCGTGCCCGGCGCTCGTGCCGCTCATCGAGGGAGACGACCCGTACGGCGAGGCGACCGAGGCGGCGGTGCGCGAGTACGCCGCCCCGCTCCAGGCCGCGGGCGTCGACACCGTCATCCTCGGCTGCACGCACTATCCGCTCCTCAGCAAGATCTTCGAGCGCGTCTTAGGCCGCGACGTGACGCTCGTCTTCTCGGCGGAGGAGACAGCGCGCGAGGTCGCGGAGACACTCGCGCGCAAGGGCGCCGAGAACGCCCGCGATCGCGTCGGCGAGTACCGCTTCCTCACGACCGGCGACCCGGAGGCGTTCCGTGATCTCGGCCGGCGCTTCCTCCAGCTACCGGTGCGCGACGTCGAGCACATCACACTCGCCACGTTGGAAGGAGCTGCAGC